>JBKEBH010000064.1:0-5561 GCA_047973065.1 Paracoccus sp. (in: a-proteobacteria) | reverse complement strand
AGCGCCAGCAGGATCAGAAGCGCTCCGACGCAGACCACCGGCCAGCCGGCGACAATCTTCAGGGCCAGCAGCCAGTGCAGGCCGATCAGAACCGCCGCGACATAGACCGCGCGGTGCAGCCTTGCGACATTTTCATGGTATAGGCCCAGACGACCTCAAGCAGGCCGGCGGCAAGAAACGGAAGCCAGATCATGGCACCTCCGCTTCGGGCCGTCCCGAACGCTACGCCATCATGGCCGGGGTCGTCCCCATGCAGCGAAGATATCCGCCGCGCGGCCAAGACAAGCCTGATCAGGATCAGGCAAGCCGCATGGTCGCCAAAGCGCAACCAGCCCCCTGCCCGGTCAGGAAGCGGTGTCGGACAACACCGTCAGCAGGAATGCGATGATCGCGGGCAGGGCCTGCACCAGAAAGATCCGACGCGACACCGGTCAGGCCGCCATAGATCCCGGCAACCGCCACGCAGGTCAGGAAGAACAGCGTCGAGGCGTGATCGCCCCGCACCAGCCCCCAGATCAGCCCGGCGGCCAGAAAGCCGTTATAGAGACCCTGATTGGCGGCCAGCACTTTCGTGTCGCGGGCAAATTCCGGGCTGGTCCCGAAGATGGCGCGGGTGCGGGGACGCTCCCAGCGAAACATCTCCAGCACCAGGATCCACAGGTGCAGCGCTGCGATCAGCAGCGTCGAGATCATACCAAGCGTCGCCATGAAAGGGGAAAACATCCAAACCTCGTCATATGTCGGGTCAGCTTAGCTTGCCGCGAAACCCGGGGAAAGCGGGCAAGATCGATGCCACGTCGCCCGGCAAAAGAAAAAGGCGCGACCCGAGGGCCGCGCCTGATCCTGTGTGATCCGTGAAAGGATCAGCGCTTCGAGAACTGGAAGCTGCGGCGGGCTTTGGCCTTGCCGTATTTCTTGCGTTCAACGACGCGGCTGTCACGGGTCAGGAAGCCGGCGGCTTTCAGCGCGGCGCGCAGCGACGGCTCATGCAGTTGCAGGGCCTTCGAGATGCCGTGCTTGACCGCACCGGCCTGACCGGACAAACCGCCACCAGTGACGGTGGCCATGACGTCATACTGACCGGCAACGCCGGCAACGTCGAAGGGCTGGCCCAGGATCATCTGCAGAACCGGACGCGCGAAATACTCGTTCATCGGCTTGCCGTTCACGGTGATCTTGCCCGAACCGGCCTTCACCCAGACACGGGCAACCGCATCCTTACGCTTGCCGGTCGCATAGGCACGACCCTGGGCGTCACGAACCGGCTCACGCGGTGCAGCCGCGACTTCGCTGGCAACAACCACGGTTTCCGAGACCACTTCCTTGAGCTGGTCGAGGGTTTTGATGTCTTCGGCCATGATTATGCGCTCCGGGTGTTCTTTTTGTTCATCGACTTGACGTCGAGCACTTCGGGCTGCTGAGCCTCATGCGGATGCTCGGTGCCGGCATAGACACGCAGGTTCGACATCTGCTGCTTGCCCAGCTTGTTGCGCGAGATCATGCGCTCGACCGCTTTGGTCACGACGCGCTCGGGATGAGCGCCTTCGAGGATCTGGCGGGCCGTGCGGTGCTTGATGCCGCCCGGGTGGCCGGTGTGCCAATAGTATTTCTTGTCATCGCGCTTGGCACCGGTCATCTGCACCTTGTCGGCGTTGATGATGATGACATTGTCGCCCATATCCATGTGCGGGGTGTAGGTCGGCTTGTGCTTGCCACGCAGGCGCATTGCAACGATCGAGGCCAGACGGCCCAGAACGACGCCCTCGGCGTCGATCAGGATCCACTTCTTCTCAATCTCCGCCGGTTTCGCGGTGTAGGTGTTCATATCGCTGCCCTTTTGGGGGTTCAAATTCGAGATGTCGGTATATCCGCGATCCACCACGCCACGTCAACAGCACTGATTGCCTATTTGCCGTTTAAAATCAATGGCCTGTGAAATAGGTATCTATATACCGTACCTTGCAGCGTGTTTTCAGCCCCGCGCAGGCGGAATCGCATAGGTCATGGAACAGCGCGCGACCGGCTCGTCCACCCCTTCGGAAAACAGCAGCGCATCGGCTATTGCCAGATTGCGCCCCAGCTTCAGAACCCGGCATTCGGCCCGCAGATCGCGCCCGGCCTCGGGCTTGCGCATGAAGTCGATCGAGGCATTCGTGGTCACCATCATCACCTTCATGCCGATCCGCGACAGGATCGCACAGTAAAGCGCCAGATCGGCCAGACCGAACATGCTCGGCCCCGAAACCGTTCCCCCGGGGCGCAGATGGCTGCCGGAAACCTTCATATGGGCGATCAGTCGGGTCTCATCCACTTCAAGAATACTGAAACCGGATACAACCTCGGCGAAATCCTCGGCCAGAAAGGCATTCAGCGCCGCTGCGTCCATTTGCAAACCCATGCGTTCCCCCTTGCCTGCAATGCGTCTAAGCTGCGCCATGATTTGGGAGGAAGCAATCATGACAGATCTGATCTTACGCCACGACACCGGGCATGTCGTTCGGCTGGTGCTGAACAATCCGCAGAATTTCAACGCTCTTTCCGCGGAAATGATCGCTACGCTCTATACGACGCTCGCGGCGGTCAGCGCCGAGGATAGCACGCGCGCCATCGTCATCGCCGCCTCCGGCAAGGCGTTCAGCGCCGGCCATGATCTGCGTCAGATGCAGGCGGCGCGGGCCAATCGCGATGGCGGGCGCGCCGGCTATGCCGCGCTGTTCGAGGGTGCGGGCCAGCTCATGCAGCTGATCGGCAATCTCCCACAGCCGGTGATTGCCGAGGTTCAGGGCGTGGCCACCGCCGCCGGCTGCCAGCTCGTCGCCTCCTGCGATCTGGCGATTGCCGCGAAGACGGCGAAATTCGGTGTGAACGGGATCGATGTCGGGCTGTTCTGCTCAACCCCGGCGGTGGCGCTGACCCGCGCCATTCCACGCAAGGCGGCCTTCGAGATGCTGGTGAGCGGCGATTTCATTACCGCAACCGAGGCCGCCCGGCTTGGCCTGATCAACCGCGCAGTCGCCGCCGATACGCTGGAAGGCGAAGCCATGGCTCTGGCGCAGAAGATCGCCGCCAAGCTGCCGGCGGCCGTCGCCCTCGGCAAGCGCGGATTTTCCGAGCAGCTCGAGCACAGCCTTGCTGAGGCCTATGAGATCGCCGGCGATGCCATGTCGGCCAACATGATGCTGGCGGATACCGATGAGGGCATCAGCGCCTTTCTGGAAAAGCGGCGCCCGGACTGGGCCGATTAACGCCGCCGGAGGGTGTCCATGGCCCGGCGCCAGCCGCCGGGCACCAGCACGAAGCACAGCAGGAAGCCGATGACGAAGCCGCCGATTTCGGCAACCCAGCTGTAATCGGTGCGGCGCGAAATCAGCCCGAAGACCAGCTGAAAGACCAGCAGCATGCCGATCAGGCTGAAGGCACGCATCCGATTGGCCTGCGCCATCCCCAGCCGGACCCAGATCAGAAAGGTGAAGGCGCCGACCAGCCCGTAAACCGCCGGATAGCCGCCGACCAGCGGGATCAGCCGGATCCCGAAGATCTGACCGAACATCGTATAGATCAGCGCGCCGCCGACCGCCGCGCCAAAGAACAGCGCAAGCACCGCCCAGGGCCGGAACTGCTCGGCCACCATCTTGCCCAGCGCCAGAGTGAAGACGATCACGAACAGCGCATGGGTCACCGACCAGTGGATGAAAGGATAGGTCAGGATCCGCGCCGCCTGGCGCAGATCGAAAGTCCCCAGATCCCACATGCGCACGGTGACCTGCGGAATATAGGCGGTCATGTCGATGGCATTCTGGCGCAGCCCGATCCCCTGGGCGCCGCCGATCATCCCGATCGAACCCAGACCGAAGACGATCTCTGATGCGATCATCGGCAGGACCAGCAGCCAGATCACCGGCGGCAGGGCGTTGATCGGCGATTCGTCATATCCGGGGCGCATATCGGTCTCCTGTTCAGGGCTGTTGCGCCCGCTTGCCCGCAGGGTTAAGCCACCAGCGAGCATTTTCCAAGCAGGTGTGGCATGACCGACGCGACCAAGACCCGTATCTTCTCCGGTATCCAGCCCTCCGGGCATCTGACCCTTGGCAACTATCTTGGTGCGCTCAAGCGCTTTGTCGAACGTCAGAACGAGGGGGTCGAGGCGATCTATTGCCTTGTCGATCTGCATGCGATCACCGTCTGGCAGGATCCCGAGGCCCTGCGCAGCCAGACCCGCGAAGCGGCGGCCGGCTTCATGGCGGCGGGCATCGACCCGAGCCGGTCCATCTTCTTCAATCAAAGCCAGGTCCCCGCCCATGCCGAGCTGGGCTGGCTGCTGAGCTGCGTGGCCCGTCTGGGCTGGATGAACCGGATGACCCAGTTCAAGGACAAGGGCGGCGCCAATGCCGAGCGCGTCAGCCTTGGCCTGCTGGCCTATCCGGCGCTGATGGCCGCGGATATCCTTGCCTATCACACGACGCATGTGCCGGTGGGCGAGGATCAGAAGCAGCATCTGGAACTGACACGGGATATCGCGGCAAAGTTCAACCACGACTACGGCGTTGATTTCTTTCCGCTTCCTCAGCCGATCATCGAGGGTCCGGCGACGCGCGTCATGTCGCTGCGCGATGGGTCCAGGAAGATGTCGAAATCCGATCCCTCCGACATGAGCCGGATCAACCTGACCGACGATGCCGATACCATTGCCCAGAAGTTCCGCAAGGCCCGCACCGATGCCGAGCCCCTGCCCGGCAGCATGGAAGGCCTAAAGGACCGGCCCGAGGCCCGCAATCTGGTCAATATCTATGCCGCGCTTTCGGGCGAGACCCAGGATAAGGTGTTGGTGCAGTTCGAGGGCCAGGGCTTTGGCGCCTTCAAACCGGCACTGGCGGATCTGGCGGTCTCAACGCTGTCGCCGATCTCGGCGAAGATGAAGGACTATCTTGCCGATCCGGCCGAGATTGACCGGATTCTTGGCGAAGGCGCGATCCGTGCCGAAGCCATCTCGGCCCCCATCGTCGCCCGCACCCGCGAGATCATGGGAATGATCCTGTCGCGCTGAGCCCGGGCACTGCCCGAACAGCCCCCGCGCATACAGCGTATATACGCCGTGCACATGAAAAGGACTGGGAAATGATTCCGGTCCTTTATCGTTTGGGTGCGGCATAGCCTGCCGGGAGATATGCGCGAAAGTTGGTGCCGCCTGATCAGGCGGCGGCTAGAACTTGGCGGCGGGCGTCGCGGGATTCAATCCCCGGGAGGATTTCGGGCAGGCGGGTCGGTCCAGCGAGCTTTCACCATTTTTTCTGCGCCGGGCTCATCAGCCTGAAGGCCATGGCGAGGCCGGTCTTGCGGCTGAGACATCCCTTGGTGCGCTTCGTGCGGTGCCGGACGGTGGCGAAGGTGCTCTTGATCGGGTTCGACGTCCGGATGGACTTGTCTCGGAAAAGTGCCGGTGTCTTTGCTCTTTCATGCGGCCTTTTTCTCGAAGGCCACGGGGCTTTTCCCGGCAAGGGCTGAATGCCGCCGTCTGGGATTGTAGAAGCCGTTGATGTATTTAAACAAGGCCAATTCGACCT
>JBKEBH010000374.1:0-13821 GCA_047973065.1 Paracoccus sp. (in: a-proteobacteria) | reverse complement strand
TCCAGCCGCTCGATCTGGGCGGCTTCGCGGGCCGGATCGGACGGAGGAAGGTCGTGTTCGGCCTTGAGCAGGCCGACGGACTGGGTGCGCTTGAACCTTTCGGCCAGCGTATAGACGAGGATGGCATCGAGCCGGTCGATGCTGTCGCGATGTTCCTTCAGAAGGGTCGCGGCGCGGGCGACGGGATCGGTCATCCTGCCCCCGCTTGTGAGCTCGCAGGGCATATACAGCCTGTCCTCAGGGCATAGACGGGAGGTGCGGACATCATGCGTCTCCTTTCGGATGGCGGAAGACCAGGCAGGGCTGATCCGGTTTCGGGATCGCCGCATCCGGGTCATGGACCGCGCCCAGCCGTTTCGCGAGCGCGATCGAGCGGGCATTCTCCGGGTCGATATAGCTGACGATATTGTCCCAGCCGAGCTTGCGGCGGGCGAAATCGCGGGCGGCGCTGGCGGCCTCATGGGCGTAGCCCTTGCCTTCGGCTTCGGAGGACCAGAGGGTCCAGCCGATCTCATGTTCGGGCCAGCCTTCGGGAAACCACGGCCCGCTCATCCCGAGGGGCGTGTCCCCGCCCTTGAGGGAGAAGACGAAGCTGCCATAGCCGCGCATCGGCCAATGGCCGATGACATGGCCGAAGGCGCGCCAGAGAAGGGAGGGCGCGATATTGCTGCCGCCGCCGACGAAGCGGGCCCGGTTTGTGCTGGCGAAGGCCAGCCAGAACGGCCAGTCGCTGCCCTTGGGCGCGCGCATGATCAGGCGTTCGGTTTCAATTTCCGGGGTATTCGTGAGTTCGATCATACGGCACCTGTCGAAAGCCGGCCGGGGGCGCGGCCCCCGGACCCCCGGGATATTTGGGTGAAGAAGAAAGCGGCGCTCATGCGATTGCCTTGATCCTGGTCGGGATGGCGTAGATGTCGCGGGTGATCCCGTCGGGGAAGATCTCGCGGCGCTGCTTTCTGCCGCCGAGGGATTCGGTCAGGCGGCGGGCGGCGATATTTTCATCGCGGAAATGGGTTTCGACCAGCGGCCAGCCCAGGCTGCGGCCAGCCCAGCTCAGCACGGCGCGGGAGGCCTCCTGCGCGAGGCCCTGACCGCGGGCAGCGGGCAGCAGCCACCAGGTGAGTTCATGGCCAGGCCAGCCGTCCACATCGAGAATGCCGCAGCCGCCGATGGTCTTGCCGTCCTGCGTGAGGGTGAAGCGCCCAAAGCCTTTCAGGGCGAAATGGCCGATGTCTCCGGCCAGCCGTTCCCATGCCTGATAGGGCAGGAGCGGGCCGCCATAGAAATGCGAAGCCTCGGCATCGGCGAAGAAGGCGGCATAGGCGGCAAGGTCGCGGGCCTCGGGGAGGCGCAGCATCAGGCGTCCGGTCTCAAGGACCGGCGCGTCGGGCAGGGGCAGGCCCTGCGGGTGATGCGGTGCCTGGCTCATCGCCTATTTCTTGCCGAAAAGGCCCGAGAGACCGCCGGGCAGGCTGGCACCGCCGAGCTGGCCGCCGATGCCGCGCGGATCCTGCAGCATCTTGGTGGCCTCGGCCATCTTGGCGGGATCGGCACTGGCCATATCGGGCAGTCCGCCATCCTTGCCCGTCATGGCGCGCATCGCCTGTTTCAGCATGCCGCCCTTCATCTTGCCGAGCTTCTTCATGGTGTCGGCCATCTGGCGCTGCATCTTCAGCAGCTTGTTCAATTCCGATACTTCCAGACCGGAACCGGCGGCGATGCGTTTCTTGCGGCTGGCCTGCAGCAGATCGGGATTGGCGCGTTCCTTGCGGGTCATCGAATTGATCAGCGCGATCTGGCGGCGGATCATCTGGTCGTTCATGCCGGCATCTTCGGCGGCCTTGGCCATTTTCTGCATGCCCGGCATCATGCCCATGATCGAGCCCATGCCGCCCATCTTCTGCATCTGTTCCAGCTGGCTGCGCAGGTCGTTCATATTGAACATGCCCTTCTGGAAGCGCTTCATCATGCGCTCGGTCTGTTCGACCTCCAGCACCTGCTGGGCCTTTTCGACGAGGGCGACGATATCGCCCATGCCGAGGATGCGGCCAGCGACGCGTTCGGCATCGAAGCCTTCCAGCGCGTCCATCTTTTCGCCAAGCCCGACGAAGCGGATCGGCTTGCCGGTCACCGCCCGCATCGAGAGCGCCGCGCCGCCGCGCCCGTCGCCGTCCATCCGGGTCAGCACAACGCCGGAAATCCCGACCTTGGCGTCGAATTCGGTGGCGACATTGACCGCGTCCTGGCCCGTCAGGCCATCGACGACCAGCAGGGTCTCGCGCGGTGCGGCGACATCGCGAACCGCCTGGACCTCGTCCATCAGCACATCATCGATATGAAGGCGGCCGGCGGTGTCGAGCATATAGACGTCATAGCCGCCAAGCGTCGCCTGCTGCCTGGCGCGTTTGGCGATCTGGCCGGCGTTCTCGCCCTTGACGATCGGCCGGGTGTCGACGCCGATCTGGGTGCCGAGAATGGCCAGCTGCTCCATCGCGGCCGGGCGGTTGGTGTCGAGCGATGCCATCAGCACGCGCTTTTTCTCGCGGTCCTTCAGACGCAGGGCGAGTTTGGCGGTGGTGGTGGTTTTCCCCGAGCCCTGAAGGCCGACCATCAGGATCGGCGCGGGTGGGTTGTCGATGCGCAGCGCGTCGGGCTCGCCTTCGCCCTGAAGGGTGCGGATCAGCTCGTCATGGACGATCTTCACGACCTGCTGGCCGGGGGTGACCGATTTGGTGACGGCGGCGCCGGTGGCTTTCTGGGTCACCGATTTGACGAAGCTGCGCGCGACCGGCAGCGAGACATCGGCTTCCAGAAGTGCGGTGCGCACCTCGCGCATGGCGGCGGTGACGTCATCCTCGGACAGGGCGCCCTGCCTGGTCAGCCGGTCGAAGACGCCGCCAAGACGGTCGGAAAGGTTCTCGAACATGCGGGCCTCCTGGGTCCGGTTGCGGGTGCGCGCAGGTGCGAAATGCACGAACGCCCCCGTGGGCGCGACGCGCTGACGGGGGGCGATCCCCGCGCGAATGTCGGGGACCGGAAGGCTGACCTTCCGGGAATTAGGCCGGGAATTATGGGCATTGTGCCGGAAAGTCAAGCCGGAGGGCTGTTAACCCAATCTTCAGCCGGCTGAGCTAGGGTGATGGCGAATCTGGAGGCAAGCATGAACGAGCCGGTGGTGATCAGTGCTGCTCCGCTGCTGAGCGATCTCGTCGCGCCGGCACTGATGCATGTCGGGGCGGCGCATAAGGATGTGCCGCTGGTTTATCGCAGCCAGATGGACAATGTCGATCTGTCGGATGGGCCACCATCGTGATCCGCACCGGTGCCGAGCCCGAGGGCGACCGGCTGGCGGTGCGCTGGCTGGGGCGGATCGGTATCGCGCTGGTGGCGACCAGCGCGCGCAAGGGCACGCCGGAGGGGCCGGCGGATCTGGCGCGGTTCGAATTCGCCTGTATCGACGTGATGAATAATGACACGCCCTGGGCGATCTGGCTGTTCAGCCATGTCGATGCGCCGCGCCGGATCTTCCGCACCAATGAAGAAAGCATGGTCCGCCATGCCATCAAATCGGGCAATTGCGCCGGGTTCCTGCCGATCTCCAGCCTGATCTGGTCGCCCGAACTGCGCGAGCTGATGCCGGCTCAGGATGAATGGATCGCGCCGCTCTGGCTTTATCATGATCGCGGCGCGGATGAGACCTGCCGCGGCATCGGGCGCGACATGGCCGCGATCATCTCGCGGCAATTGTCGTGAGAGCCGGCGATTGTCGCTGCGCTCGCACGGGGACAGCTGCGCTCGCACGGGGACAGATGTGGTTTTCCCGCCGCATTTCATGTGCGGCTGGATTGTCCCATTTGGGGCTTCACGGTATTTGCGCCCGCGTTTTGATGCTGCCCTCCATCCGTTGGAATGGAAGCAATTCCCATGGGCCGATACGCCATGCGATCAGCAATGATGAAGTCCTGCGCGCCGAGTTGATGAAGGCGAACATCTTCGACAATCCGAGCAATGCCCGCCGCAAGCCGGCGCCCTGGCGATACGATGTCAAGGCGCATTTCTCGCTCGCAATCCCGGCGCGCTTGCGACGGCCGACATCTCCGAATGGCCAAATCGAATTCGCAGGCGCGCGTTATCTCCCGGGAGCGACCAGGGGGCAGGCCGGGATGGAAAGGGCCATCAAAGACGCGACGGTGACGCGATATCATCATGATTGCCACGATCATCTTCGCAGCCATCTCGCCGATTTCCTGGATGCCTATGACTTCGCGCGGCGGCTCAAGGCATATTCTGGCCTGAAGGACTGGAACCGCCAGGCACCGATCCGATAAATTAGGACATCGGTCCTATGACCGCAGGCGTAATCCACACGGTCCGGCGCCGCGAAGATGGATCAGGCCGGTCTTCGCGTGGATATCTTCGGCCCAGCCGGCGCCATGCTGCGGTCGGTTTCGGTCAAGCCCGGAGGAAGGCATGGCGAAAATGCCGGAATTGACGGCCGGCGCTTTTGGTTCAGCCCGATTTCGCGCCATGCGCGCCCTTGAAGCGCGCAGGCACCCGCCCTACAACCTCCCCAGCGATTACAAAGGACAGACGCATGACCAGCCTGCGCACCAAAGGCAAATCCACCATCGTCTGGATCCTGATGGGCCTGCTTCTTCTGGGCCTTGGCGGATTCGGCGTCACCAGTTTTTCCTCGGGCACCAGCGAAATCGGCTCGGTCGGGAAAACCTCGATCGACGCCGCGACCTATCGGAGGGTTCTGGTTGCGCAGATGGACGATCTGTCCCGCCAGGCCGGCCGGCGCATCACGCTGGATGAGGCCCGTGCGCTCGGCCTGCCGCAATCGGTTCAGGCACAGCTTTATGTCGTTGCCGTGCTGGCGGAGGAGGCCCGGCTTTACGGGGTCTCGGTCGGCGACGAAACCGTGGCCAAGGTGATCACTGCCATGCCGGCCTTTCAGGGCCCGGGCGGATTCGACCGGGTCGCTTATGGCGATACCCTGCGCCGTGAGGGCCTGACAGAAGAAAAATTCGAAAGCGATGTCCGTGCGGATCAATCGCGGCTGATCTTGCAAGATGCCGTGGTCTCGGGCGTGAGTGCGCCGGCGCCGCAGGTGGCGCTTTCGACCGGCTGGGCGCTGGAGAAGCGCGATATTTCCTGGGTCGAGCTGACCGTGGCCGATCTGCCCGCCCCGGTGCGCCCGGCCGATCAGGCAACGCTGGAGGCCTGGCATCAGGCCAATGCCGACCGCTTCACCGCCCCCGAGATGCGCAAGATCAGCTATGTCTGGATCAATCCCGAGATTCTGGCCGACAAGGTCGATCTTGACGAGACGGCGCTGCGCGATCTCTACGATTCCAAGGCGGGTGAGTATCACCAGCCCGAACGGCGCCTGGTCAGCCAGCTGGTCTTCGAAAGCCCGCAGGCCGCGCAGGCCGCCAAGGAGCGGATCGATGCAGGTGAGAGCTTCGAGACCATCGCCGGCGAGCGCGGGCTTGCCCTTGCCGATACCGAGCTGGGCGAGATGAGCGAGGCGGAGCTCGGTCAGGCCGGACCGACGGTCTTTGCCGCTGCCGATAATGGCGTGATCGGTCCGGTGGAAACCGAGCTGGGGCCGGCGCTGATTTCGGTGAATGCGATCCTCGATCCGATCGATGTCAGCTTCGAGGAAGCGCTGCCGGATCTGCGTGCCGAAGCCGCAGCCGACCGGGCTCGCCGGTTGATCGCCGATATGGCTCCGCAGGTCGAGGATCTGCTGGCAGGCGGGGCGACATTGCAGCAGGTGGCCGATCAGACAGATCTCGAAATCGGTCAGATCGAATGGACTGCCGATGTTGAGGCCGCGCCCGGCGAAATCGGCGGCTATCCGGCCTTCCGCGAACGTGCGGTCTCGGTAAGCGAGAAGGATTATCCCGAACTCTTCGATCTCGACGATGGTGGCATTTTTGCTCTCCAGCTCGATGCGGTGGTGCCGCCGACGCTGATCCCCTTTGCCGATGTGAAGGAAAAGGTCGCCGCCGACTGGGCCGGTGCCGAGGGGCATCGTCAGCTGCTGTCACTGGCCGAAAGGCTGAAGCTGCGCGCAGTGTCCGAAACCATCCCGCCGGTTCAGACCGAAGGTATGGCTCCGGCTGCCGGCCCGGCCCCGGCCCCCGGTGCAAGCCCCGATCTGATCGCCGATCCGGCGCTGGCGGCGGCAGCAGCCGATGCCGCGCAGGAGCTGCCGATCCTGCAATGGCATGACGAAACCGGGGTCACGCGCGATGGCTGGCTGGAAGCGGCACCGCCTGCATTGATCGAGGAAGCCTTCAAACTGAGCGACGGCGAGACCGAGATGTTCGATGACGGGCAGCGCGTGGCGCTGGTTCGGGTCAACCGGGTCGGGCCGGCCGATCTGTCGGGTGAGACCGCGCAGGAGGTCAGCGCGCGGATCGAGGAGCGGCTCGATGCCTCGCTTCAGGGCGATGTCTTTGACTATTTTATCCGCGCGGTCGAGCAGCAGAACGGTATCGCCGTCAATAGCGCTGCCATCGCCGCCATTGAGGCGCAGATGTGAGCCATGCAGATCTCCCCTGATTTCGAAGCCTTCAGGCCCGGCTGGGATGTCGGGCGGAACCAGCTGCTGACCATGCGGCTGGCGGCCGATCTCGATACGCCGGTCAGCCTGATGCTGAAGCTGGCCGAGGCCGCGCCCAACAGTTTCGTTCTGGAAAGCGTCACCGGCGGCGAACTGCGCGGACGTTATTCGATTATCGGCATGAAGCCTGATCTGATCTGGGAATGCCGCATGGGCCGGGCACGCATCAACCGCGAGGCGCGCTATTCGGATGCCTTCACCGATGATGACCGACCGGCTCTGGACAGCCTGCGCGCGCTGATCGCGGAAAGCCGGATCGAGATGCCCAAGGACGTGCCGCCGGCGGCGGCCGGGCTGTTTGGCTATCTCGGCTATGACATGATCCGGCTGGTCGAGCATCTGCCGGGCGTCAACCCCGATCCCATCGGCGTGCCCGATGCCATGCTGACCCGGCCCTCGGTCGTGGCGGTGCTGGACGGGGTGAAGGGCGAGGTCACGCTTTGCGCGCCGGTCTGGCACGATGGCGGCCTGCCGGCCCGCGCGGCCTATGCCCAGGCGGCAGAACGCCTGAGCGAGGCCCTGCGCAGCCTTGACCGGATGCCGCATGAGCCGCGCGAAATGGGCCGCTCCGATCAGATCGGGACGCCGCGCTCGAATTTCAGCCATGACGGCTATCTGGCGGCGGTCGAAAAGGCCAAGGATTACATCCGGGCCGGCGATATCTTCCAGGTGGTGCCGGCGCAGCGTTGGGCGCTGGATTTCCCGCTGCCGCCCTTTGCGCTTTATCGCAGCCTGCGCCGCACCAAGCCTTCGCCCTTCATGTTCTTCCTGAACCTGGAGCCGGCTGAGGGTGCCTTCCAGATCGTCGGCGCCAGCCCCGAGATCCTTGTGCGTCTGCGCGATAATGAAGTCACCATCCGCCCGATCGCCGGCACCCGCCCGCGCGGCGCCAATGAGGCCGAGGACCGCGCGCTTGAGGCCGATCTGCTGGCCGATCAGAAGGAGCTGGCCGAACATCTCATGCTGCTTGATCTGGGGCGCAACGATGTCGGCCGGGTGGCGAAGATCGGCAGCGTGCGTCCGACCGAGCAGTTCATCATCGAACGCTACAGCCATGTCATGCATATCGTCTCGAATGTGGTCGGCGAATTGCGCGAGGGCGAGGATGCGCTCTCGGCGCTGCTGGCCGGGCTGCCGGCAGGGACGGTCTCGGGCGCGCCCAAGGTTCGCGCCATGGAAATCATCGACGAGCTGGAGCCGGAAAAACGCGGCGTCTATGGCGGCGCGGTCGGCTATTTCGCCGCCAATGGCGAGATGGATATGTGCATTGCGCTGCGCACCGGGGTCATCAAGGACGGCCAGCTTTATATCCAGGCCGGGGGCGGTGTCGTCTATGACAGCGATCCCGAATCGGAATTCCAGGAAACCGTGAACAAATCCCGCGCCCTGCAACGCGCCGCCGAGGAAGCCGCGCGTTTCGTGCGCGGGAATGGCTGAACCGGGCCCGGATCCGCGCCCGATGCGTCAAGCATCATGAAACCGGGGCGGCCCAATGCCGCCCCGGTTTCATTCATCCCCTTGCAATCTGTGGACCCTGGGGCCGGGAAGCATCAATGGGCGATGGATTCCGCGTCGCTTTCGGCGGGCATGTCATCGCCGGTCTCGCCTGCCGGTTCCGCGCTGTCAGAGGAAGACGCATCCCCGCTATGGGCGGCATCGGCCTTTGCTGCGGGGGCGGCGGCTTCACGCTGGCGGAACGCATAATTCGGCGCAGCCATCGCTTCGGCGGCGGTCAGTGTCGTACTGATGGTCTGGGCGTCGGAATTGACGGTCAACTGATCCCAGGGCACAGCGATCTGCTTTTCGCCGATCCCCAGCAATCCGCCCACGCCGATGATCGCGGCGATCATCTGACCGCTTTCGGCATCGACGATCAGATCGCGGACCTGGCCGATATCCTCGCCCTTGGGCGATTTGACCAGAGCGCCGTTGATCCAGTCCACCCGCAGCTCATTGGCCGCCTGCTTGCGCACGATCTTGTCGCTATTGGCCATTTCGTCGCGCAGCGCCGCCCGGGCTTCGGCACTGTCGGCCAGCTTGCTTTCGACCTCAGCCGCTCCGGCGCTGACCTGCGCGGCCTTTTCCTCGACCTTGCCGGTCTTGTCTTCGATGGCGGCCTTCGCAGCCTCGGCGGCGCTGCCGGCAGCAATGGCCGCCGCTTCGGCCGCGCTGCGTGCCGCTTTGGCGGCCTTCTGGGCTGCGACCTCAGCCGGAGTTGATGCGACGGGTGCTTCTTCTGTGGCGATATCGGCTGTCTGGGCAAGCGCCAGACCGGCAAGGGGAAGCAGCAGGGCGGTGGTCAGAAGAAGCTGGCGCAACGGATATCTCCTTGATTGTCTTGCGAATGCCCTAGCAGGGCTCATCTGTCGAGCCAATCCCTGCCGGCCCCCGGGGGTTCCGAACAAGCCGATAAAAGAAAGCATTCTCGCGATTTTGTGCGATCACGGCGGGTCAAGTCAGAGGGTTGTGAGCGGATTCAGACATAAACCCAGCCGCGAACCCCTTCGGATTTGCTGAGCGAAAACTCGGCTTCAATCTGCAAGGCAGACCGCACCTGCGCATCATTATAAAGCCCGGGAATGAACAGCTGATGGAGCCGCCTTGCGGCGAAGTCATTCTGATGGGGTATGCGAACCAGGGGGCCGTCGCCATCGGCCGGGGTGATCACCGAATTGCCAAGTCCGCGCCAGGCCAGCAGAGGTTCGACGACATTTGCCCGGACCAGAAGGGTTGCATCGCTCCATTCCGGCGGAACCAGGCAGAGTGCCCGCATGGCCATGCCGACGGACAGGCCGTGGATTTCTCCGAAGCGGATGATCTTGTCGAATTCCTCGCGCTCGATCCACCAGCTGCCTGCGGCGACCTTGGCGGTACTATCGCTGTTGCTGCCGAACCTGAAGATCGAGGTGCCGGGCTTCAGCTCATGGCGGTCCGGGCGCATGATTCCGCCGGTCTGGGCGTAGAACAGCACGTTCCCCTTGCGGTCCGTGAATGCCGTTTTCGGGTTCAGGTTGACCCCTTGAGCGCGGCGGAAACTGTCAGGATCGGAGAAATGGGCCTGGTTCTGGAAATGCATCTGAATAGATCACTCTGTAACTTCGCTTCTGGGGCAAGCCCCGGGCCCGGTCAGCGTAACCCGGTCGATCTGTAATGCAGGCCCGGCCCGCGTTTTCCGGGGCAGGGCAGCCGTTTTGCGAAACCGGGTTGCCTGCGTCTGATCGCGCAATACAGGCGGCGCCCTCGATTGCGTCAGTCTTCGCCGCGATAGGGGCGGACATATTGCAGCGCCATGTCCCAGGGGAAGAAGATCCAGGTGTCCTGGCTGACCTCGGTGACATAGGTCTGTACCATCGGCTTGCCTTTGGGTTTGGCATAGACCGTGCCGAAATGCGCCTTGGGATACATCTGGCGGATCAGTTCCAGCGTGCGGCCCGAATCGACCAGATCGTCGATGACCAGAATGCCCTCGCCGTCGCCCATCAGCTCGGTATCGGGCTTTTTGAGCACGCGCAGCTCGCTCTGGCCGGCCTCATCGCCGACGCCCTTGTAGGATTTGACCGAAACCGTGTCGATCACCCGGATATCCAGCTCGCGCGCCACGATCATCGCCGGCACCATGCCGCCGCGCGTCACCGCGACGACGGCGCGCCAGTCGGTGCCGTCCAGCCGCCAGGCCAGGGCGCGGGCATCGCGGTGAAGCTGATCCCAGCTGACATGGAAGCCTTTTTCATGGGGCAGGCGGTTGGCGTCACTCATCTTGTCCTCTCAGTGCTTGACCATCAGCAGAATACCGAGGATGAACAGCGCCGCGGCGGCCACCCGGTCGATCCAGAATTTTGCGGCAAAATAGCGCTGTCTCATGGGCGCTGTCGACATGCCAATCGTCACGGTCGTATACCAGAACAGCTCGGTTCCTAATGCGGCGGCATAGATCGAGGCGTTCCCGGCAAAGCTGGGCGGGCCCGGAAACAGTTCCAGAATCAGCGCGGCATAGAACAGCGCCGGCTTGGGATTGGACAGGTTCAGCAAGACCCCGCCCAGAAAGCCGCGCCCGAATTTCTTTTCGGCGGCGTCGGGAAGCGGCTCGGTCGAGGCGCGCCACAGATGCCAGGCCACCCAGAGGATATAGAGCCCGCCGAAGATCTTTACCGCATGGAAGATCGGCGGATGGGCCTTGAAGATCAGCGACAGACCCGCCAGCGCGAACAGGCACCAGAGCGAGGCGCCAAGCGCAAGGCCAAGCCCGAAGGGCAGGGCGACCTCGCGCCCGCGCGAAAACGAGGTCTGGATCGCGGCAATGATCGCCGGCCCGGGCGAAAGCAGGGCCAGCGTGATCAGCCCACTGAGGACAAGATAGGAATAAAGCGGATACAGCTCAGCCGTCCTTGCGTCCCGAGACCACGTCGATATCGGGCGCATCCACCGCCTTCATGCCGACGACATGATAGCCGGCATCGACATGATGGGTCTCGCCGGTCACGCCGCTGCCCAGATCGGATAGCAGATAGACGGCGGATTTGCCGACCTCTTCCTGGGTGACATTGCGTCGTAGCGGGGAGTTCAGCTCGTTCCATTTCAGGATATAGCGGAAATCCCCGATCCCCGACGCCGCCAGCGTCCTGATCGGCCCGGCCGAGATCGAATTGACCCGGATGCCGTCCTTGCCCAGATCCTCGGCCAGATAGCGGACCGAGGCTTCCAGCGCCGCCTTGGCCACGCCCATGACATTATAGCGCGGCATGACACGCTCGGCGCCATAATAGGTCAGGGTCAGCATGGATCCGCCTTCATTCATGATTTCGGCGGCCAGCCGCGCGGTCATGGTGAAGGAGTAGACCGAGATATCCATGGTCATCGCGAAATTGTCGCGGGTAGTATCGACATAGCGCCCGCGCAGCTGATCCTTGTCGGAAAAGCCGATGGCATGGACCAGAAAGTCGATCTTGCCCCAGGTCTCGCCGATGGCGGCGAACATGGCGGCGACGGAATCTTCATTGGCAACATCGCAGTCGAACAGCATTTCGCTGCCCAGTTGCCGGGCCAGAGGCTCGGCGCGCTTTTTCATCGCCTCGCCCTGATAGGAGATCGCGATTTCCGCACCCTGATCGGACAGGGCCTTGGCAATGCCCCAGGCGATGGACTTGTCATTGGCCAGACCCATGATCAGACCCCGGCGGCCAGCCATCAGCCCCTGATGTTCAACGCTTGACATGTCCCTCTCCATCTTACCTTTTGGGCAGGATTAGGCCAAAGCCGGAGGGGCATCAAGCATGAGCGCGCGTGACGGCATATTTGCAGGCGAAAATCCTTTCGTCATTGCAAGATCTTGGCTGGCGCAGGCCGAAGTCAGTGAGCCGAATGACGCCAATGCCATGGCGCTGGCGACGGTCGATGAAGACGGCATGCCCGATGTGCGCATGGTGCTGCTCAAGGAAATCGAATCCGACGGCACCGGGCAGGGCGCCTTCATCTTCTATACCAATTACGACAGTGCCAAGGGACAGCAGATCGCCGCGACCGGCAAGGCGGCCTTTGTTCTGCACTGGAAATCCCTGCGCCGCCAGATCCGGGTGCGCGGTACCGTTACCCGTGAAGACGGTCCGCGGGCGGATGCCTATTATGCCAGTCGGGCGCTGCAAAGCCGGATCGGGGCCTGGGCCTCGGAGCAGAGCCGACCGCTGGCCTCGCGTGGGGCGCTGATGATGGCGGTTGCACGGCAGGGGGCGCGCCTTGGCCCCAATCCGCCGCGCCCGCCGCATTGGGGCGGCTTTCGGATCGCACCCGCGCAGATTGAATTCTGGGCGGATGGCTCGTTCCGCTTGCATGACCGTTTTCAATGGGTAAAAGATTATTCCTTTATCGATTCGGTTTCCGACCAGCCTTGGCGCTGGCGGGTGACCAGACTGGCACCTTGATTTGATCTGTTTACTATATGCTTGAAATGTATGGGCTTGATCTTGCCTTCCGTAACGTCAAGCTGTTTATTTTATTGGGGACTAGATACGCGCATTATGTGAGTATCATTGTCGAATGTGACTTTGGGTACGCCGCGTCAGCAAGGGCGTTCGGGCGTTGAGCAGTGTAATGACAATACCAGACGAAAGTGTAGTTATTGAGGTTGGTGGGGCGATCAAGTGGTTCGACCCGACCCGTGGTTTTGGCTTTATCATCAGCGATGAGGTGGGGCCGGATATTTTGCTGCATGCAAATGTCCTGCGCAATTTCGGGCAAAGTTCGGTTGCCGATCGCTCGCGGATTCGTGTGCTGGTGCAGAACACTGCCCGCGGTCTTCAGGCTGTTCGTATCCTTGAGATCGAGCCGCCCGAAGGGGATGGCGGTCCGCCGATCAGCGACCTGGCCGATACGCCGCCGGAAAAGCTGGCTCAGCTGCCTTTCCTGCCGGCGCGGGTGAAGTGGTTCGACAAGGCGAAGGGGTTCGGTTTCGCCAATCTCTTCGGCCAGCCGGGCGATGTCTTCCTGCATTGCGAGGTGCTGCGTCACTCCGGCCTGTCCGATCTCGGTGTCGGTGAGGCGGTGGCCCTGCGTGTGGTCGATGGCCGGCGTGGGCTGATGGCGGCGCAAATCGCACCCTGGGAAAAGGGCGGCTCCTCCGAGGGGGAGACCGATCAGGAATGATCGGGCGCGCCGCATGCCGGGCCGGGATGAAGCTGGCTCTGTCTGGGCTGGTCGTTCTTGGGCTTGGGCTTGGGCTTGGGCTGGCGACGGCGCAGGCAGCGCCGTCATGCCATCCTGATCAGGCGGTGTTCCCGGATGCCGGCGTAACCGTTCAGGTCGAAATCGCCGATGACCCGGCAGAGCGTGCGCAGGGGTTGATGAACCGTGACCGGCTCGCGCCAGGGACGGGAATGCTGTTCATCTATGACAGCCCGCGCGAGGTTGCCTTCTGGATGAAGGACACCCTGATCCCGCTCGACATGGTCTTCATGGATGCCAGCGGAACGATTCGCCATATTCACCCATCGGCCCGTCCGCTGGATGAAACGGCGATTCCCGGCGCGAAAATTGGCGATCCTGCGCCCGAGCGGCTCATGATTCTTGAGATTGGCGGCGGCGAATCCGCGCGGCTTGGCCTGAAAGAGGGCATGGCCATGGCCTATCCGCGGCTTGATCCGGCCCTTGCCGCCGCAGCTTGTCGTTAGAAGTTGCTATCGGGGGTTTCCCCC
>JBKEBH010000365.1:0-2524 GCA_047973065.1 Paracoccus sp. (in: a-proteobacteria) | reverse complement strand
TACTTGCAAAGTTAAGTGCTAACCCACGCAACTACTCATAGCCGAGACCGTTGTTAGCTACAACTCAGAAAAACCGTCCGCATAAAAATCACTTTCGTAAAACATCGCAAGTTTCGGATTTTATAAAAGCAAAACCATTCGGACATTTGCATTATAAAATTCAAAGAAATGGAATCACAAAATCAAATCAATTACAACCGAATTGCCGAAGCGATTGAATTCATTAAAACAAATTTCAAATCGCAACCCAATTTGGACGAAGTGGCAGAAAAAGTCCATATCAGTCCTGCTCATTTTCAACGAATGTTTAGAGATTGGGCAGGAACAAGTCCGAAGAAATTCCTTCAATTCATCAGCGTAGAACACGCCAAAAAAATTCTGAAAGAAGAACAAGCAACATTGTTTGAAACCGCCTACGAAACAGGACTTTCCAGCACAAGCCGATTGCACGATTTATTCGTAAACATTGAAGGAATGACACCTGCCGAATACAAAAACGGTGGTAAAAATCTACAAATAAATTACAGTTTTGCCGAAAGTCCATTTGGAAATCTAATCGTTGCTTCCACACAAAAAGGTATTTGCTTTATGGCGTTTGAAGAAAATGAAACAACTGCTTTTCAAAATTTACAAACGAAATTTCCCAACGCTTCTTTTCAAAGAAAATTGGATTTAATGCAACAAAATGCTTTGTTCATTTTTCAAAATGATTGGAGCAAATTGGGCGAAATTAAACTGCATTTAAAAGGAACGGATTTTCAGTTAAAAGTATGGGAAAGTTTACTCAAAATTCCAATGGGCGGACTATCAACTTATGGCAATTTAGCCGAGAAAATCGGCAATCCAAATGCTTCAAGAGCCGTAGGAACTGCTATTGGAAGCAATCCCGTTGCCTATTTAATTCCTTGCCACAGAGTTATTCAATCCACCGGAGATTTTGGTGGTTATATGTGGGGAAATACTCGAAAAACAGCCATCATCGGTTGGGAAAGTGCAAAAACTCATCCACAAATTTAAAAAGCCAATCAATGCAAAATATCATTCAAAAAATAGAAAATACCGATTGGCAAAATATAACTGAAACAATGCACCAAAACGGATACGCCATTGTTCCAAATTTGTTATCAGACGAACAATGTGAAATGCTAAAAGCCGATTACGATAATTCAAATTTGTACCGAAAAACAGTCGTAATGGCTCGTTATCGCTTCGGTTTGGGCGAATACAAATATTTCAATTATCCATTGCCCGACATTATTCAGACGGTGAGAACAAACATTTATCCGAAACTTGCACCGATTGCTAACGCTTGGTTTAAAGCCTTGAAAATCGATACAGAATTTCCATTAAATCACGAAGAATTATTGAAACAATGCCACGAAAACGGACAGCAAAAAGCAACCGTTCTGATTTTAAAATATGGCAAAGGCGGTTTCAACACTTTGCATCAGGATTTGTATGGCGATGTGTATTTTCCGATACAAATTGTGTTTGTTTTGGACGAACCCGATACCGATTTTACAGGTGGAGAATTTGTATTGACACAGCAAATTCCGAGAGCACAATCCAAAGCCATTGTACTGAAACCGAAAAAAGGCGATGTCTTGATTTTCACTACCAATTTTAAACCCGAAAAAGGCTCAAAAGGTTATTACAGAGTAAATATGAAACACGGAGTAAGCGAAGTAAAATCGGGCAACCGACACACTTTGGGCATTATTTTTCACGATGCGGTTAGTTAATTATGATACAACATTCTGAAATATCGGACAGCAATTTAGGAAGTAAAATCAAACGACAAGAAATCTATTTTGGCGGAAACAAAAAACTGAAAATTTACGGATTGCTCAACTGTAAATCGGGAAAGCGAATGAAAAGAGAAAATCGAGTTTTCTTTTCGACCGAAAAAGAAGCCATTGAAAACGGTTTTCGTCCTTGTGGACATTGTATGAAAACGGAATATAAAAATTGGAAGAATGGACTTATTTAACCCAACCATAGACAAAACAAAAAATTGGTTGCCAAAAGAAGGAACAGTCCATTATTACGGACAAATTTTAAACAAAGAACAAGCAGATTTTTACCTCAAAAAATTATTGGAAACCATCGAATGGAAGAATGACGAAGCGATAATTTTCGGGAAGAAAATCATAACCAAACGCAAAGTGGCTTGGTATGGCGACAAACCTTATGAATATACCTATTCCAACACTTCAAAATACGCTCTGCCTTGGACAAAAGAACTTTTGGAACTGAAAAAGATAGCTGAAAAAGAAACGGGCGAAACCTTCAATTCTTGCTTGCTAAATTTATACCATAACGGAAGCGAGGGAATGGCTTGGCACAGCGATGGCGAAACCGATTTGAAAAAGGACGGAGCAATTGGTTCATTAAGTTTTGGAACGGAAAGAAAATTTGCATTTAAACACAAACAATCCAAAGAAAAAGTAGAATTGTTCTTGCAACACGGAAGTCTTTTGGTAATGAAGGACACCACACAAACATATTGGTTACACCGACTTCC
>JBKEBH010000347.1:0-27632 GCA_047973065.1 Paracoccus sp. (in: a-proteobacteria) | reverse complement strand
CGTGCCGCTCGGGATGACGCTCTACTATTCGTTCCAGGATTTTAACCTGCAATATGCGCCGACGCCCCAGGGCTGGTTCGGCTTCAGCAACTACGAATTCTTCTATACCGATCCAAGCTTCTGGCCGGCGATCCTGAACACGCTGGTGCTGGTGCTCGGTGTGCTCTTCATTACCGTGGTTGGCGGTATCCTGCTGGCCATTCTGATCGACAAGCCGATTTTCGGACAGGGGATCGTGCGGATCCTGGTGATCTCGCCCTTCTTCGTCATGCCGCCGGTTGCGGCGCTGATCTGGAAGAACATGATCATGCACCCGAGCTATGGCGTGCTGGCCGATATCGCCAAATCCATCGGGGTGACCCCGATCGACTGGTTCGCGCAGGCGCCGCTGTTCTCGATCATCCTGATCGTGGCTTGGCAATGGCTGCCCTTCGCCACGCTGATCCTTCTGACCTCGCTGCAATCTCTGGATGGCGAGCAGATGGAAGCGGCGGAAATGGACGGGGCATCTTCGCTGAACCGCTTCTGGTATCTGACCCTGCCGCATATGGCGCGGGCGATCACCGTGGTGGTGCTGATCCAGTCGATCTTCCTGCTTGGCATCTATGCCGAGATTCTGGTGACGACCCAGGGCGGTCCTGGCGATGCCACCACCAACCTGACCTATCTGATCTATACCGCGGCGCGGCTCGACTTCGATGTCGGGATGGCGGCTGCCGGAGGTATCATCGCGGTCGTTCTCGCCAATATCGTCGCCTTCTTCCTGATGCGCGCGATCGGCAAGAACCTGGATTGAGGAGGAAGACATGGCACGCGCAGTCTCTACGCAGAGAAAGATTGGCTGGACGGTCGCGGCATGGCTTGTTGCCCTGCTGATCTTCTTCCCGATCCTTTACACCATCATCACCAGCTTCAAGACCGAGCAGGAGGCGATCGCCGGCATCAGCCTGATCCCGTCCTTCACGCTGGAAAGCTATCGTGAGGTCCAGTCGCAGTATAACTACTTCCGGCCCTTCACCAATTCGGTCATCATCGCACTGGGCTCGACCTTCCTGGCGCTGCTGGTGGCGATCCCCGCCGCCTGGGCGATGGCGTTTTCGCCGACCCGGCGCACCAAGGACATCCTGATGTGGATGCTTTCGACCAAGATGATGCCGGCGGTGGCAGTGCTGGTACCGATCTATCTGATCGTGCTCCGGCTCGGCCTGATGGACAGCCGCTCGGCGCTGGTGGTCATCCTGATGCTGATGAACCTGCCGATCGTGGTCTGGATGCTCTACACCTATTTCCGCGAAATCCCGGGCGAGATCCTGGAAGCCGCGCGGATGGACGGAGCCACGCTGGGGCAGGAAATCGTCCATGTCCTGACGCCGATGGCGGTGCCGGGCATTGCCTCGACCCTGCTTTTGAACATCATCCTGGCCTGGAACGAAAGCTTCTGGACGCTCCAGTTGACGACGACACATGCCGCGCCACTTTCGGCCTTCATCGCCTCGTTCTCCAGCCCGCAGGGGCTGTTCTGGGCGAAGCTGTCGGCGGCTTCGACCATGGCGATTGCGCCGATCCTGATCATGGGCTGGTTCAGCCAGAAACAACTTGTCCGCGGCCTGACCTTCGGCGCGGTGAAATAAGGGGGGACATTTAGATGGGTTCCATTACGCTCAAGAACGTCCGCAAGGCCTTTGGTGAAGTCGAGGTCATTCCGGGTGTCGATCTGACCATCAATGACGGCGAATTCGTCGTCTTCGTCGGCCCCTCGGGCTGCGGCAAGTCCACGCTTCTGCGTCTGATCGCCGGTCTGGAGGACGTGACCGCCGGCAATATCGAGATCGACGGCCAGGACGTGACCGCAGCGGGTCCGGCCAAGCGCGGTCTGGCCATGGTGTTCCAGTCATATGCGCTTTACCCGCATATGTCGGTGCGCAAGAACATCGCCTTTCCGCTGAAAATGGCCAAGATGTCCGAGGAGGAGCAAAGCAAGCGCGTCGCCCATGCCGCGAAGATTCTGAACCTCGACAGTTATCTGGACCGCAAGCCGGGCCAGCTTTCGGGCGGTCAGCGTCAGCGGGTTGCCATTGGCCGCGCGATTGTGCGCGAGCCCTCGGCCTTCCTGTTCGACGAACCGCTGTCGAACCTTGATGCGGCGCTGCGGGTGAACATGCGGGTCGAGATTTCGGAACTGCATAACAGCCTCAAGACCACGATGATCTATGTGACCCATGATCAGGTCGAAGCCATGACCATGGCCGACAAGATCGTCGTGCTGCGCGCCGGCCGCATCGAACAGGTCGGCTCGCCGCTGGAGCTTTATTCCAGCCCGGCCAACAAGTTCGTCGGCGGGTTCATCGGCAGCCCGAACATGAACTTCATCGAGGGCGAAGATGCCAGGCGCCACGGTGCCCACAGCATCGGCATCCGTCCCGAGCATTGGCAGCTTTCGACCACCGAGGGTGAATTCCCCGGCACGGTCGGCGTTGCCGAACATCTGGGCTCGGACACCTTCCTGCATATCGATCTGGACAATGGCACCCATGTCATTGCCCGGGCCGAGGGCGAATTCCCGGTCCATCACGGCGACAAGATCTGGCTGACCCCGCAGGAAGGCCGCATCTACAAGTTCGGCGAAGACGGGCTGGCAGTGGTGTGAAGGCCATGACGATGCGTCTTCAGGGCAAGACCGCGCTGATCACCGGAGCCGCTCGCGGCATCGGTCGCGCCTTCGCCGAGGCCTACATCCGTGAAGGCGCCCGTGTCGCCATCGCCGATATCAATGCGGATGGCGTTCGCGCCACCGCAGCCGAGATCGGGGCTGTGCCCATCGTGATGGATGTCACCGATCAGGCCAGCATCGATGCGGGCGTTGCGCAAGCGGCGGCGCAGATGGGCGGGATCGACATCCTGATCAACAATGCGGCGCTGTTCGACCTCGCCCCCATCGTCGAGATCACCCGCGCCAGCTATGACCGGCTGTTCGCGATCAATGTCGGCGGCATGCTGTTCGTGATGCAGGCCGTTGCCCGCCACATGATCGAAACCGGTCGGCGCGGCGCCATCATCAACATGGCCTCTCAGGCTGGGCGGCGCGGCGAAGCTCTGGTCGGGGTTTATTGCGCGACCAAGGCGGCGGTTATCAGCCTGACCCAATCGGCCGGGCTGGATCTGATCCGGCATGGCATCAATGTCAACGCCATCGCCCCCGGCGTGGTGGATGGCGAGCATTGGGACGGGGTGGATGCCAAATTCGCCGCCTATGAAAACAAGCCGCGCGGCCAGAAGAAGCGCGAGGTCGGCGCGGCCGTCCCCCATGGCCGCATGGGCACCGCCGAAGATTTGACCGGCATGGCGATTTTCCTTGCCACGCCTGAAGCCGATTACATCGTCGCCCAATGTTTTAACGTGGACGGCGGCAACTGGATGAGCTGATATGAAACTTAACAATGCCAATCTTTCTGAACTGCCCGTTGCCCGGCCGAATTATGACCGCGATACGCTGACCGGCGGGATCGTCCATTTCGGGCTCGGCAATTTCCACCGCGCTCATCAGGCGGTCTATCTCGATCGGCTGATGAATGCCGGCGATGGCCATGATTTCGCCATTATCGGCGCCGGGGTCATGCCCGCCGATGCGAAAGCGCGCGATGTGCTGGCCGGGCAGGATTTCCTTTATACCGTGGTCGAACAGACCGCCGAGGCCTCGGATCCGCGCGTTATCGGCGCGATGATCGACTATCTGGCCCCGGGCAATCCTGCAGCGGTGATTGCCCAGCTTGCCGATCCGGCAACGAAGATCGCCGGGCTGACGATTACCGAGGGCGGCTATTTCATCAATGCCGCGACCGGCCATTTCGACCCGGCCCATCCGGCGATTGCCGCTGACGGCGCCAACCCGGATGCGCCGAAGACCGTCTTCGGCATGCTGGTCGCGGGTCTGAAAGCCCGCCGCGATGCCGGCATACAGCCCTTCACGGTGATGAGCTGCGACAATATCCCCCATAACGGCGTCATCACCCGCGAAGCCGTGGTCGAAACCGCGCGCCTGTCCGACCCCGGACTTGCCGCCTGGATCGACGCCAATGTCGCCTTCCCGAACGGGATGGTGGACCGGATCACGCCCGCAACCTCGGAGCGCGAGCGCGCGATGATCCGCGACATGGGCGTCGAAGACGACAGCCCGGTCTTCTGCGAGGACTTCATCCAGTGGGTGCTCGAAGACAATTTCCCCGCCGGTCGCCCGGCGCTGGAAAAGGTCGGGGTCGAATTCGTCGCCGATGTGACCCCGTGGGAGCTGATGAAGATCCGCATCCTCAATGGCGGGCATGCGGTCATCGCCTATCCGGCCGGGCTGATGGATATCCATTTCGTCCATGAGGCGATGGAGAACGATCTGGTTCGCGGCTTTCTCAGAAAGGTCGAAACCACCGAAATCATCCCGGCGGTGCCTCCGGTGCCCAATACCGATCTGAGCGCCTATTTCGCCAAGGTCGAGGAACGCTGCGCCAATCCCAAGATCGGCGACACAGTCCGCCGGCTTTGCTTCGACGGCTCGAACCGCCAGCCGAAATTCATCATCCCGACCATTGCCGACCGGCTGAAGGCCGGCCAGGCGGTCGAGGGTCTGGCGCTCGAATCGGCGCTCTGGTGCCGCTATTGCGCCGGCACCACCGATAGCGGCGCGGCGATCGAGCCCAACGATCCCAGCTGGGACAAGCTGACCGCCAGGGCGCAGCAGGCCAAGGACGATCCCTCGGTCTGGCTCGGCATGGCCGAGGTCTATGGCGATCTTGGCCGGAATGCCGGCTTTGCCGAGGCGTTCGGGCGCTGGCTGGCCATGCTCTGGCAGGATGGCACCGCCGCGACATTGCGCAGATATCTGGGGCAGTGACGGGTCGATGACCGCGTTTCTGTTCGACTGCGACGGGGTGCTGATCGACAGCGAAACCCTTTCGGTGACCGAACTCGGTCGCAGCCTGCGCGAGGCGGGGGCCGATATCGGCGATCCGGAGATCTTCACCCGCATGATCGGGCGGCCGATTTCCGAGATCGTCGATCTGATCGCCGCCGAGCAGGGGGTCGATGCCACGCCCTATCTGCCCGCCTTTCGCAGCCGCCTGCAGGCCCGCTTCGAAACCGAGCTGAGGGCCATGCCGGGCATGGTTCAGGCGATCCGGGCATTGCCGCCGGGGCCGCAGGCGGTGGCCTCATCCTCGACCCTGCCGCGGCTGGAACATACGCTGCGCCTGACCGGGCTTTGGGATATGTTCAGCCCGCATGTCTATTCGGCGGCTCAGGTCGAGCGCGGCAAGCCTGCGCCCGATCTGTTCCTTTATACCGCCGGCCAGCTGGGGGTCTCGCCCGACGACTGCATCGTGATCGAGGACAGCCCGGCCGGCGTGCAGGCCGCCCACGCCGCCGGAATGCGGGTCATTGGCTTTCTGGGCGGCAGCCATGCCGAAATGTCGCGGCTGAAGGACCGTATGGAGGCGCTTAAGCCCGATGCGGTCATTGCAGATGCATCCGAATTGCCCGAAACTCTGCGTAGGATGATGGCTCCGGCCTGACGATCTGACGCAGAGAGGGGGCGCGTGATGTATCTTGGGATTGATCTGGGCACGTCCGGGGTGAAGGCGCTGCTGATCGGCGACGATCAGCGGGTGATTGCCTCGGCCAGCTCGCCGCTGGAGGTGTCGCGGCCCCATACCGGCTGGTCGGAACAGGATCCGGCCGATTGGCTGACGGCGACCCGCAAGGCGCTGCACGATCTGGCGGCGCAGCAGGCTTTGGCCGGGGTGAAGGGGATCGGGTTGTCGGGGCAGATGCATGGCGCGGTCACGCTCGATGCCGCCGATCGGGTCATCCGCCCGGCGATCCTGTGGAACGATTCGCGCGCCCATGCTCAGGCGGCGCGGCTGGATGCGATGCCAGAGTTCCGGGCGATTTCCGGCAATATCGTCTTTTCCGGCTTCACCGCCCCGAAGCTGGTCTGGATGGCCGAGGAAGAGCCCGACAGTTTCGCCCGCGTCGATTGCGTGCTCTTGCCCAAGGATTATCTGCGGCTCTGGCTGACCGGGGAACGGGTGGCCGAAATGTCGGATGCCGCCGGCACCAGCTGGCTCGATTGTGGGCTGCGGGCATGGTCGGACCAGCTGCTTGAAGCCTCGGGCATGCGCCATGACCAGATGCCGGCACTGATCGAGGGCGATGCCGTTTCCGGCGGGCTGCGCGCCGAGATCGCGGCGGAGTTCGGCATGACCCCGGGCACGCCGGTCGCCGGCGGGGCCGGCGATAATGCCGCCACCGCAATCGGCGCGGCGACCGTAGTCGAGGGGCAGGGCTTTGTCTCGCTTGGCACTTCGGGCGTTCTGTTTGCCGCGACCGACCGTTACATGCCGCGCCCGGAAAGTGCCGTGCATACTTTCTGTCACGCTTTGCCGGGCATGTGGCAGCAGATGGGGGTGATCCTGTCGGCCTCGGCCGCGATGACCTGGTGGGCGGGCATTGCCGGTCGCAGCCCGGCCGAGCTGACAGCCGAGCTTGGCGCCGATCTGCGCGCACCCGGTCCGGTCAGTTTCCTGCCCTACCTCTCGGGCGAGCGCACACCGCATAACAATGCCACCGCCCGCGCCAGTTTCGAAGGGCTTTCGGCGCGCTCCGACCGGTTGGCCATGACCCAGGCGGTGGTCGAGGGCGTGGCCTTCGCCTTCGCCGATTGTCTGGCCGCGCTTCATGATGCCGGATCGCAGCCCCAGACCCTGCTGGCGCTTGGCGGCGGGGCGCGTTCTGATTACTGGCTAAAGGTAATAGCGACGGCACTGGATCTGCCGGTTCTGGTGCCAGATGGCGGCGATTACGGCGCGGCTTTCGGGGCCGCGCGTCTGGGGATGATGGCGGCAACCGGCGCCGATCCGGTAAAGATCTGCACGCCCCCGACCATCGCCGCCGAGATCCTGCCCGATCCCACCCTGCGTCCTGCGTTTGAAGAAGCTCTCGCCCGGTTCCGCGCGCTCTGTCGGGGCTGAGCCGGGTATTTCACAAGGGAGGGGGCGCTCTGACGATCAGAGCATCCATTTCTGCGAAGGACGCTGGCGGCTGGCTGGCCATCCGCGATGCCTGAACGAAAATGCCCCGGCTGAGGCCGGGGCATGGCGCTGAATCGGAAGCCTGCGATCAGTTTTCGGGTCCGACCAGGGCGAAGGCGGCGCCCTGCGGATCCTGCGCGACCACGATCCAGGCTGGGCCGGGCACTTCGACCGGGCCGTGCATGATCTTCCCGCCAACCTCGGTGATGGTTTGCGCCATGGCCGCGACGCTGCCATTGATCCCGAAATAGGGCATCCAGAATGAGACCGGCGCCGGGCCCAGCCCCATCATGCCGCCGATATCGGTGCCATTGCGGCGGAACAGCTGGTAATTGCCCATCTCGTCCATCGGCATCGCCTCGCCCCGGGTCCAGCCGAACATTCTGGCATAGAAGTCGAAGCCGGCTTCGGGGTCGGCACTCATCAGCTCCAGCCAGTTGCCGCGCCCGGCCTTGTTCTGATTGAAGGGACTGTTGGCCTCGGCCTTGGCCCGTTCTTCGGGGCTCATCTGGCTCATGTCGGGGGTCAGCACCCCGAAGGCCGCGCCCTGCGGATCGGCAAGAATGGCAAAGCGTCCGGTACCGGGGATATCGGCGGGTTCCTTGAAGACGCGCCCGCTGGCCGCAACCGCATCCCTGGAGAATTGATCGCAGTCATCGACGGTGAAATAGATCATCCAGAAGGGCGGCATATCGGCCATGTCATCGGGCGTTTCCATCAGCCCGGCAACCATGTCGCCCTCCGACATCGCCAGATGATAGGTGAAATCCGGCATGCCCGAATCGGCGACCTGCCAGCCGAGGATCCTGCTGTAAAAGGTGCCGGCATCTGCCAGTTTCCCCTTGCCGGTCGAAAGTTCGAACCAGCAGGGATTTCCCTGAAAACTCATGATTTCTCTCCTTGGTAAAATTCAGTTTCCGCGCGCGGCCATGGCGGCATCGGCGGCCTTCCAGTGGGCCATGTGATCGGCCAGAGCCTTCTGGAAGGCCGGCCGGGCTTCGGCACGTTCGACATAGGCGGTCAGCGCCGGATAGTCGGCCAGAGCCTCCATCCCGGCGGCGGGGCGCAGCACATCGACCAGCAGGATATCGGCGGCGCTGAATTCGCCTAGGATCCAGATCCGTTCGGCCATCAGTTCCTCCAGTGCTGCCAGCCGGCTGTTCATGCCGGCATGGAGGAAGGCCTCCAGCTCTTCCGAGGGGGGCGGGCCGAAGAAATCGGGGATGGTCTTGGCCAGCTGCGCGTTCAGCCAGGCCTGAAGCCGGGGCTCGACGCTGTTCAGGGCCGCAAGGATCCACTGGGTGATCTCGTTGCGCTTGGCTTCGGGCAGAAGCGGGGTTCCCTTGGTCAGATGCAAGGCGATGGCACCCGATTCGAACAGGGTCAGATCGCCATCGACAATGACCGGCGCCTGCCCGAAAGGCTGCATGTCCAGATGAGCCGGGCTTTTGGGCCGGACCGGGAAGGTTGCGACCCGATAGGGGCGGGCGACCTCCTCGGCGGTCCATCTGGCGCGCAGATCGCGCATGAAGCCGCGCGGGAATTCGGGCAGCCAGTCATAAGTATAGATGGTGATCGGTTCCTGAGTCATCGGGTCTTCCTTGGATATTGTGTGAAATCACTGATTTTTGGCCGGGACATTGACCATCCAGCTGGTGCCGAACTGATCGCGGCACATGCCGAAGCCGCGGGCGAAGAAGCTCGGCCCGAAGGGCATGGTGATCTGGCCATCCTCGGCCAGCAGACCGAACAGAACCCTGGCCATGTCGAGATCGTCGCGCGTGACTGAAATCGAGACCCCCGCCTGAGCCTGTCCGCCAAATTGCGGCGGTATGTCGGCCCCCATCAGCACATCGCCCTCGGGGGTGATCAGCTGGGCATGCATGACCCAGTTCTTCTGGTCTTGCGTCAAAGGCGGCATCCCTTCGCCGGGCGGCATGTCGGAAAAGCGCCGCATTTGCGGGATGGCACCGAAAATATGGCCATAAGTGGCAAATGTCTTCGTGCATTGGCCCTGAAACGACAGATAGGGAATGAAAGCCATAAGGTCCTCTCTCAGGCTTCGTATGATTCGAAGATCGGCTCGAACCCGGCCCAGATCATCCGCATGCCGTCGAAGGGCATTTCGGGCATGTCCTGGCCCTGCATATCGGCCTGCATCCTTTCCGCGGCGCTGTCGCAGGTCTCGCGGTTGGGCCAGACGGTCCAGGAAAACAGGATGTCTTCACCGGCTTCGGCCCTGGTTGCGCGATAGAAATCGGTCTTCTGTCCATGCGGGACATCGGTGGCCCAGTTTTCGGCCAGCCCGAGGCAACCATATCTTTCGAACATCCCCCAGGCGTCAGCGGCCATCTTTACATAGGCATCGCGATTGGCCGCCGGCACGGCAAGGATGAACCCCTGATAATAGCCGCCGCCGGCAGTCTGGCCGGCGGCAAAGACCGGCGCGAACCCGCCGAAGATCATCCGGCTGCCATCGAAGGGCAGCGGTGGCAGCGCCTGCATTGCCGGATCGGTCTGCATCTTGTCCCAGGCCGCATCGGCGGCGGCCTGATCGGGCCATTCGATCCAGGAATAGACAATGCCTTCATCGGCGGTGGCCTGAACTGCGCCCAGGTAATCGGTCACCTTGCCGGGGCGGATATCGACGCCCCAGGTCTCGACCATCCGGGTTGCGCCGTAGGATCGAAACAGCGGCCAGGTGAGTTTCGCGTGGTCGAGATATTTCTGCCGATTGGCGGTTGGCACAGCCGCGATCATGCCGGTGTAATAAGCCATGCTGTAAATCCTTTCAGGGATCGTTTCGGACAGGGTGCCAGCCCGATTGGCGAAAGAACACCGATATTTTGCACCGTTTCGGCAGGAAATGGCAGAGCCCGCAACAATGATGAGGGATTCCCGCCGACGAAATGAGGGTTCTTGCCGACGCAAATTCGCCTCGGTTGCCCTGCCAGATTCTTCTCATCAAGCTGGCCGGGTCTGAATCATGAATTTGAAGGAGCCATGCGATGAAAGCTCTCTATCTCACCTCTGCTCTGATTCTCGCGCTCGGGACTGCCGCTCTGGCTCAGGACGGTGTGCCGCCGGCCAGATCCATCGGGGATACCCCGGCTTCGGCCAGCCAGATGGGGCTGGTGCGCGCCTCCGTCTTCCACGATGCCGATGTCTATTCGATCGATCCGACCGGCCAGACCGCCTGGGATGACGGTGTGGTCTACAACACGGTCGACGCCAATTGGGACAGGATCGGACAGGTGAAGGATCTGGTTCTCGACACCAATGGCGAGATCGTCGGCGCCATTGCCGAAGTCGGCGGTTTCATCGGTATCGACGAGAAAAAGGTGCTGCTGCGCCTGGACGAGATCGCCCTTGTGGTCGAGCCGAACAGGATTTCCGTGGTCTCGGCGCTCAGCAAGGCCGATCTCGAAAACCGCGAGAAGGTCGCGGAAGATCGGCTCAAGGGCAAAGTGACCACGACCACGGATTCGGCCCCGGCCCCGGCCAGTTCCGCCGATGCGAACGATCCCGCTTCCGATACCGGCAGCAATTGAGCCGACACGGACCCGGCCCGCGCGCGCGATCTGCGCTCTTTGCCTTGCCGAAACATGCGAATGCCCCGGATGAGCTTCCGGGGCGTTCTCATTTGAAAGGTGATCGCGGATCCTCTATGTGCGCAAAACGGGGCGCGGCTTGCTCGGCGCCGAGGGAGGTAGCATGACACAGCAGATGCGGGTCTGGGACAATCCGGCCGATATCATTCGAAATCTTGCGCCGGTGGATCCGGTCATGGTCTTTGCGCCATCGGTTCTGGAAGACCGGGCGCGGCGGTTTCTGTCCGGCTTTCCGGGTCTGGTGACCTATGCGGTCAAGTCCAATCCCGAGGAAGCCGTGGTCGAAACCCTGCTTGGCATTGGCATAAACGGCTTTGATGTTGCCTCGCCCGCCGAGATCGACCTGATCGGGCGGCTGGGTCCGCAGGCTGCGCGCCATTACCACAATCCGGTCCGGGCCCGCCACGAAATCGCCCATGCCGTACGCGCCGGGGTCAGGGCCTGGTCGGTGGACAGCCATTCCGAGCTCGACAAGCTGATCGAGATGGTCCCCGCCGGGGATTGCGAAATCTCGCCGCGTTTCAAGCTGCCGGTGACCGGGGCGATCTATGATTTCGGATCCAAGTTCGGCGCGACGCCGGAGCAGGCGGCAGAATTGCTGACCCGCGTGGCCGAGGCCGGGTTCATCCCCTCGCTGACCTTCCATCCCGGCACGCAATGCACCGATCCCGGCGCCTGGGAGCAATATATCCATGTTGCCCGCGATATCGGCGAGGCCGCCGGGGTCCGGGTGCGCCGGCTCAATGTCGGGGGTGGGTTCCCCTCGCACCGGGTGCATGGGGTTGAGCCCGATCTGGAAGCGATCTTCGATCTGATCGGCCGGACGGCTGCCGAGAGCTTTGGCTCTGACGCGCCGCAACTGGTCTGCGAGCCGGGCCGGGGTCTGTGCGCCGATGCATTTTCCCTGATCACCCGGGTCAAGGCGGTGCGCGACGGTCAGGCGGTGTTTCTGAATGATGGGGTCTATGGCGGATTGGCGGAGCTGCCGGTGGTCGGCAATCTCGACCGGATCCAGCTTCTCACGCCCGAGGGTGAGCCGCGTGGCGGCAGCGAATCCGGACATGTCATCTTCGGCCCGACCTGCGATTCGGTGGATCGCCTGCCCGGCGAGCTGGTCCTGCCCGGCGATGTGCAGGAAGGGGATTATGTGATCTTCCACGGGGCCGGTGCCTATTCGGTGGTGACCAACACCCGCTTCAACGGCTTTGGCGATATGGCCCGGGCGGTGGTGCGCAGCCTCGATTGAATGTCGGAACGCGGTCGGTACGCTGTCTGCATGGGGTATGTGCGGGAATTCATTTTCCCTGAAGAAATGGATGTTAGGGTAGGGCGATGAATCGTCCTGCCGTGACCCATGTGATCCTGATCGACGGCACCTTCGCATCGCTGATGTCGGGGCGCAGGTCCAATATCGGCCAGATCTACCGCCTGCTGCGCCCGCTGCGCGGCCCGGCATTGCGCGTTCACTATGCCGCCGGTCAGCAATGGGAAGCCTGGGGCAGCCTGCTTGGGGTTGCCATGGGCAAGGGCATGGGCGGGCGAATTCGGGGTGCTTATGGCTGGCTCGCCTCCGGCTACCGGCCCGGGGACCGGATCTTTCTTCTGGGCTATTCGCGCGGCGCATTCGCCATCCGCTCGCTGGCGGGAATGATCGGCCGGGTCGGCCTGCTGCGCGGCGATGAAGCGACCGAGCGGAATATCCGCACGGTCTGGCGCATCTATGAGGAGGGCGCCGAGGCGGCGGAAAGGACCAGGCTGCGCGCGCGGCTCTGCCATGACCGGGTGCCGATCGAATTGATCGGTGCCTTTGATACGGTGATGGCTCTGGGTATCCGCCTGCCGGTCCTGTGGATGCTGACCGAGCCGCATTATCGCTTTCACGATCAAAGGCTCGGCGCGGAGGTCCGGCGCGGGGTACAGGCGCTGGCGCTGAACGAGACCCGGGCGGCCTTTCAGCCGATTCTGTGGAACAGCGACGATCTGCGCGCCGGCACCGTCAGCCAGATGTGGTTTGAGGGCTTTCATGCCGATATCGGCGGGCAGCTGCATGGCAATGAGGCCTCGCGGCCGCTGGCCAATATTCCGCTGGTCTGGATGCTCGACCAGGCAGAGGCGGCGGGCCTGCCGCTGCCGGATGGCTGGCGCGAATGCTATCCCCGCGACGTCAGTGCGCCGCCGGTCGGGAACTGGCGGAGCTGGGGCAAGGCCTTCTGGGCGCGCAGCCCGCGCGTCGCCGGGATCGACCCCAGCGAGGCGCTGCATGAAACGGTTCCGCGCCCCTATTGCGGCCCGGCGATTCTGGCGGGTCATCTGCGCGATCAGGCTGCCAATCCGGCGCAGCGCCGCTGGCTTCGGCCGCTCCGCTCCGGATCGCACGAAGCCAGGGAATAGGCTGGATCAGGCGGCCATGCCGTTTTCACGCACCCCAAGATCGTGGCAGACTGCCAGCGTCAGCTCGGGCTTGTTCAGCGTGTAGAAATGCAGCTTTTCGACCCCGCCATCCATCAGGTCCTGGCAGAGCTTCACCGCCAGATCCTGCGCCAGCTGCGCCTCGCCCTCCTTGCCGGCGGCCTCGAATGCGGCAATCGCCCAGTCCGGGACCGAGGTGCCGCAGCGCGCCGCGAATTTGCGCGCGCCGTTCCAGCTCTGGATCGGCAGGATGCCGGGCAGGATTGGGACATTGATCCCGGCCGCCGCGCAGGCATCGCGGAAGCGGAAGAAGGTATCGGCGTCGAAGAAGAACTGGGTGATCGCCGAGGATGCGCCGGCATCGACCTTGCGCTTGAGGAAGGCGACATCGGCGGCGGATGAGCCGTTCGAATCGGGATGCGGCTCGGGATAGGCACCGGCGCGGATGGTGAAGCTACCGCGCCCGGCAATCGCCTCGATCAGCTCGACCGAGGATCCGAAACCTTCGGGATGGGCGCTCCAGCGGTCCTGGCCCTGCGGGGCATCGCCGCGCAGCGCTACAATCTCACGAACGCCCGCCGCCGCATATTCATCGACGATCTGCATGGTCTCGTCGCGGCTGGCATCGACGCAGGTCAGATGCGCGGCGACGTTCAGCCCATAGTGATTCGAAAGCGCTGTCACCGCTTCATGGGTCAGCTGGCGCGTGGTGCCGCCGGCGCCGTAAGTGACCGACACGAAATCCGGCCCCAGCGGCGCCAGCGCCCGGGCCGTGTCCCATAGCCGGAAAGACGCGTCGAGATTTCGCGGCGGGAAGAATTCGAAACTGACTTTGGGCGTGGTCATGGCGGCATATCCTTTATTTCGCGCCCTTGTGCCAGATCGCGCGGCGTGAAACAAATTCATAATCCGCATGATTATAATGAACCAAATGCATATCGAACTGCGCCATCTCCGCACTGTCCGCGCCATCCATGAACAGGGTGGCCTTGCCCGCGCGGCCGAGGTTCTGAACATCACCCAATCGGCGCTGTCCCATCAGGTCAAGGCGCTGGAAGATCAGGTCGGGGTCGAGCTGTTCGTGCGCCGCGCCCGCCCGATGCGGCTGTCGGCCGCCGGAATGCGCCTGCTGCGCCTGTCGGAACAGGTGCTGCCGCTGGTAGAGGCCGCCGAGGCCGAGCTGCGCGGGGTCGAGGCCGGGCGGGTCGGCCAGCTGCATATCGCGCTGGACTGTCATGCCTGTTTCGACTGGCTGCTGCCGGTGCTGGACCAGTTCCGCCGGACCTTTCCCGATATCGATCTGGATATCCGCGCCCGTCTGGCCTTCGCTGCCCTGCCGGCGCTGCAGCGCGAGGAGGTCGATCTGGTGGTCTCGATGGATCCCGAGGATCTGCCGGGCATCCGCTTCGAGCCGCTTTTCGAATATGCGCCGACGCTGGTCGTGTCCTCGGCGCACCCGCTGGCCGGGCGCGGCTTTGTCGTGCCTGAGGATCTGGCCGGCGAAAGCCTGATCACCTATCCGATGGACCGCGAAAGGCTGGATGTGTTTTCGCAGTTCCTGACCCCGGCCGGGGTCGAGCCGCGCCAGATCCGCCAGGTCGAGCTGACCGATGTCACCCTGATGCTGGTCGCTGCGGGCCGGGGGGTTGCGGTCATGCCCGACTGGGTGCTGCGCCGCCATGCCGGCAATCCCGAGCTTGCCTTCCTGCGCCTGACCGAGGCCGGGATCCGCCGCCGCGCCTATGCCGCTCTGCGCGCGCCGACGCTCGATCAGCCCTATATGCAGCACTTCCTGCGGCTGGCCCGCAATGAAGGGGTGCGCGGCGGGCGGCCCTCGCTTTAGGCTCCGGCCACGGGCATTTGACCAATGATCCGGCGGGTTTCGCCAGCGATGGCTTTTCTTTTGCCGCGCTGCGCCCTAAAGGCTGGCTAAACCACAAGATGCCCAGATTGCAGGAGCGCCGCGATGCAAAGCGCCAATATGAACGTGATGATCAAGGCCGCCCGCAAGGCCGGGCGCAGCCTCGTCAAGGATTTCCGCGAGGTCGAGAACCTTCAGGTCTCGGCCAAGGGTGCCGGCGATTTCGTCAGCCGCGCCGACCGCGAGGCCGAACGCATCATCAAGGAAGAGCTGCGCGGCGCGCGTCCCAATTACGGCTGGGTCGGTGAGGAAACCGGATCCGAGGCCGGTGAAGACCCGACCCGGCGCTGGATCGTCGATCCCTTGGACGGCACCACCAACTTCCTGCACGGGCTGCCGCATTGGGCGGTTTCCATCGCGCTGGAGCATAAGGGCGAAATCGTCGCCGCCGTGGTGTTCGATGCCGCCAAGGACGAACTTTACACAGCCGAAAAGGGTGGCGGTGCCTGGATGAACGGGCAGCGTCTGCGGGTTTCGGGCCGCCGCCAGATGATCGAATCGATCTTCGCGACCGGCGTGCCCTTCGGCGGGCGCGGCACCCTGCCGGCGACGCTGCAGGATCTGGCCCGGCTGATGCCCTTCACGGCAGGCGTGCGCCGCTTCGGGGCGGCGGCGCTCGATCTCGCCTATGTCGCGGCCGGCCGCTATGAGGGTTACTGGGAACGCGGCATCAATGCCTGGGACGTGGCGGCGGGCATCCTGCTGGTCAAGGAAGCCGGCGGTTTTGTCGAAACCATCCGCGGCGAAGGCCCGGTGGTCGATGCCGGCAATATCGTCTGCGCCAACCCGCCGCTTTTCGCCGAATTCGCGGGTATCATCCGGGCGCGCGACTGATGCATCGCTGGCCGGTCCGCGTCTATTACGAGGATACCGACCTCGCCGGGATCGTCTATTACGCCAATTACCTGCGTTTCATCGAGCGGGCGCGGACCGAATGGATCCGCGATCTTGGCATCGACCAGACCCGGCTGAAAGAAGACGAGGGTGCGGTTTTCGCTGTCCGCCGGGTCGAGGCCGATTATCTTCTGCCAGCTGTTTTCGACGATCAACTGATCGTCACCACCGCGCTCGCCCGGCTGACGCCCGCGCGGATCGAGCTGGATCAGCAGGTTCTGCGTGCCGACACGGCGCTGTTTTCTTCGCGTGTGACTTTGGCCTGTCTTGGGCGGGACATGCGCCCGCGTCGGTTGCCCCCCGCTCTCGCGGCAATCATGGGAAATTGAACGCCATTTCGTTGGTCGAGGCCCGCGAGTTCTGATAAGTCTTCGGCTAAAGGCTGCAATGGCCAGTAGTTACGGGCAGATTCATGGAACTCGACTTTTCGCTGATCGCGCTGTTCATGCGCGCCTCGCTGATCGTGAAGATTGTGATGGTGGTGCTGATTCTGGCGTCCTTCTGGTCCTGGGCGATCATTATCCAGAAGCTGCTGAAATTCAGCGCGGCCCGGCTTGAGGCCTCGAAATTCGACCGCGCCTTCTGGTCGGGCGAGCCCCTGGACGATCTTTACGACCGGGTGGGCGAAACCCCGCGCGGCTCGGCCGAACGGATCTTTGCCGCTGGCATGGGCGAATGGCGCAAGTCCCAGGATGCGCAGGGCGGGATGTTTCCCGGCACCCAGCAGCGCATCGACCGGGCGATGAATGTCGCCATCGGACGCGAGGAAACCCGGCTGACCAAGGGGCTGTCATTTCTGGCCACCATCGGCTCGACCGCGCCCTTCATCGGGCTTTTCGGGACGGTCTGGGGGATCAAGACCGCGTTCGAGCAGATCGCGATTGCCCAGGATACCTCGCTGGCCGTGGTCGCGCCCGGGATTGCCGAGGCCCTGCTGGCGACCGCCCTTGGTCTTCTGGCTGCGATTCCGGCGGTGATCTTCTATAACAAATTCATCGCCGATGCCGACCGGATCGGTGCCAATTACGAGAATTTCGCCGACGAATTCTCGACCATTCTTTCGCGTCAGCTGAACGAGGGCTGAGCCATGCAGGTCCAGTCCCGCAGCCGAGATAGCCGCCGGGGGCGCAGCCGCCGTCAGCCGATGGCGGAAATCAACGTCACGCCCTTTGTCGATGTGATGCTGGTGCTTCTGATAATATTCATGGTGGCGGCGCCGTTGCTGACCGTGGGTGTGCCCTTGCAGCTGCCCGAAACCGCCGCCAATGCCGTGCCGGCCGAACCCGAAGAGCCGCTGACGATTTCGGTGCCGGCGGACGGGGCTCTGATCGTGATGGACGAGAATGTCCCCGAGGATGAGCTGATCGCCCGACTGAACACCCTGGTCGAGGGGCGCCAGTCCAGAAAGATTTTCCTGCGTGCCGACAACGCGATCCCCTATGGCCGGGTCGTGCAGGTGATGGGGGCGCTGAATGCGGCCGGTTTTGCCGATATCGTCCTGGTGACCGATGCCGGCGGGCCGCGGATGGACGGCTGATCCGATGCTGGATCCGCTTGAAGTCGAAGCTCAGGGCAGGGACCGTGCCGAACGCGCCGGGATCTGGATTTCCGGTATCGGGCATACCGTGCTGGTGCTCTGGGCGATCATCGGCGGGATTTTCGTGGCGCGGGACAATCCGCCGCCGCAGCTGACCGAAGTCGCGACCATGTCGAATGCGCAGTTCGAGGAACTGGCAGCCCGTTCGCGCGGGGCCGGCCCGGTCGGGCAGGCCGATGGCGAGGCGCCGGTGCAGCCGGAAACTCCGGGCGACACGACCGCGCCGGAAGGCCCCGATCTGGCGTTGGATCTGCCCAATCCTGACAGCAGCGCCAGCATTCTGGCCCCGCCGCCCGGTGCGCCTGAACCGGCACCGGATCTGAGCGATATCGAAAATGCCACCCCGCCGGTCGAGGTTGCGACCCTGGCGCCGGCGCCTCAGCCGCCCGCGGCAGAGCGCGATATCGTACCGGCCACGCCCGAAAGCGACAGCCAGCCCCAATTGGTCGAGCCCGAACGCCCCGACCTGCCACCTCCGCCGCCGGTTTCGGCGCTCGCGCTCGATCGCTCGAACCCGCCGCCTGATCGGCCAGAAGGGCTGCGCGAAGCCGTGTTGGCGGCGCGTCAGGCTGCCGAAGCAGAAGCCGAGGCGGCTGCCCAGGCGCGGGCTCGGGCCGAAGCGCAGGCCCGCGCGGCGGCAGAGCGTGCCGAGCGCGAAGCGGCGGCTCAGGCTCAGGCTCAGGCGCAAGCCGAAGCCCAGGCCCGCGCCGAGGAACAGGCGCGCGTGCAAGCTGCCGCCCGGGCCGAGGCTGAACAGCGCGCCGCCGAGGAAGCCCGCCGTGCTGAAGAGGCCCGCCGCGCCGAGGAATCCCGCCAGCAGGAAGAGGCAAGGCAGGCCGAGCTGGCCCGCCGGCTGGAAGAGGAGCGCCGCGCCGAAGAAGCGCGCCGGGCCGAGGCCGAACGCCGCGCCGAGGAACAGCGCCGCATTGAGGCTGAGCGCCGCGCCGAAGAAGCCCGTCTTGCCCGCGAAGCAGAGGCCCGCGCTGCTGAAGAAGCCCGCCGCGCCGCAGCCGAGCTTGCCCGCGAACAGGCGCTCGCTGAGCGTCTGGCCGAGGAACGCCGGCTTCAGGAAGAGGCGGCGTTGGCCCAGGAAGCCACACCCAGCCCGGTCGATGGCAATGCCGAGGCCGGCGATGGCGAGGGCGGCGGCTCGGACGTGCTGACCGACGCGCTGAATGAAGCGGGTGCGGCGGCGATCCGGGCGGATCAGCTCGACGATGCGCTGGCGGATGCCATGGGCGAGACCCGGCCTTCGGAGCTGCCGCGGGACGGGCAGAGCGAGATTGCCACCGTGCCGATGACCGAGGTCGAAAAGGATGGCTTCAAGCAAGCGGTGCAGGCCTGCTGGAATCTGACGCCGCTTTCGACCGAGGCTGCCGGGATGCGGGTGGTGGTCGGCTTCACCATGGACCGGACCGGCATGCCCGATCCCGAAAGCTTCCGCCTGGTTGACGACCCCGAGTCTGACCCGAACCGCCAGCAGGCCTTCGAGGCCGCCCGCCGCGCCGTGCTGCGCTGCACCGATGGCGGCTATCAGCTGCCGGCGGACAAGTATAACGAATGGGACGATGTCGAAATGACTTTCTCTCCCGCAGGGGTTGAGGGCGTGAACTGATGGCCGGGTCGGCGCTTGGGGCAATGGCATTGGTGGGGGTGATGGCGGCCGCGCAACCCGCGAGCGCAGCCATGAACGATGCGGAGAAAGCCGCTTTTGGCGCGGCGGTGGTGCCCTGCTGGAACCCCGCATCCGAGGCGGCTGGCGTGAAGGTCGTGCTGGGCTTTGCGCTTGATCGGGTCGGCATGCCCGATCCGGGCAGCTTTCGCCTGATCGGCGATCCGGGGGCGGATCCGGCGCATCTGCTGGCCTATGAGGCGGCCCGCCGGGCCGTGCTGCGCTGCGCCAATGGCGGCTACCGGCTGCCGGTGGACAAATATGACGCGTGGGGCGATGTCGAGCTGACCTTTTCCCCGGTCGGTGTTGAAGGGGTGAATTGATGATCCTGCCGCGGTTTTCCATCGCGCTGCCGGTACTGGCTCTGGCTGCGTTCGGGCTTGGGCTGAGCGGCAGCCTGTCCTTGGCCCAGGATGGTCCCTTGCGCATCGAGATCACCGAAGGGGTCGAGCGGCCGATGCCGGTTGCTCTGCGCGTCGAGGAGCAGGATGGCGGGGAGGAAGTTGAAGCCATGGCTGCGCAGATCGGCGATGTGATCGCTGCCGATCTGGAAGGGACAGGCATCTTCGAGATTGCCGATCCCGACGGCGTGCCGGAAAGCCGGTTCGATCAACTGATTGATTATGTCGGCTGGAAGGCCAACGAGGTCGAGGCGCTGGTGACGGCCTCGGTGGCGGCGAATGCCGATTCGGTTTCGGTCCGTTTCCGGCTTTTCGATATCTTTGCCGGCCAACCTCTCGGCGATGGAATGCAGTTCGATGCGCCGCGCGAAGGCTGGCGGCGTGCAGCCCACAAGATCGCCGATCAGATCTACGCACGGATCACCGGCGAGGCGCCCTATTTCGACAGCCGCATCGCCTTTGTCGGCGAAAGCGGACCAGCAACAGAGCGTATCAAGCAGGTCGGGGTGATGGATTACGACGGCGAAGGGGTGAAATGGCTGACCTCGCCCGGCGATCTGGTGCTCTCGCCGCGGTTTTCACCCGATGGGCGGACCCTGCTTTATACCAGCTTCGGCTCGGGCCTGCCGCAGATCGTGGCGCTCGATGTCGAAACTGTCAGTGCCACGCCATTGACCCGCGATCCGATGGCGATGAGCTTTGCACCGCGCTATTCCCCCGACGGCGAATGGATTACCTTCTCGCGCGAAAGCGGTGGCAATACCGATATCTGGGTCATGCAGGTCGATAATCCGTCTTTCGCCAAGCCGCTGACCGGCGGGCCCTCCATCGACACGGCGCCCTCCTGGTCGCCCGATGGCCAGCAGATCGTCTTCGAAAGCGACCGCTCGGGCACATCTCAGCTTTACGTCATGCGCGCCGATGGCTCCGAGCCGACGCGGATTTCCTTCGAGGAAGGCGGGGCTTACGGCGAGCCGGCCTGGTCGCCGCGCGGCGATCGTATCGCCTTTACCCGGCAGGGCGGGGGCGGCTCGGTGATCGGGATCATGCGGCCCGACGGCTCGGGCGAGCAGATCCTGACCGAGGGTTTCGTCGATGCCGGGCCGAGCTGGGCGCCGAATGGGCGTGTGCTCATCTTCACACGCCAGTCGGGCGATCAACGGGGTCCGCGCTTGCATTCTGTAGACATTTCGGGGCGAAACATGCGAGCAGTCGCGCCAGATGATGCGGCTTCGGACCCAGCCTGGGGTCCCTTGCTGCCCTGAACAGGCCGGCGCGGAGCCGGCGAAGGAGCCAGACCGATGCGCATGCGCCCGACCCTGACCCTGCTTGCCGCCCTTGCGGCCCTGTCGGCATGTACCCTGCCCGAGGATCCGCAGGTTGCCCTGGCCGCGCCGGTCAGCGACCCTTATGTCACCGGCCCGAATGGGGCAGCCGTATATCAGGGCGATGCCAACCGGGCCGGCTCCGGCCTGCCCGGCACTGTGCCGACCATCGCGCCCGGCGCGGATTTCGCCTCGGCCGGAGATACGGTCTATTTCGGCGAGACCGAGGCAACGCTGTCTGACGAGGCCCGCGACACGCTGGCCCGTCAGGCGGTCTGGCTGTCCCGGAACAGCGAATTTTCCGCCCTGGTCGAGGGCCACGCCGACGAGGCGGGTACGCGCGAATTCAACCTTGCGCTTGGCGCGCGCCGTGCGACCTCGGTGCGCGAATATCTGGTCTCGAAAGGCGTCGATGCCGGCCGGATCCGCACCGTGTCCTTCGGCAAGGAACGCCCGGCGGCGATCTGTGGCTCGGAAGCCTCCTGCCTTGAACGCAACCGTCGCGCTGTGACCCGGGTCAGCCCGGCTCAGGCTCAGGCAGGGGTCTGATGCGGTCCCGCGCCGCCTTTGTGCCGGTTTGGATCGCGGCCGCGCTATTGCTTGCCGCGCCGGTTGCCCGGGCTCAGGATACGGCGAATATGCCGGATCTGACTGTGGAAGAGCTGGCGGCGGATGAGGCGCAGACCGAAGCTGCGCCCGGCGATCCGTCCACCGGGGATCTGGCCGCCATCCTTGCCGCCGAAAACGCCGCCGCGCGGCCCGAGGTCGATGCCGGCACGCTGGCCGATATGCAGGCCGATCTCAGGGCTGTGTCCGCCGATCTTCAGGCGCTTCGGGCAGAGCTTCTGGCTTCGGGCGCTGCCGGTTTTGCGGCGGCGGGTGGCGATTCCGCCATCGACCGCATGAACCGGATGGAATCGCAGATCGCCACTCTGACTGACCGGACCGAGCAATTGGCCAACCGGATCCGCCGGATCGTGGTCGATGGCACCAACCGGATCGGCGATCTTGAATTCCGGCTTTGCGAGCTCGATCCGAATTGCGATCTTGGCGCGCTGATGACCGCCGAGCTGGGCCGTTCCGGCGCCGCCCCCCCACCCCGCCGGTCAGGCGGGTGAGGCCGAGCCGCTGCCCTCGGATATCAGCGCGGTGACGCTGCCGCCGATGAAGGATCCCGGACCGGAGGCGGTGCCGGCGACCGAGGAAGAGGCCGATGAATTCACCCGCGCCCGTAAGGCCTATGACGATGGGCAGTGGCAGGCGGCAATCGAGGGGCTCGATGATCTGATCACCAGTCATGCCGGAGGGCCGCTGACCGTCGATGCGCTTTATCTGCGCGGGCTGGCTCAGGAGGCGGCCGGTCAGCCGGATATGGCGGCGCAATCCTGGATCATGGCTTTCGGGGCGCTGCCGGACGGGCCGCGGGCTCCGGCCAGCCTGCTGGCGCTGGCGAAACTGACCGCGACGCAGGGCATCCCGGACCAGGCCTGCCCCTATCTGGGCGAGATCGCCCGGCGCTTCCCGTCTGCCCCCGAAGCGGCCGAAGCCGCCAGGGCGGCGCAGGCCGCCGCCTGTTCCGATGAGCCGCTGGCCGAGGATGCGGGTGCCAACTGATCAGACCGGGCCGCAGGCGCGGGCCTTCGCGGCCCTCGATTGTCTGGCCGGGGATCTTCCGGCCCTGGGCATCGCCCTGTCGGGCGGGGGCGATTCGGTTGCGCTGATGCATTTGATCGCCCGTTGGGCCGGGACGCGCCGGATCGCGGTCGCCAGTGTCGATCACGGGCTACGCCCCGAATCCGCTCATGAGGCCGAGCAGGCCGGACAGGCCGCCGCCGCGCTTGGGCTGGAGCATCGGATCCTGCGCTGGCAGGGCGGGGCGGGCGGCGGTGGCAATCTGATGGCACGGGCGCGCGCGGCGCGGCTGCGACTTCTGGCGGATTGGGCGCGCACCGAGGGGCTGGCGGCGGTGATGCTTGGCCATACCCGCGACGATGTTGCCGAAACCCTGCTGATGCGGCTGGCGCGCGGGGCCGGGCTCGACGGGCTGTCCGCCATGGCGACGCGGCGCGAGGCCGAGGGCATGATCTGGCTGCGCCCGCTGCTGGAAACTGGCCGCGAGGAGCTGCGCGGCTGGCTGCGCATCATCGGCGCGAGCTGGATTGAAGATCCCAGCAATGAGGATCCGCGCTTCGAACGTGCCCGGATGCGGCGGGCGATGTCCGAACTGGGTCTCGATCCGGCACTGCTGGCGCTGTCGGCGGAAAACCTGCGCGAGGCCCGGGAGGCGCTGAACGATCTTCTGGCGCCGATCCTAGACGATTCGCGGGTTCGGGCTGGTTCGGTCCTGCTTCCGCGCCAGGCCTTTGATGCCGCGTCTCAGGAATCGCGCCGCCGTCTGGTGCTGGCGGCGGTCCGTTTCGTCACCGGGGCGCATTATCCGCCGCGCCGCGCCGGGGTCGATCATGCGCTGAGCGCCCTGGCCGAGGGGCGGCGGGTGAGCTTGGATGGGGCGGTGCTCGATCCGGGTGCCGAAATTTTGATCCATCGCGAAGCGGGCCGCGTCGAGGCCGGGATGCAGGATGATATCTGGGATAATCGCTGGCGGATCACGGGCTTGCAGCCCGGTGACCGGGTCGCGGCCCTGGGCGCGGATGCGGCGGCAGTGGACTGGCGCGCGGCCGGCCTTGGCCATCTTGAAGCGCAGGCGCTGCCGGCTGTTCGCCGGGCGGATCGGTTGCTGGTTCCCGCCCTGACCCCGGCTGAAGGGCTGGGTGCGACACCGCTTCGGAATATGACGGATTTTCGCCGAATCCTGTTTGGTCATTGAACCCGGGCTGCGAATCCCTATTTTCTCCGCAAAGCCTATTTTCCCCCTTCGGAGGACTACCCCTTGGGTAATGCACGAAATATCGCCTTCTGGGTCGTTCTGTTCCTGATGATCCTGATGCTGTTCAACCTGTTCAGCGACGGGGCCAGCCAGATGGGCAGCCGCCAGATCAGCTATTCGGACTTTGTCGAACAGGTCGATAACGATCAGGTGTCAACGGCGACCATCGACGGCGAGGAAATCTATTTCAAGACCAATGACGGTCAGCAATATACCACCATCCGCCCGCAGGGAGAGGAAATTGCCGACAAGCTGATCGCCAAGAATGTCGAAGTGCGCGTCGAGAAGCAGCAGCAGTCGGGCTTCATGTCCTTCCTTGGCGTCTGGTTGCCCTTCATCCTGCTGATCGGGGTCTGGATCTTCTTCATGAACCGCATGCAGGGCGGTGGCAAAGGCGGCGCGATGGGCTTTGGCAAGTCGCGGGCGAAACTGCTGACCGAAAAGCAGGGCCGCGTCACCTTTGACGATGTCGCCGGCATCGACGAGGCCAAGGAAGAGCTGGAAGAGATCGTCGAATTCCTGCGCAACCCGCAGAAGTTCAGCCGCCTCGGCGGCAAGATCCCGAAAGGCGCGCTGCTGGTCGGCCCGCCCGGCACGGGTAAAACCCTGCTGGCCCGCGCCATCGCCGGCGAGGCAGGCGTGCCCTTCTTCACCATCTCGGGTTCCGATTTCGTCGAAATGTTCGTTGGCGTCGGCGCTTCGCGCGTGCGCGACATGTTCGAGCAGGCCAAGAAAAGCGCGCCCTGTATCGTCTTCATCGACGAAATCGTCGCGGTTGGCCGCGCCCGCGGTGTCGGCATCGGCGGAGGCAATGACGAACGCGAGCAGACCCTGAACCAGCTTCTGGTCGAAATGGATGGCTTCGACGCCAATGAAGGTGTCATCATTATCGCCGCCACCAACCGCAAGGACGTGCTGGACCCGGCGCTGCTGCGTCCCGGTCGTTTCGACCGCCAGATCCACGTCCCGAACCCCGATATCAAGGGCCGCGAGCGAATTCTGGAAGTCCATACCAAGAAGGTCCCGCAGGGTCCGGATGTCGATCTGCGCATCATCGCGCGCGGCACGCCGGGCTTTTCCGGCGCCGATCTGATGAACCTGGTCAATGAGGCGGCGCTGCTGGCGGCCCGGATCGGCCGGCGCTTCGTCACCATGGAAGATTTCGAAAACACCAAGGACAAGGTCATGCTGGGGGTCGAGCGCCGCTCGATGGTGCTGACGCCCGAGCAGAAGGAAAAGACCGCCTATCACGAGGCTGGCCATGCCATTGTCGGCCTGACCCTGCCCAAATGCGACCCGGTCTACAAGGCGACGATCATCCCGCGCGGCGGCGCGCTTGGCATGGTGGTCAGCCTGCCCGAAATGGACCGGCTGAACTATCACAAGGACGAGGTGAAGCAGAAGCTGGCCATGACCATGGCCGGCAAGGCCGCCGAGATCATCAAATATGGTGAAGAAGGCGTGTCGAACGGCCCGGCCGGCGATATCCAGCAGGCTTCGGCCCTGGCCCGCGCCATGGTGATGCGGTGGGGCATGTCCGACAAGGTCGGCTCCATCGACTATGCCGAGGCGCATGAAGGGTATAACGGCTCGACCGGCGGCTTCTCGATTTCGGCCTCGACCAAGGAGCTGATCGAGCAGGAGGTTCGCGACCTGATCGAGCAGGGTTATGCCGAGGCCCGCCAGATCCTCATCGACAAGGAAATCGAATTCGAGCGTCTGGCCCAGGGTCTGCTGGAATATGAGACCCTGACCGGCGAGGAAATCGGCAAGGTCATCCGGGGCGAGCCTTTGGGCGGCGATGACGACACCCCGTCTTCGGGCATTCCTCAGGTTGGCTCGACCCCGAAAGTGCCGCGCGCGCCCGAGCCTGATCAGTCCGGGCCAAGCGCGCCGGTGCCGCAGAGCTGAGATCGGCCCTGGTGCTGACAAGGATAAACCCCGGTCCAATATGGCCGGGGTTTATCCTTGTCAGGAATCCTTCAGGCCAGCATCAGCGCGGTGGCGACGATGATAAAGGCGAGCGCGAAGCCCAGGTTGATGATCGTGCCAAGCATGTCCATGGCCATCCTTTCATATCGGGCCGTTTCCTGCGGCCGCCTGAGTAAGCCTTCCGTAAGGAACAGGGTTCCGTGGATTTCTTGCGTTTTCATGAAAGCGCGGCATTTCAGCCACGCGCGGGGCTTGCGCCGGGGCCGGACTGCGGGCATGACTTCGGCCATGTCGCATGAAGATATTCAGGATATGACCGCGCTTCGGGCCCGGATCGATGCGCTCGATGCCGAGCTGATCGCGCTTTTGGCGCAGCGCACGACGCTGATCGACCGTGCCGCCCAGATCAAGGCCCGCAACGGGCTGCCGGCCCGGATCGAATCGCGCGTGGAAGAGGTCGCGGCCCTGGCGCGCCGCCGGGCTGAGGCGGCAGGGATGTCACCGGATCTGGCCGAGCGGCTGTGGCGGCTGATGATGGAACATTTCATTGCGCAGGAAGAAGCGCAGCTTGGGGGCTGAGATGGTGGCTGAGCGGATCGACGGAAAAGCTTTCGCGGCGGGGCTGCGCGACAAGATCGCCGGACAGGTCTCCGCGCTGAAGGCTGAACATGGCATCACCCCGGGTCTGGCCGTGGTGTTGGTCGGCGAGGATCCGGCCAGTCAGGTCTATGTTGCCTCCAAGGGCAAGCAGACCGTGGCGGCGGGGATGAATTCCTATGAGCATCGCCTGCCGGCCGAGGCCAGCCAGGCCGAGCTGCTGGCCCTGATCGGCCGGCTGAACGCCGATGCCGATGTCCATGGTATTCTGGTCCAGCTGCCCTTGCCCGCCCATATCGACGAGGCCGAGGTCATCAACGCGATTGCGGTCAAGAAGGATGTCGATGGCTTCACCGTCGCCAATGCCGGGCGTCTGGCCACCGGCCAGCGGGCGATGGTGCCCTGCACGCCGCTTGGCTGCCTGCTGCTGCTGCGCGGCCAGCTTGGCGATCTCTCGGGCAAGGAAGCGGTGGTGATCGGGCGCTCGAATATCGTCGGCAAGCCGATGGCGGCGCTGCTGACCGCCGACAGCGCGACGGTGACCATCGCTCATTCGCGCACCAAGAACCTGCCCGAGGTGGTGTGCCGCGCCGATATCGTGGTCGCCGCTGTCGGCCGGCCGCAGATGGTCAAGGGCGAGTGGATCAAGCCGGGTGCCGTGGTGATCGATGTGGGTATCAACCGCACCGAAGCCGGGCTGGTCGGCGATGTCGATTTCGCCAGCGTGTCCAAGGTCGCGGGCGCGGTAAGCCCGGTTCCCGGCGGTGTCGGCCCGATGACCATTGCCTGCCTGCTGGCCAATACGCTGACGGCCTGCTGCCGCTCGAACGGTCTGCCGGACCCGGAAGGGCTGGCGCTTTAAGCCGGCTCAGCTGCGCCTTGTCGGGAGCGGCCTGATGCGGCCTGATGGATCCGTTTTGCGCAGTCTCGCCCCCGGATCGCCAATGTAATCGGCTTCCGAGCGTCGGCCTGCCCGATCCTCGATGAAAACGGTAAACCCCTTCGAGAGCCCATCCTTCCAGTAGCGCGCCTGAATTTCGCGCAGATCCCGGATATCCGCACCGGAACGGGCGAACAGCTCCGGAAGTGCCAGGCGCATATGGAACAATGCGCTTTTGACCTCTGCGGAAATCGGCGCATCGTAAGCATTGCATCTGCCCCCGGCTCTGTTGCACAAATCGGGTGCAAATCGGACGTCCTCTTTCCCCGGACGTCTTCATCCCACGGCTTCGGTGACGGGTATGCCAAGCGCGGTGAAGCCGTTCAGCACGCCAACCCGGATCTGGAACTCTGCGAGCTGACGGTCAAAG
>JBKEBH010000311.1:0-24433 GCA_047973065.1 Paracoccus sp. (in: a-proteobacteria) | reverse complement strand
CAGCGAGCTGGAGAAGCTGTGATAAAGGGGGCTGTAATGGCCCCTTTAAGACCCCGTTTCAGAAAATGTGTCCGCTGCAGAAATGGTTGTCACGCTCTGCAAAATCGGTTGTAACGCTACACGAGAGAATAGAAATCAGATTCTGCATCGGCTAGGTGAACTTGACGGAAGCTTGACCGATGAAAGCGCGGCGCGGTTAGCGCGAGTTCTGCTCGAAATAGAGCGGGAGTGTTTTTTCCTTTTTGAACTTAGGCGTCGAGTTGCACGCGTGTTGTTTGACAGAAATGCGCGAGAGGTTCCCAATGATGAGAATATGTCGGGCGAAGACGAACTTCGGCCCATTGTCGCCTTTGACCCGCCTGAGCGACCAGCAGCGCCAATTCAGCTACAGTTCGAAAGCTTGGAGATTTCAGTATGATCGATGCTAAGAGCAAGTCCCAACTCAAAAAGTTCAAAGAAGCCGCCCGCCAGCTAGAGACGGACGACGACGACGAACGGTTTGAGGAACGTCTCAAGCAGATCGTGAAGGAGAAGCCGGACGATAAGAAATCGCCCGACTGATCCGGCCTGTCACGCAGGCTGATCATCACCTATGCGGCATGGGTTTGTCAAATATACAATCGCCCAAAGAAAGGATCACACCATCAAACCGTCGGATCAAACAGCTAGGCGTGGTCCAGCAGATCGGTTGCCGGGTTGTGGGCGATCTCGACATCGGCGTAATAGCCCTGCGCATGCTGAGCCGAACGATGCAGGGATTAACGCCGTTTGAATACATCAACAAAATCTGGACAAGCGAACCAGATCGATTCAAGCTCGACCCAACCCCACACCCCGGGACTAAAAAACTAGCCGAGCACATCTCTGATGGCACCCGCGAGCCGTTCGACGATCTGATCCACCTCATCGGCACTGATGATATAGGGCGGGGCTAGCAGAATGTGGTCGCCCCGCACCCCGTCAATCGTGCCGCCCATCGGATAGGACATCAGCCCGCGCGCCATCGCCGCCTTCTTGATCTTGGCATGGGTTTTCAGCGCCGGATCCAGAGGCGACTTCGTGCCCTTGTCCACCACCAGTTCGACCCCGCGGAACAGCCCGCGCCCGCGGATATCGCCGATATTGGGATGCTGGCCCAGCTCTGTCTCCAGCCCGGCCTGCAACCGCTGGCCCATGGCATTCACATTGTCCATCAGCCCGGGACGGGTCATGATCTCGACCACTTTATCGGCAGCTGCCGTGGCAATCGGGTGACCGAGATAGGTATGGCCGTGCTGAAACAGGCCCGAGCCATCGCGGAACGCGTCATGGATCTTCGCCGACAAAAGCACCGCCCCGATCGGCTGATAGCCCCCACCCAGCCCTTTGGCGACGGTGACGAGATCGGGAACAATGCCCTCCTGTTCATGGGCGAAAATCGTGCCGGTCCGGCCCATGCCGCACATGACTTCATCCAGGATCAGCAGGACGCCGTAGCGGTCGCAGACCTCGCGCACACGCTTGAAATAGCCCGGCACCGCCGGCACCGCGCCAAGCGTCGCCCCAACCACGGGTTCGGCGACAAAGGCGATGACCTGATCCGCGCCAAGCTCAAGGATCTTGTCCTCCAGCTCCTGCGCCAACCGGGCACCGTAAGCTTCCGCGCTCTCGCCCACCACCTGATCGCGGTAAGCGTAGCAGGGCGAGACGTGATGGGTCTCGGGCAGGATCGGCTGGAACTGGGCGCGCCGCCAGGCATTGCCGCCAGTGGCAAGCGCCCCGATGGTATTGCCGTGATAGCTCTGCCGGCGGGCGATGATGTGGCGGCGCTGCGGCTGTCCGATCTCGACGAAATACTGCCGGGCCATTTTCAGTGCGGCCTCGACCGCTTCCGAGCCGCCCGAGACCAGATAGACGTAATCGAGCCCGTCGGGCGCCAGCGAAATCAGCCGGTCGGCCAGGCTTTCGGCGGCATCGGTGGTAAAGAACGAGGTATGCGCGTAGGCAATCGCGTCGATCTGGGCGCGCATCGCATCCAGAACCTCCCCGTTGCCGTGGCCGAGGCTGGTGACCGCCGCCCCGCCCGAGCCATCGAGATAGCGCCGCCCCTCGCTATCGGTGATCCAGACCCCTTCGCCATGGGTGGCACGGGGCAATGCGGGGCCAATGCTGCGGTGAAGGATATGGGTCATGAGTCCGGTCCGATTCGGGAAATATGCGCACAGGTTCGCATTGAGTTCATCTAGTTGCAACAGATGTATTCCACTATACAGTAATGAGACATTTGTATCTCACGGAGTGCCCGAATGACTTCAGACAGCCTGATCGGCGCCCTGAACGCCCGCATCAACGACATGCCGCCCCAGCTGCGCCTCGCCGCCCGCTATCTGATAGAGCATCCGCAGGATGTCGCACTTCATTCCATGCGCGAGATGGCCCGCCGCGCCGGTGTTCAGCCGGCGACCATGACCCGGCTGGCGCGGTTTCTGGGGGCCTCGGGCTATGAGGACCTGCGCCGCGAACAGGCCGATCTGATCCGGCGCGGGACCGGCGATCTGATCAGCCACGCCCGGAACCGAGCCGAACCCGGCAGCGGGGCGCAGCAGGCCGGCACCATGCTGGAAGCGCTTGCCCGGCAGATGGACCGGCTGAATTCACCCGAGCAACTGGACAGGATCGCCCATGCCGCCGACGCCCTGGCCGCGGCAGGGCGCATTCATGTGCTCGGTGCGCGTTCCTGTCATTCGCCAGCCTGGCACTTCCACTATGTCATGTCGCTTCTGGGCGAGAAGACCCGCCTGCTGGACGGGCCAGGCGGCACGGGTCCCGACGGGCTGATGCGGGCCGAACCCGGCGATGCGCTGCTGGTGTTTTCGGTCCATCCCTATGCCCGCCTCAGCCTCGATCTGGCCGGGCTGGCCGCAGATCGTGGCCTCAGCGTGATCGCGGTGACCGACAGCGAGGTCTCACCGCTGATTCCACTGGCGGCCCATGCGGTGATCTGCCCGGCCGAAAGTGCCGGCATCTTCCACAGCCTGACCCCTGCGATGGCGGTGGCCGAGCTGCTGTGCAATCTCCTCGCCGGGCGGAACCGGGGCGCGGCGCTGGCGGCACTGGAACAGGCGGATCGCCAGCTGAAGGCACTCAACAGCTACGGCGCGGCAATTCCGAGACGGCGCTGATCGAAGTGGAATCCCCGCGCCGGGGTGATTCGCGGGTAAATACAACTTACGGGCAAATAAATTTAAACCACATGCAACTTATGCCGTATCGGTAAGTTGAGCGCCTGAATTACATTGCCAATCAGAAGTTGAAAAATCGTCCGATTTGATCCGATTTTCAGAAAAATTCGCTCAGACTCCGATTTTCTTTTGATCTGCGCCGTTCCTCGCGTCATAACCCGTCAGAGATTTTCAAATGTTCGGGAGCATGCCCGTCGATTCAACCGCTTAGCGGTTTGCAGTCTGTAGAATGGGAATTTCAGGAATTTATACCCTGATCGAATGCACCTCTCTACCGTCTGCAATAGGGGCATGTTTCTTACTATTGTAGAATTCAGGAGTTTGCATGACGAATTATAATTCAGGCAGTAATAATTTCGGTATTGAACCAAATTCGGATAATATCGAAACCAATGATGTTTCAGCAGAGGCCGGCAGCATTTTCGCCGGCCAGCTTTCCACAGTGCAGAGCGCGACCTCGACCGCTGCGCTGCTTTCGCAAACGCCGATTACGCGCGGCGGCTATCATTATCCCACGCCCGCCGTGGGTGACGGCTATGTCGATGGCACCAGCGGCAATGACTGTATCGCCGAAGGCTATGTCGATGCCGATTGCGACCGGGTCGACGGCAATGACGCCAAGCTGGCCGGCGCCACCGGCAATCAGGACTTCATCCGCGCCGGAGCCGGCAATGACATTGTCTACGGCGGCGCCGCAACCGACACGATTCTTGGCGGCGGCGGCAACGATACGCTTTACGGCTATGGTCAGTATCATGACGATGGCACGGGCGATCTGATCAAGGGCGGCGCCGGCAAAGACGATATCTATGGCGGCGGCGGCGACGACACCCTGCTCGGCGGCACCGGCATCGACCTGATCTGGGGCGGCACCGGCAACGACTATATCGACGGCGGGGAAGGTGCTGATGGCGTGGAAGGCGGGCTTGGCTTCGATACCTTCGTGGCCGGCAATGGCGACACCATCACCGACTTCAACACGGCCCATGGCCAAAACATCAACGATGGCGATCGCAGCAACAACGATTTTGTCGATCTCAGCGCCTTCTACAACGACGCAAACCTGGCCGAAATCAACGCCGCGCGGGTTGCCAAGGGGCTGACGCCCTATAACAATCCGCTGCAATGGCTGCGTGCCGATCAGGACGACGACGGTGTCCTGAATGATCTGGCCCACAAGGGCTTCGTCATGCATATCGACAACGATTGTAAGCCGGTCAACGGCAACGATCTGACCTGCGAAAACACCAATGTCTGCTGCTTCGGCTCGGATGCGATGGTGGTGACCGCCAAGGGCGAGGCTCAGGCGATCGAGCTGGTTCGCGGCGATCTGATCATGACCCGCGATGCTGGCCCGCAGGCGATCCGCTGGGTTGGCCGGCGCCGGCTGAACGCCGAGGATCTGGAAGCCAGCCCCAATCTGCGCCCGATCCGCATCCGCGCCGGCGCTCTTGGCAAGGGCGCGCCGTCCAGCGATCTGATCGTCTCGCCCCAACACCGGATGCTGGTGCGCTCGAAGATCGCGCTGAAGATGTTCGGCGCCATGGAGGTGCTGGTTGCGGCCAAGCAGCTGCTTCAGATCGAAGGCATCGACATCGCCGAGGATCTGGACGAGGTGACCTATGTCCACTTCCTGTTCGACGATCACCAGATCGTCACCGCGAACGGGGCGGAATCGGAATCGCTCTATACCGGTACCGAGGCGCTGAAATCGGTTGGCGAGGCCGCGCTGGAAGAAATCTTCACCCTCTTCCCCGATCTGCGCGACGGCACGCCGCGTCCGGCAGCGCGTCTGCTGGTCACCGGTAAAATGGGCCGCAAGATGGCCGAGCGTCACGGCCGGAACAGCAAGGCGCTTGTCTGCTGAGCCTTTCAGCAGGAATGAGGGAAAACGGCCGGGCGTCATGCCCGGCCGTTTTTGTATCGCCCTTTCCGATCACCCTGCCAGCAGCGCCGCGTTGCCGCCGGCGGCAGTGGTATCGACGCAAAGATGACGCTCATGGGCGACATGGGCCTGATCGGGCATGGCGGTGATCAGGGGCAGGATCTCGCCCGGACGGCCCGCCAGCGCCTGCGCATAGGCCCGGGCGCGGGCGTCATCGCCCCACCAGATCACTGCCGAAAAGCCCTGAAGGCCGCGCAGATCATTGGCCGCCAGATCGCCGGAAACCGCAATCCCCTGCCCGCCAAGCGCCTCGACCGCAGCCAGCTGCGCCGCCGCCGCGATCCGTCCCGGACCGAGGCACAGGACCGGTGCACGGCTATAGCTGGTCAGCCGGTTCAGCTCGCCGGTCGGACCCGGCATCAGCTCTTCGCCGATCTGCCGGCCCTTCGCATCGGTCAGAGCCTTGCGCAGCGCGGCGACATCAGCCCCGCCGGACGGGGTACCGGCCGGCAGGGTCGCGGTCTCGGCTGCATAGAAGCGCGGCAGATAATTCGGCCCGCCGGCTTTGGGGCCGGTGCCCGACAGGCCCTCGCCGCCGAAGGGCTGGCTGCCGACAATCGCCCCGATCTGGTTGCGGTTCACATAGATATTGCCGGCATGGACGCTGTCGGCGATGTCCTGCACGCGGCTGTCGATCCGGGTATGAAGCCCGAAGGTCAGCCCGAAACCGCGCCCGTTCACGTCGGAAATCACCTTGTCGATATCTTTGGCACGGAAGGTCGCGACATGCAGGACCGGGCCGAAGATTTCACGGTCGAGATCGTTGATCCCGTCCACCTCGATCAGCACCGGCGAAACATAGGTTCCCTGTGCCGGCGCCGGCAGGCGATGCAGAATCCGTCCGCTCTGGGCATCGGAATAGGCATTGATCCCGGCCTGCGCCTCGGCGTCGATCACCGGGCCGACATCGGTGGACAAAAGCGCCGGATCGCCGACCGAGAGCTGATCCATCGCGCCCTTGATCATCTCGATCACATGGGGGGCGATATCTTCCTGCACGTAAAGACAGCGCAGCGCCGAACAGCGCTGACCCGCCGACTGGAAGCTGGAGGCCACGATATCGCGCACTGCCTGTTCGGGCAGCGCGGTGGAATCGACCACCATGGCATTCAGCCCGCCGGTCTCGGCGATCAGCGGCGTGCCGGGGGCAAGCTTGTCGGCCATGGCCCGGGCGATGATCTTGGCGGTCTCGGTCGAGCCGGTGAAGACCACGCCGCCAATGCGCGGATCCGAGGTCAGGACCGAACCGACGCTGGCCCCGTCCCCGGGCAGCAGTTGCAGCGCAGTGCCGGGCACCCCGGCTTCGTGCAGCAGACGCACGGCGATGGCCGCAATGATTGGGGTCTGCTCGGCCGGTTTGGCCAGCACGGCATTGCCCGCCATCAGCGCGGCTGCGATCTGGCCGGTGAAGATCGCCAGCGGGAAATTCCACGGGCTGATCGCGGTGAAAATGCCGCGCGCCGCGCCGGTCCTTGCCTCGCCCTCAGCCGCATAATAGCGCAGGAAGTCCACGGCCTCGCGCAGCTCGCCAACCGCATCGGGCAGGGATTTGCCAGCCTCGCGGGTCAGGGCGGCGAAGATCTCGCCGTAATGCGCCTCATAAAGATCGGCAGCCCGGCGCAGCACGTTTGCGCGCTCTGCCGCCGGGGCGTCCCAGACCCGCGCATCGGCAATCGCCTGCAACGCGGTGTCGCGGTCGGCCTCGACCACCTCGGCGATCACTTCGCCCGAGGCCGGGTTCAGCACGGCGCGGGCCGTGCCGGCGGGTTCGGAGACGGTCACCGGGGCCGCCGCCGCCAGCCGTTCGGGCGCGGCCACCGCGATCCGGGCCAGCACGCCTTCATCGGTCAGGTCGAACCCTTCGGAATTGGTCCGAGCCGCGCCAAACAGCGCATCCGGCATTACCAGCGAGGCCGGGGCGTGATCGCTCGTCAGCGCGGCGAAAGGATCGTGCGCGACCTCTTCGGGGGTCACGTCCTCATCGACGATCTGATGCACGAAGGACGAGTTCGCACCGTTTTCCAGCAAACGCCGGACCAGATAGGCCAGCAGATCGCGATGGGCGCCGACCGGGGCATAGATCCGGCAGCGGCCCCTGGTTTCACGGATGACGATATCGTGCAGCCGCTCGCCCATGCCATGCAGGCGCTGGAATTCGAAATCGGTATCGCCGGCCATTTCCAGGATCGCCGCAACCGTATGGGCGTTATGGGTCGCGAATTGCGGATAGATCCGGTCGGAATAGCCGATCAGCTTGCGGGCATTGGCGATATAGCTAACATCGGTTTCGGCCTTGCGGGTAAACAGCGAAAAGCCGGGCAGACCCTCGACCTGAGCCAGCTTGATCTCGCTGTCCCAATAGGCGCCCTTGACCAGCCGGATCATGATCTTGCGGTCATGGTGCTGCGCCAGCGCATAAAGCCAGTCGAGCACCAGACCGGCGCGCTTGCCGTAAGCCTGCACCACCACGCCGAACCCGTCCCAGCCGGCCAGCGAGGGATCGGACAGCACGGCCTTGATCATCTTCAGCGACAGAACCAGCCGGTCCTGTTCTTCGGCGTCGATATTCATGCCCATATTGGCGGCCTTGGCAGCGCGGGCCAGATCCAGCACCACCGGCACCAGCTCTTCCAGAACCTTGTCTTCCTGCGCGACCTCGTAACGGGGATGGAGCGCCGACAGCTTGATCGAGATCCCCGGATTGGCCTGAACCGAGTCCTTGTCGCAGGATCCGGCAATCGCCCGGATCGCCGCCGCATATTCGCGGGCATAGCGATCGGCATCGGCCCGGGTCATCGCCGCTTCGCCCAGCATGTCATAGCTGTAGCTGTAGCCCTGCTTTTCCAGTTCCCTGGCCCGGTCGAGCGCCGCGGCAATGGTCTGGCCCAGCACGAACTGGCGGCCCATCTCGCGCATGGCCCGCCCGACGGCGGTGCGGATGACGGGTTCCCCGAGACGGCGGATGGCGCCGCGCAGCGTGCCGACGATGCCGCCCTGATCGTCATCGAGCACCTTTCCGGTCAGCATCAGGGCCCAGGTGGAGGCGTTCACCAGCGATGACGAGGCCTCGCCCAGATGCTTGCCCCAGTCCGACGGCGCGATCTTGTCTTCGATCAGCGCATCCATGGTGATCTTGTCGGGAACCCGCAGCATCGCCTCGGCCAGACACATCAGCGCCACACCCTCGCGCGTTGACAGGCCGTATTCGGACAGGAAATGTTCCATCAGCGAAGGATCGTCTTCGGACCGGATCCGGCGCACCAGATCGGCGGCGCGGGCGGAGATCGCCGCGCGTTCAGCGTCGGACAGCGCGGCAGTCGCGATCAGTTCGGGCAGCAGATCCTCGGTCGGGCGGAACTTGGCATCGGGGGTAAAAAGGGTCAGGTCGGGCGCGGGCATGTCTTCCTCCGGTTGATCGTGGTATTCTATGGGATACCATTCAGGCAAAGCGCCCAAAACCTGACGACGATGCAGGCGATTCGACTTATTATCAAGGAACAGACAGACCATGCCTCTGGAAATCGACGCAATTAACCGCAAGATCCTCGCCGAGCTGGTCGCCAATGCCCGAATCCCGGTCAGCGAGCTGGCGCGCAAGGTGGGCCTGTCGAAAACCCCGGTGGCGCAGCGCATCAAGCAACTGGAGGATATGGGACTGATCACCGGCTACCGCGCGATCCTGTCGCCGCTTTCGCTGGGCCTGACCCATGTCACCTATATCGAGATCCGGCTGACCGACACCCGCCAGAAAGCGCTGGAGCAATTCAACTCTGCCGTGCGCGCGATTTCGGAGATCGAGGAATGCTATATGATCGCCGGCGGCTTCGACTATCTGATCAAGGTCCGCTCGCGCGATATGGCGCATTTTCGTCAGATCATGGCCGAGCGGATTTCCGCCCTGCCTCATATTCATGCCACCACCAGCTATGTCGCCATGGAAGCCGTCATCGACCAGAGCTGGACCGAGATCTGACGCTGCTCGGGCATCGGACGCGGCGTTTCAGCCGAGAAGGTGCATTGAACCTCGCTATCATGTTCCTTACACTGACCGAGTTCCCTGATCGCCAGACCAGCGGCGGCGATCACTGTCCGAAACCTACCTTCAGCATCGGTTGTTCACCATGAAAGCCATTCGAAACATTCTGTTTGCATCGGTTCTTGGCAGCGCGATCTCCGCAGCGTCCAGTACCGTCGCGCAGGCACCGGAGGGGCAGATGCCGCCACCGGCCGTAACCGTGGTGACGCTGAAAGCCGAGGATGTCGTGCTGGCCTCCTCTCTGCCCGGCCGGGTAATCGCCATCGCCGAGGCAGAGCTGCGCCCGCAGGTCGGCGGGATCATCATTGAACGGTTGTTCCACGAAGGCAGCGTCGTGAAGACCGGCGATCCGCTCTACCGGATCGACCCTCGCAGCTATGAGGCCGCGGTCGCCCAGGCCGAAGCCACGCTGGCACAGGCGCAGGCACAGGCCAAAGCCGCCGAGAACGAGGCCCGGCGCGTCGGCACGCTGCGCGACCGCTCGGTCAGCAGCCAGCAGGCCGAGGACACTGCCATCGCCTCGCGCGATGCCGCAAATGCGGCGGTCATGGCAGCGCAGGCGGCGCTGGATGCGGCTAAGATCAATCTCGAATATACCACCATCGCCGCCCCGCTCGACGGGGTGATCGGTCTTGCCGATGTCTCTCCGGGTGTGCTGGTCACCGCCGGTCAGGCGACGCCGCTGGCGACGATCCGCCAGATGGACCCGATCCAGATCGACGTCACCCAATCGGCCGCCGAAATCACCCGCTGGCAGCGCGAGAGCGACGAGTTCAAGCTTCATGACAAGAACCGCGAGGTCTCGCTGCGCCTGCCCGACGGGTCGCAATACAACCAGACCGGCTCGCTGACCGGGGCCGAGCCCCATGTCGATGAGACCACCGGCGTGGTGACGCTGCGCATGGAATTTGCCAATCCCGAAAATCTGTTACTGCCGGGCATGTATGTGCTGGCCAATATCCCGCGCACCCAGCTCAAGGATGCGATCCTTGCCCCGCAGGCCGGGGTGACCCGCGATCCGCGCGGCCGGCCCATTGCCTATGTCGCCAACGATCAGAACATCGTTGAGGAGCGGCAGCTTGAGATCATTCAGGATCTCGGCAATCGTTGGGTGATCCGCAGCGGGCTCAATGATGGCGACCGGGTGATCGTTGCCGGATTGCAGCGCATCGCCCCCGGCGTCCCAGTCACTGCACAGGAATACGACCCGGCAGCCGCAGCCGCTGCGCCCGGCGGTGCCCCGGCGGCTGCCGCGCCCGAGGCTGCCGCCGAAGGCGCAAGCGCGGGCGGCGAAACGCCAGCCGCCGATCCCGCAGCCGCGCCGCAGGACGGCGAAGCCGACAGCCCCGTATCCGAACCGGCCCCGGCGGCCGCCCAGTAAGCCTATCCGCGAGCCTTCTTCTCCCGGATCATCGAAAGCAGAGCCATGGCCCGTTTCTTTATCGACCGCCCGGTTTTCGCATGGGTCATCTCGATCATCATCATGGGGATCGGCATTCTCTCGATCCTGACCCTGCCGGTGGCGCAATATCCGCAGATCGCACCGCCCTCGGTCTCGATCAACGCGACCTATCCCGGCGCTTCGGCCGAAACCGTGTCGAACACCGTCACCCAAATTATCGAACAGCAGATGACCGGTCTCGACGGGCTGCGCTACATGTCCTCCAATGCCACTTCGGCAGGGACATCCTCGACCACGCTGACCTTCGAGACCGGCACAGATGTCGATATCGCGCAGGTCCAGGTGCAGAACAAGCTGAGCCAGGCGACCTCACTGCTGCCGGAGGCCGTTCAGCGTCAGGGTATACGGGTCGACAAATCCACTTCCGGCTTCCTGATGGTCATCGGCCTGATCGGCAATGAAAGCTACGAACAGGCCGACCTGTCGGATTACATGGTCGCCAACCTCGTCGATGATCTCAGCCGGATCGAGGGCATCGGCTCGGTTCAGGTCTTCGGCGCGCAATATGCGATGCGGATCTGGCTCGATCCGTCCAAGCTTGCCGCCTATGAGCTGACCCCGGCGGATGTGGTCAGCGCGGTCTCGGCACAGAACACCCAGATCTCGGCCGGCTCGTTCGGCGGGCGGCCGGCGGTCGAGGGCCAGCAGCTCAATGCCACGGTCACCGCGCAATCGCTGCTGACCACGCCCGAGGAATTCCGCCAGATCGTCCTGCGCGCCGAGGAAAACGGCGGGCTGGTGCAGCTTCAGGACGTGGCACGGGTGGAAATCGGCGCCGAATCCTATATCGCCGATGCCAAATATAACAACCGGCCTTCGGCGGGGATGGCGCTCAGCCTGACCCCGGGCGCGAACGCGCTCGATACGGCCGAGCTGGTCAAGGAGCGGATGAACGAATTCGCCGAGTTCTTCCCCGAAGGGGTCGAATATGTCATCCCCTTCGACACCACCCCCTTTGTCGAGATCTCGATCGAGGAAGTGGTCAAGACCCTGGTCGAAGCCGTCGTGCTGGTCTTCATCGTGATGTATGTCTTCCTGCAAAGCTGGCGGGCGACACTGATCCCGACACTGGCGGTGCCGATCGTTCTGCTTGGTACTTTCGGGATCATGGCGGCGCTTGGCTTTACCATCAACACGCTGACCATGCTGGCCATGGTGCTGGCCATCGGTCTTCTGGTCGATGACGCCATCGTCGTCGTCGAAAACGTCGAGCGGATCATGGAGGATGAAGGCCTCAGCCCGCGCGAGGCGACGCGCAAATCCATGGGCCAGATCACCGGCGCGCTGATCGGCATCGCGCTGGTTCTGTCGGCGGTCTTCGTTCCGATGGCCTTCTTCGGCGGCTCGACCGGGGTGATCTATCAGCAATTCGCCATCACCATTGTCTCGGCCATGGGACTGTCGGTGGTGGTCGCGCTGACCCTGACCCCCGCGCTCTGCGCCACGCTGCTGCGCAAGTCCCATGGCAAGCGCGGCGGGCTGTTCGGCCTGTTCAACCGCGGCTTTGACGCAACCACCAACGGTTATACCGGCCTGGTCAACTGGATCGTGCACCGTCCGTTGCGCATGCTGCTGGTCTATGCCGGGCTGGCGACGATCATGGTCATGCTGTTTGTCCGCACCCCCGAAGGCTTCCTGCCCGACGAGGATCAGGGCATCATGTTCGTGCTGGTTCAAGGTCCGACCGGTGCCACCACCGAACGCACACAGGCGGTCATGGACAAGGTGCAGGATTACTTCATGAACCAGGAATCGGCCTCGGTCGAATCGATGTTCGGTGTGGTCGGCTTCAGCTTTGCCGGTCAGGGTCAGAACGTCGGCATGGCCTTCGTGCGGTTGAAGGACTGGGAGGAGCGTCTCAATCCCGACCAGTCGGCGCAGGCGATTGCCGGGCGGGCCTTCGGCGCGCTCAGCCAGATCCAGGATGCCATGGTTTTCCCGATCGTGCCGCCGGCGGTCATCGAGCTCGGCAATGCGTCGGGCTTCGATTTCTACCTTCAGGCCCGGGCCGGCCAGACCCACCATCAGCTGCTGGAAGCGCGCAACATGATGCTCGGCATGGCCTCGCAGAGCAAGGTCATCACCCAGACCCGGCCTTCGGGGCTGGAGGACGCCGCCCAATTTCGGCTGAATATCGACTGGCGTCAGGCTGGTGCCATGGGCGTCACCGCCACCGATGTCGCAAATCTTTTGCAGATCGCCTGGACCGGCGCCTATGTAAACGACTTCGTGGACCGGGGCCGGATCAAGAAGGTCTATGTTCAGGCCGAGGCAGACAGCCGTTCCGTGCCCACCGATCTCGACAAGTGGCGGGTGCGCAATTCCTCGGGCGGGCTGGTGCCCTTCGCCAATTTCGCGCAGGGCGAATGGACCTATGGCCCACAGGGGCTGACCCGCTATAACGGCTTGCCGGCAATGCAGATCCAGGGCAGCCCGATGCCCGGGGTGTCCTCGGGTGAGGCGATGGCGGAAATCCAGAACCTGGCCAGCCAGCTGCCGCCCGGCTTCAACGTCGCCTGGACCGGTCTTTCGCTTGAGGAACAGGATTCGGGCGATCAGACCACCATGCTTTACACCCTGTCGCTGGCGGCGGTCTTCCTCTGCCTGGCTGCGCTTTACGAAAGCTGGTCGATCCCCTTCGCGGTCATTCTGGTCATGCCGATCGGGGTGCTGGGCGCGCTGATCGGGGCCAATCTGGGCGGCTTCGACAATGGCGTCTTCTTCCAGGTCGGCCTGCTGACCGTCATCGGCCTGACCGGCAAGAACGCCATTCTGATCGTCGAATTCGCCCGAGAGCAGTCCCAGGCCGGGGTGCCGCTTTACCGCGCCGTGGTCGAGGCGGCGCGCCAGCGTTTCCGCCCGATCCTGATGACCTCCTTCGCCTTCTCGCTGGGGGTGCTGCCGCTGGTCCTATCCACCGGCGCAGGCGCCGCAGGCCGCAACGCCATCGGCGCGACGGTCCTGGGCGGGACGGTCGCGGCGACCGCGCTCGGCATCCTGTTCGCGCCGCTGTTCTATACGCTGATGCGCCGGCTTCTGGGCCGGGGCGATGCAACCGAAGACAAGATTGCGGACAGCAGCACGACCTGATCGCAGCCCGATCCGACACCGCAGGATCCGCCGGAACAATCCGGCGGATCTTTTCATGCCCGGCCCGATTCCGTTCCAGAAAATCCGGTCTGGCAATGGCATCCCCACCCGGCCAGAAAGGATGCCAAAGCCAACGGAGATGCGACATGGACCAAAGCGCGCCGCCATCCAACCTGACCCCGCCGCCGCGCCGAATCGTCGTCATGGGGGTTTCGGGCTGCGGAAAATCGACGCTGGCCCGCGCGCTTGCCGAACGGCTGGGTTACGCGATGATCGAGGGCGGCGATCTGCACCCGCCGGAAAACCTTGCCGCCATGGCAGCGGGACACCCGCTGGATGATGCGATGCGCGCGCCCTGGCTCGACCGGATCGCGAACCGGATGGAAGTCGCGCTGCAAGAAAGCGCCGGCTCCATCGCTGCCTGCTCGGCCCTGAAGCGAGCCTATCGGAACCGACTGGCGCAGCACGGCCCGGTCTACTTCCTGCATCTCGCCCTGCCGCTCGATGCCGCACGCTCCCGCATGACCGGACGACAGGATCACTTCATGCCCCCCGCCCTCGCCGCAAGCCAGGCCGCCCTGTTGGAGCCCCTCGCCCCTGGCGAGCCCGGCCGCACGCTCGGTGCCACCCGCAGTCCCCGGCAGCTGCTGGATATGGTGCTGGAAGGGCTGCCCGGCGCATGATCCCCTGATCCGGGCGCATTGCGCTGGACTCACCGGGTCAGCGGGATAGATTATCTTCAGGACGTATTTATTCAGGGATTTGGTATGAGCACCCGCTATGTAAGGAATGCCGATGGCAAGGGCTGGCTCTTGGTGCGTCATGACATCTCCAACGCCATCTATCCGCCGCTTCCCCAGTATCTGAAGGTCGCGCATCTGGGCACCGCCAACGGGCGTGAGCATTTCAGGATCATGGAAGGCAAGAGCCGCGGCAAGACCGCCAGCGTCTCACTGCGCTCAGACGGAACTTCCTATCTGAGCCGGGTGCCCCCGCGGCGCCGGACCGACGCTGTCATCCGCTTTCGGATCTCCACCGGAGAGCTGTGGTATGGCAGCAAAGGGCCGTTCTCGGCCAAGACCGACCCGTCGAACCCGCCTCCGGTCGGCACCCATGAGCTCGAAATTCCCTACGAATATCACAGCCTCGGGAGTGGCTACGAACCGTATTCGAAATATGCGGGAAGCTGGTTCCGCATCGGTCATAAGGGTGATCGTTTCCTGCATCCGGGCAGGGTTTCGCTCGGCTGCGCGACGCTCACCAATGTCACCGAATGGACAAATGTCTATAACTACCTGATTTCCGCCCGTAAAGACGATGTCTCTGTCGGCATCATCCGGGTGGAAGCATGATCCGGCCCGCAGCCATTCTGCTTGTGCTGGCACTGATCGGGGACGCGGCCATGGCTCAGGATCTGGCCGGGCAGGATTTCGCGGCATTGCGCAAGGCCGCCCCGGCGGATGCCGCGCAGGCGGCCACACCTTTTCTGAACGCGGGCCGCGAGGCCTTCGCCGGACAAAGATGGGCCGCAGCCTATAAGGGCTTTGCCGAATCCGCCCTGATCTGGCCAACGCCCGAGGCGCTTTGTGCCAGCGCCGCCGCGCTGGCGATGGTCCCGAGGGCGAATGACAGCTGCGAAAACGGACATGCCGGCAAACTTGCCGATCTGTCGCGCGCCTATGTTCTGCTGGCCGAAGCTGCGCAAATTTCCAGCGAATATGGCGATACCGCTCCGTTCGGGACCGAACATGCGCTCGGCATGATCCATCAGGCTTCGGAGGATCTTCGGGGCGCTGTCGCGGCCTGTGCAGGGAACTGATCGCGGCGCAGGGCTCAGCCTGCCTGAAGATCGCCGATCAGCCCCGCGACATGCGCCCTCTCCGCCGCGGACCGGGCCAGAAGACCGGGGCGCAGCTTGACCGGCACCCGCCCGCCGAGAAGCGCTGGAACCCAGATCAGATAACCCTCCCGGAGCGCATAGCAGGCCAGCTGGATCCGGTTCAGCCGCATCGGAGCGTTTTTTATCATCAGCCCATGCGGCAGATATTGCAGCTGTGCTCGAAGCGCGGTGAGGAAATCGAAATCCAGCTGCCATGGCCGGGTCTGGTCGTCGATTTGCTTATACCCCATCTGCGCCCGCATGATGAATTGCGGCAGCACCTTTCGGACGATGTGCCGCTGGCGATGCCGGTCCACCCCGTGCAGCCCGTTTTCAGCGTAAAACGCGCGGGTCAGTTCTTCGATCTGCAGCACTGAAGAGAAGCGGCCCGCATGGAACTGCCGGGCGCCCGATTGTTCGACCAGACGATAATCGCCGAGCACGGCCGAGCTCATCACGATGCGTTCTGCCAGGGGAAAGGCACAAAGATTGAACGCCGAATCCTGCATATACAGACCCGGCTCGAACCGCAGCCCGTGATCGTGCAGAAAGGCGCGGCGATAGACCTTGAAGCAGGCGGAGGCCGTGGTCAGGCTTTCCGGGTGCCGGGCATAATTCACCCCCGTTACATCGCGGACCGAGCTGGCGTAATGCGGCAGCACCTCACCTTCGCGCGTGGCGATACCGCAGCCGATATCGGCTGCATCCTCATGCATGATGCACAGCAATCGACCGATCCCGTCCGGCGCATAGACGTCGTCGGCATCCCAGAAATGAACATATTCGCCAAGCGCCGCATCAAGTCCGGTATTGCGCGATACCGAAAGCCCACCGTTCTGCTCATGCGTGATCACGCGCCAGCCATGGCGTGCGCAGATTTCCCTGGCGATGCCGGTCGAGCCATCGGTCGAGCAGTCATCGACGACGATCACCTCCTTTGCCGGATAGGGGCAGGCCGCAATGGAATCCAGTGTCTCGGCGATGAAGCTTTCCTTGTTGAACAGCGGCACGATGACGCTGACCGTCGGCCGCGCCTCATCGAAGGGCCGGGCCGGCGGCGCGGGCCAGGGTGCCGCACCAAGCGAGGCGCGCTGCACAGCCCGCAGGCGGCGCCACTCTGTTTCGCCGAAGCGGCGGCGCAGACGATCCTGCGGGGGGCTGCGGTCAGCCGCCGCCGCAGCGATCAGGCTGTCCCATTGGGCGAAGATGCGATCCGGGTCATAGATGTCGCTTTCGCGCAGCGCGGTCGCGCCCCAGCGATGGCGTGCAGCATCATCGGTCGCGGCCCGCATCATCGCCTCGGCCAGCCCGGCGATCTCGTCCTTACCGCATTCGACCAGGAGCCCGTTGTGATCATCTTCGATCATCGCATTGGTGCCGACGCAGCAGGCAAATCCGATCGAGGGCAGACCGTGGCGCGCGGCTTCGGCCACGCAATTGGGCAGCCCCTCGTCCTTCGAGGCGATGACATGAACATGTGAGCGCCCGTATTCGCGTCCGATCTGTGGGGTTGGCGCAAACAGCCGCACCCGGCTTTGCAACCCTTCTTTTACAATGAAGCTTTCCAGCTTCGGACGGACCTGATTTCCCCTCGGCTCGGCCGAAAAGATGTGAAAGTCCCAATCGGGCAGATCATCGGCAATCCGCGCGAAGGCCTGCATTGCGGCCATCACGTTCTTCACCTTCTTCAGGCCACCGATATTGAGGAATATCTTGCGGCCGGTCTCGGACCTCAGACCAAGATTGGCCGGGTCAGCTGGTGTGAAGGCATTGGGAAAGGCGACGGAATCGGCGCGCAGGCCGGGCGGCAGGCTGCTTTGATATTGCGGCAGCGTAAAGCGGATGCGCGCGCAACCGGCCATCATTGCCAGCCGTTCCAGCCCGGCCTGCGCGGGTGTTATCGCCTTGGCGGCCGCCCAATTGTTGTTGATGACCCGCTCAGGGTTCGAGCCTTCATGCAGAATGACCGGAATGCCGGTTTCCCACAGCGCGAGAACATGAGTGGCCTCGACCGAGGTCGAATAGAAGTACACGATGGCATCGGGGGCATATTGCTGTGCGGTCTCGACCATCCATGACCCGTCACAGCTGCCGGACAGGCGGCGCACCGCCTCATCCAGCGGATAGAGCAGCATGCTGTTCACGCTTTCCTGACAGATAACCGCACATTCGCGGCCGCTGCGGGCCAGATGATTGGCCAGATTGGCTGCGGTCTTTTCCATTCCGCCGGCGTCTCGGGCGAGATCGCGGGCAACGATCAGGACCTTGCGGGCCGGCGGCGGGGGCGCGTTCTGCTTCAGCATGATCCGATTATCCCTTGGCGCCGTCGTCATCCCCGTCCGGCAGGGCGAGCGCGGGCGAAGCCGGACGACGGCCGGCGCAGATCAGCCGCCAGGGCAGAGCCAATGTGTTCAGCCCGGGCCGGCGCAGCGCATCGACCATGGCCGAACCGGCGCGCAACCGGGTCGAGGACAAAAGATCGTTCAGCTCAAGCTGCAATTGCTCTCGCATGGCGGCCATCCGGGCAAAACCTGCCTCCATATCCGCGATACGCTGACGCGCCTCGGCCAGCTGCTGCTGGGCGGGATCAGGAACGGGCACCGGCACCTCGACCGGCTTCGCAGCTGCCGGAGCCGGGGCTGGTCGGGCCGCCAGCTTCGCCCGTGCCTGATGGAGATCGAGCTTGACCCGGTCAAGATCGCTCAGGCGCAGGCGGGCCCGCTCGACCGCGGCGCCATGTTCTTCGCGCAGGCGCAGGTTTTCGGCCTGCAACCATGCCAGCTCATCGGCCAGAACCGCGGCGGCAATCTGTTCCCTCGCATCCGGCCCCGGACAGGCCGCGCGCGCAGCGGTCATCTCGGCCAGTTCCGCCGTTGCGGCGCGCAGCTGATTGAGCGTCTCCTCATGCGCCTCCTGCTGGCGCGCGTAGTGATCGCGCAGACTGGCCAGGCGAAGCGCGGACGCGTCCTGTGCGCCAAGCTCGCGGGCCTGGCTTTCCACCTTGGTCTTCAGCGCTGCGACCCGGTTGTCCTGCCGGGTCAGCTTGCGCTGCAATTCGGCGATCTGGGGCGCCGGATCATCGCCCGAAACGGCCCCCGGCTGGCGCTTCTGATGGGTCGCGATCATGCCCAGCCAACTGCAATAGCCGTCATGGATCGCCCCGATCTCCTGCAACTCGGCCATGACCGTCTCACGGTCATAACTGGTGCCGTCCATGCCCGCGATCAACGCACCCATACGGCGGGCCAGAGGATTGGCGAGGGGCTGCGCCTTCAGGGGCGAACGGTTCAGCCGCGTATCGACGAGGGCCAGCTTGTCCTCATCGCTCAGCCGGACCGGCGCATCCTGGCCCGACCAGACGAAATCCGACAAGGCGTCGATCCGGGAAAGCGGATCGGCCAGAAGCTTTTCGTAATGGATGACATGGCAAACCGCACCGCTGTCGCGCAGCGCCATCAGGCTGCGCGTCAGATAGATCTGTTCGGCACGCTGCCGGTTCAGCGGGGTCGCATCCAGCAGCGAGGCGACCACCGCCTCGGGCGCGCGGGCGCAGTAGACGAAGACAGGCACCAGCCCCAGCTGCTGAAATATGCGCCGGTAGATCGGCAGCAGCGTCGAAACCCGCGGATCCTTGAACCCCCAGATCCCGTCCTGCGACAGCGCGCTTGCCCGCAGATGAGCCTTCAGGCGGTCAAGTTCGGGCTGGATAGCGGGCCTGCTGTCTTCAAGGATGGCGGGAATATGCGGCGGCGCCAGGCTGAGCTTGTCGAGGATAGCCTGATTGATCGCGATCACTTCCCGATCTTCGAAATAGCCCTCCGGGTTCATCTCATTGGGCCGGTGCAGCGTGGTTTCCATGCGCACGCCGATGGCGGCCAGGATCTTCGCGGTCAGCGAGGTGCCACTGCGGCCGGTGCCCAGGATGACCACAACGCGGCGCGCGGACGCCTCATCGGGCATCCGTTCTTCGGCGGGAACGTTCATTTCAGCCATTGTGCTTCCTGTCGGTGACGACCGTCTGGTCTCGGGAGCACTCATTCACACACGTCAGGATTGCGGCAAGCCTGACCCCGCGATAATTTTCAATCTTTGATTGCAATGCAAGACCGGATGTTTATCCAAAAGGTATCTTCTCCGAATACGAGCCCGTCCGTGACCCTTGCCCAGACCCGCTTCGATCTGATCGACACGCCGATCCCGCCGACGATCATCAACCTGCTTTGCGATGAACCCGCCGCACCGGAAATGTCCCGCAAACAGCCTTGGCTGGCGGGCCGGCTGGGCTTCATCGGCTCATCCGCAACCCTGGACCTCCTGCGCTTTGACGCGACCGTGCTGGCGCTGACCCCGCAGACCGCAGGTCCGGTCATCGAGGCGGGGCTGATCGACGCGCTGGTGATCGAGGGCGCCGCCGACGACCTGACCGGCAAATGGGGTCATGACTTCATGGATTACGCCGCCGCATCGCCGCCGGCGCGAAAGGTGATGGCGCTTGCGGGGCGGCTGAAGCTACCGCGGATAGCGCTGCTGATCGGATCCGCCGGGCGGGCGCCGCTGTTTGCGCCTCTGGCCCGGGCCGCCGATCATGTCATCGTCACCGCAGCAGGCGCATATGGCAATCTGGCGCGGCGCAATATCGCCGCCGAGCTGGTGCCCCAGCCGGTACAGACCGCGCGTTATCACGGCTTTCAGCCCATGGCCGGGCTGGCCGGCATGCCGGAGACCATCCTGTCGCTCGATCTCGACCGGGCGCTGAACGAGGCCGAGCTCAGACAGTTTCTGACCACGCTGCGCCCATTTGGGCTGCGCCTTGCCTCATCGGGGGTTCTGTGCCGTGCCCATCGCCGGGCCGAGCTGGGCGAGCTGGGCGACTGCACGCTTGGCGCCGCCACGGACGCCCAGCTTCAGACGCTGCTGCATCGCCATGACGTGCTGATCCAGGCGGCGGGCGGCAATAATCCGGCCCGCGATCAGACCATGGCCCTGCGCGCCGCTGCCGCACGATGCGCGGTGCTGGTGCTGGGCGAGCTGGCGGCCGGCGATCCGCGCCGCGCCTTCGCCCGATCCTTCACCGATCCCGCCGGGCTGCGTCTGCATCTGAGCCGGATGACCATGGACCCGGTCTGGACCGAGCGCGAATTGCAGACCGCCTGGCGCCAGGTCCATCTTCACCACGGACCCGAGCATCTGGTCTCGGCCATCACCCGCACCGCCGGGCTGCCGGCAGATCCGCCGCGTCTGATGGCCTCGGTAGTGGCGCCGAGCCTGCGACCCGAGCGCCTGCAAGGGCTGATCGAGACCTTCCGCGCCCAACTTTGGCCAGCGAAGGAGCTGATCGTCGTCGCCAATACCGATCACCCCGAAGAATGGAACACCCGTCTTCTCGATCCGGCGCGGGGGGAAAGCATCCTGTTCCTGTCACGTGAATTCGAGGCCGGTATGGCGATCAATCTCGGCGCGGGGCGGGCGAAGGGCGATTACGTCCTGCGCATGGATGACGACGATGCTTACGGGCCGGCCTATATTCAGGATATGATGCTGGCCGCTGGGGCCATGGGCGCCGATATCATGGGCAAGCCGCCCTGCTTCTACATCTTCCCCGACGCCCCCCGCTTCTGCTGGCAGCCCAGACAGAAGCGCCGGCCTTCATCCTATTTCAGCCGCGACTTCCGGCGAGGCGAGGCCGGGCATCTGGCTGGCTATAGCCACTGCTTCCGGCGCGCCATCGCCGCAACCGTCCCCTTCCCGACCGACAGCCATGGCGGGGCCGATTCCGGCTTTCTGCGCCGTACCGAAGAGGCCGGCGATCTTCTTTGCCTGCGACTCGACGTCATGAATGCGGTCATCGAGCGGCGCGGCGATGCCTCCAGCCACACCTGGCGCGGCGCGCTCGGATCCGGCGATCCCAGGCTGGCCGATATGCCGGTCAGCCTGGACGCCTTTCTGGACCCGGGCGCGGCGGCCACCGATCAGCCCTGACGGCGATAGCGCAGGAACCAGTCCAGCGTCTCGCCCAGACCTTCGTCCAGCGACCGCTCCGGCTTCCAGCCGAGCTCACGCGCCGCCTTCGAGGCATCGGCGAAGTTGCGCAGCACATCGGCTGCGCTGCGCTCGGCACGGTCCGTCTTGATCTCGGGCAGGCCGGCGGCTGTGAAATGCTCCTGCATCAGCGCCAGCAGCTCATTGACGCTGGTCTCCTGCCCGGTGGCGACCTGGTACAGCTCGCCCGAGATGCCCGGCACGGTCCCGGCCAGTCGAATCGCCCGGGTCAGATCGTCGATATGGATGAAATCGCGGGTCTGGGTACCGTCGCCATTGATGGTGATCGGCTCACCGGCCATGGCCCGGCGGATGAAGGTCGCCACCACGCTGCCTTTGCGCCATGATCTCGGCCCGTAAATATTCGAAAAGCGCAGCGCCACCGTCGGCACCCCGAAGGACACCGCATAGGCGCAGCAATAGGCCTCGCCCGCCAGCTTGCTGGCCCCGTAGGGCGAAACCGGACGCGGCGCGATGGTTTCGGTGATCGGCGGCGTACACAGCCCGGCCGGCGCACCCGATGAGGCGAAGACGAAGCGGCTGACCCCGGCTTCGCGGGCGCCTTCCAGCATGTTCAGCGTGCCGAGCACATTCTGGTCGCAATCGAGCCGCGGCGAGGTGACCGAGGGCTGCACCCCGGTATTGGCCGCCAGATGAACGATGATATCGGCGCCCATGCTTGCCCGGCTGACATCGTCCATATTGCGGATATCGCCTTCCAGTACACCCAGCCGGCGGGCCGGATCCCAGACCTCATCGGATGGCCCGATCATCTGCGCCTGATCCAGCGGCGCCCCCTGACGGAATTCGTTGAAGCTGCTGGCCGAAAAATTGTCCAGAACCACAACCTGAACCTCATCACCCGCTGTCTCGGCATCATTCAGAACTGCCGAAATCAGGTTCGAGCCGACGAATCCGGCCCCACCGGTTACCAGCCATTTCATGCACTTTCCTTTCATCTTGCGCTGCGCACGCATGGGTTGCACCATTTCTGCGCAGCTGCCCCCTGTCTCGGAGCATATCGGGCCAACAGGCCAATTGGACGGGTTTGCGGCACGAACTCACAAAATGACTATATCGCGGCAGAAAGGCGTGCTTCCCCCGGCAATTGGTATCATACGAATTCACAATCCGTATAGTTGTGCTATCCAGATGCCATGAGTGATGATGATTTGTGGTTTCTGCCCGGTCCGGCAGAGGAGCATGAGCCCGTGCATGAAGGACCCAGATCCCGGCCACCCTGGCTGGGGCCCGGGCCCGCGCATGAATGGGAAAAGGCGCAGGCTGCGCAGGCTGTGCCATTGGCGCGGGCCGCGATGGCGGTTGGCGCGCTCGATGCGGTGCTGGGCGGCGATCCCGGGATGACCCGGCGCCTTGCGCTGATCGAGGTCGAAGCGATGCTCTGGGCAGAAGGCACTCCGGTCCCGCGCGAAGATATCGGCCGCGATCTGATGATGCTTGGTCGCCCCGGCACCAATCCGCTGGCCATGGCCCGGGCCCGTTGGGCGATCCGCCGACTGGAAGGCCAGGCCGATCCGCACGATCTGCGCAGCTTTCTCGGCCTGCACCAGGTCGAACAGCCGGTCGAAACCGGCCGGGTCGCTGGACAGGTTTTCGACGATTCCGCCGAGGAATTCCTCACCCTGCTGGAAGGAAGCTCCCTGCACCCGCTGACCCGGGCGGCGATGTCGATCGCGCTCTGGCAGATGTCGGGCATGTCGCCGATCGAGGATGTGACCGAATCCGCCACCTTTGCCGCCCGCATCGCCACCGCCGGGCTGGATCAGCTGCGTTTCGTGCCGCTCGGTCAGGGCGGGCGGGCGATCTGGCGCCGGGGCGGGCCGCCTGAGGTTCGGCTGGAGATCTGGCTGGAAGCGGTCGAGGAAGGCGCCCGTCGCGCCCGGCTTGAGGCCGGAAGGCTGGATGACTGGGCCCGCAGCGCCCGCGAGCAGACCGCGAAGATGAAGGGCGACACTCCGGCCCGGGTCATCAACGCCCTGCGCAACACGCCACTGATGACCACCGAGATGGTCGAGCAGCAGATCGGCGCATCGCGCGATACCGCCGAACGTACCCTCGCCCGGCTGCACGGGATGGAGCTGATCCGCGAAATCACCGGCACCCGCCGCTATCGGCTGTGGAGCGCGCCATGACCCCTGCCCGGATCCCGCCCGTGCTTTTGCTGAACCGCGAGGACCCGGACCTGAACATGCACCGCTTCTACCGTATCGAGTGCGCGGCCGATCTGTTTGGAGGCGTGCGGCTTACCCGCGAATGGGGCCGGACCGGCACCGGTGGGGGGAGAGGAAGTAATCTGGAATGAGGGGATTGGGCTGTTCTGGAATGGCCCGCCCGCAAGCCCCGCAATTACTGGGGTGTGATCCTCGGCGTTGCCCGGGACATTTGATCGGAAGCGGACTTTGGACGGTTGGAATAACTGCCGCTTTCCTTCCGCTGTTTCCGCCGCCGGCAGGAAGTCACGACGATCACCCTCACCATTCGTGGCTTGAGCTGACCACGCGCCCGGTGATGCGGACGCTGTCCCTGTCGGCACCGCTTACCGTGATCGGTTGATAGCCGGGATTTGATGATGTGAACATGAGGCTGATCCTCCCCCACTGGAGTGGTCCGCCGTTATGGTTAGGGTCAGGCCTCGTTCTCGATCATAACCAGGAGATGACGGTCGCAGCGAGGAGGATGGCGGAGAAGAAGGTTTCGGGGCATCGGTCGTATCGGGTGGCTACGCGCCTCCAGTCCTTGA
>JBKEBH010000307.1:0-26679 GCA_047973065.1 Paracoccus sp. (in: a-proteobacteria) | reverse complement strand
GCGTGATGTCGGGGTCTTGCGCAACCAGTTCCTCAAGGAAAGCCTGATGCGGTGCCAGCTTTCCCCGGCCAGGCGGCGGGCCTTGCCGTGCGGGTTCAGCATGGCCGCTGGTCCGAACCTGCCGCGCCCACCTCGCACCGGTGGCGGGCGAAACCTTCAGACGCAAAGCCGCAGCACGCCCGCTTGACCCTTCTTCAATATACTTCCGAAACCGCGCCCGGCAAAGGTGCTGACATCATCCATCCTCCCTATAAGGATGAATCACATCTGAACCCTCATGGGAATCCCAAGAAACTCAGGTTCAGGCCTAAATGCTTTAAATAACCTGAAATGTATCAAACTAAGTGTCATCGGCATCACATAACTTATTGAAAAATATAGACCGCAAAAGCGGTCATTGATCAAGCCAAGTGTCACCGCTCAGTAGGCCGGCCTCGTCGCCCGGTGTCCCACGCGCCGCCAGCCCGGACCCAGAATCTGGACCGGGTTCCAGAGCGCCCTGCCGATATCGCGCAGCTGCGACAATCTGATCCGGGGATGCGCGGTGATCCGGGGCATGGGCGGGCCTCGCGGACTGTGTTGGATTGGTATCATATCTGCCGCCACATGCGTGCAAAGGTGCCGATGGTTGTCTTGGCGCGCGGATGGACTTGCCTCTGGCCCGGGCAATGGCTAATCGCCTTGGATGGATTTCGCACGTTTCCGCCCGCATCTGATCGCGCTTTTGTCGCTGGGACTGCCGCTTGTCGGCGGTCATCTGGCGCGTATGGCCATCGGGATCAGCGATACAGTCATGGTCGGCTGGTACGGCGTTGACGAATTGGCGGCGCTGGTTCTGGCGACCTCCTTCCAGTTCATCCTGATGATGCTCGGCGCCGGCTTTGGGATTGGCGCGCTTGGCCTTTTGGCCGCCGCCCATGCCCGCGACGATACCACAGAGATCCGCCGCACCACCCGCATGGCGCTGTGGCTGTCGGCGGTTCATGCCGCGCTTATCATGCCGCTGATGTGGTTCGCCCATCCGGTCATGCTGGCGCTTGGCCAGACCGAAGTGGTCGCCGCGCTCTCGCAGGAATATCTGCGCATTGCCGGTTGGGGCGTCGGTGCCATGCTCTGGGCGATGGTGCTCAATTCCTATCTGGCCTCGATGGAGCGCACCCAGGTGGTGCTCTGGCTGACGCTGGCCGGGCTGCCGCTGAATATCGCGCTGAACTGGATCTTCATCTTCGGCCATTTCGGCATGCCCGAGCTTGGGGTGCGCGGTGCGGCGATTGCCTCGCTTCTGACCCAGAGTCTGACACTGGCCGCGATCCTGGCCTATGCGCTCTGGCTGCCGCAGACCCGTCCAATTGCGCTGATGCAGCGTTTCTGGCGGCCGGACTGGCTGGCGATGCGGGCCGTGTTCAAGCTGGGCATGCCGGTCGGGCTGACCCTGGTCGCCGAGATCGGCATGTTCGTCGGCAGCAATATCATGATGGGCTGGTTCGGTACCAAGGCGCTTGCCGCCCATGGGATCGCATTGCAGCTGGCCTCGATTTCCTTCATGTTCCAGCTTGGCCTGTCCAATGCCGCAACGATCCGGGCGGGGCAGGCGCAGGGGCTGAATGACGCGCAGGGGATGCGCGACGGGGCCGCCACGGTGATCGCGCTGGCGACCGCTTTCGGGATTGCGACCAGTGTTCTGTTCGTTGTCCTGCCCGGGCCGCTGGTGTCGCTCTATCTCGATCCGACCAATCCCGAGACGCCGGAAATCCTGGCGATCGCCACCGGGCTGATGCTCTGGGCGGCGGCGTTCCAGCTGGTCGATGCGCTGCAGGTGCAGGGGCTGGGCCTGCTGCGCGGGGTGCAGGATACCCGGGTGCCGATGTGGCTGGCCGGAATCAGCTATTGGGTGATCGGGCTGCCCGCTGGCTATCTGCTGGCCTTCCCGGGCGGCATGGGGCCGGGCGGGCTCTGGGCCGGTCTCCTGATCGGGCTTTCGGTTGCGGCGGTTCTGATGCTGCGGCGTTTCTATGCGGGGCTGGCGCGCGGGGACTGGACCCATGCGGCACCGGCGCGCTAAGCTGGCCCCGATCCAACTGACAGGTTTCCCATGCGCCCCGTTTTCGTGCAGCTGCGCTGCGCCCCCGGCCAGACCTATGCCGTCGCCGATGCCATTTATGACCGCGAGATCGTCTCCGAGCTTTATTCGACTTCGGGTGAATATGACCTGCTGGCCAAGGTCTATATCCCGGAAGGTGAGGATGTCGGGCGCTGGCTGAATGAAAAGCTGTTCGGGATCTAGGGCATTCAGCGCACCCTGACCACCATGACCTTCAAGGCGTTCTGAGCCTTGAAGGCCGTCCTTCCCGTCGCAGAGCTGTCGCCGCACGCGCCGGGTCTTTCCCTTTGCGCCGCGAAAGCTTAGGTTCCCGGCCAAGTCAAAGAGGTGGCCATGTCGTTTTTTTCCAAGCTGCGCGAGCGGCTGACCAAATCATCCTCGAAGATCGGGCAGGGGCTCGACGATCTGGTCGGTGAGGGCTCGCCCGAACAGGAGGCACCCGAAACGCCCGCAGCTCCGGTTCAGCAGGCCGCCCCGGAGCCGGATCTTGCACCTGCACCGCAGGTTCAGCCTGAGGCTCCGACTGATCCCGAACCCGCTCTGAGGCAGCCTGTCGTTGAGCAGCCGGCGCCCAGGCCGCAATCGCCCGCCCCGGCGCCCGAGCCTGAGCCCGCGAAAAAGCCCGGCCTGATGGGACGGCTGTTCGGGGGCGGCGCTGCCGCCAGCCCGGCCGAGCCCCGGCGCGAGCTTGACGATGCCATGCTGGAAGATCTCGAAGACATGCTGGTCGCCGCCGATATGGGCGTCGATACCGCGCTGCGCGTGACCGCCAATATTGCCGAGGGCCGGATGGGCCGCCGGGTGTCGGCGACCGAGCTGAAGACCCTGCTGGCCGATGAGATTACCCGGATCATGACCCCGGTCGCGAAACCTCTGCCGCTTTATCCGAAAAAGCCGCAGGTGGTTCTGGTGGTGGGCGTCAACGGTTCGGGCAAGACCACGACGATTGGCAAGCTTGCCAGCCAGTTCAAGGCGGCCGGCAAGAATGTGGTGATCGCGGCCGGCGATACGTTCCGCGCCGCTGCGGTCGAACAGCTTCAGGTCTGGGGGCAGCGCGCCGGGGTGCCGGTGATGACCGCGCCGGAAGGATCGGACCCGGCCAGCCTGGCCTTTGACACGATGCCCCGCGCCGAGGCCGATGGCGCTGACCTGCTGATGATCGACACTGCCGGTCGGCTTCAGAACCGTGCCGATCTGATGGAGGAGCTGGCCAAGATCGTCCGCGTCATCCGCAAGAAAGACCCGTCCGCGCCGCATAATACCCTGCTGGTTCTGGACGCGACCACCGGGCAGAACGCCATCAGCCAAGTCGAGACCTTCCAGAAGCTCGCCGATGTTTCGGGGCTGGTGATGACCAAGCTCGACGGCACGGCGCGCGGCGGCGTGCTGGTTGCGCTTGCCGACAGGTTCGGTCTGCCGATCCATGCGATCGGCGTGGGCGAGCAGATCGATGATCTCGATGCGTTCGAGCCGCGCGATTTCGCCCGGGCTCTGGTCGGTCTCGATTGACGGGTTCCGGGATGCGCCGCTTCGTTCCTCCGGTTTTCGTCTTCATCCTGGTTGCGCTGATCCCGGCGGCGCTGCTGATCTGGGGGGCGCAGACCGGCGGCTGGCCGCTGTGGTGCGGTTTTCTGTGGATGGCGGTGGCGGCACCTGCCGCCGACACGGTCCTGTCGCGCAGCTTCGGCGATGCCGGGGAAGGCGCCGAGTTTCCGCTGGCCGATGCCGGATCGGTGCTGCTGGCCTGCGCCCATTTCATCCTGCTCTTTGCTGCCCTGCGGGCTCTGGCCGGTGACTGGCTGGGCTGGGGGGAAAGGCTGGCGCTGTTTCTGGGCACCGGCATGTATTTCGGTCAGGTCTCCAATTCCAATGCGCATGAGCTGATCCACCGCTCGACCCGGGGCCTGTTCCGGCTGGGGGCGGCGGTCTATGTCAGCCTGCTTTTCGGCCATCACGTGACGGTGCATCGGCTGGTCCATCACATCCATGTCGCGACCGAGCGGGACCCGAATTCGGCCCGGCTCGGCGAAAGCTTCTGGCATTTCTTCCCGCGCGCCTGGATCGGATCGTTCCGCGCCGGACTGGCAGCCGAGCGCAAGCGGGCCGGGCGCAAGGGCTCGCTGAACCCCTATGTGATCTGGATCGGCGGCGCGGTATTCTGTGTGATCGCGGCCGGGCTGATCTTCGGGCTGCGCGGGGCTTTGGACTATGTGCTGCTGTGCCTTTACGCGCAGATGCAGCTGATGCTGTCGGATTATGTCCAGCATTACGGGCTGCGCCGGCGCATCATCGACGGCAGGGCCGAGCCGGTCGGCCCCCGCCACAGCTGGGACGCGCGCCATCCGATTTCCTCGCTGGCCATGGTCAACGCGCCGCGCCATTCCGACCATCACGCCCATCCGGCGCGGATCTATCCCGCGCTGCGGCTCGATCTTGAGAACAAGCGCCCGATGCTGCCCTATTCGCTGCCTGTCATGGGCGCGATGGCGATGGTGCCGCCGCTCTGGCGGCGGGTCATGGATCGGCGCGTGGCGCGGATGGTCGAGACCTAGGTTCCGCGCGGCTTGGCGCGCAGCGTCGGGTCGGCCTCGGTCGGATCCTCGGGCCAGGGGTGGCGTGGGTAGCGGCCGCGCATTTCCTTGCGGACCTCGGTGTAAGACCCGGCCCAGAAGCCGGGCAGATCGGTGGTGACGGCAATCGGCTTCTGCCCCGGTGACAGCAGGCTCATCCGCAAAGGCTGGCGGCCGATCATAGGGTGGCGGGTCAACCCGAAGACCTCCTGCAGGCGCAGCTCAACCGACGGGATTTCAGTGTCATAGTCAATCGGCACCTGCCGGCCGAGCGGCGTGGTAAAATGCGCCGGCGCGATCTGGTTCAGCCTCTGCTGGCCGTCCCATCCCAGCAGGTTCATCAGCGGCTGGCTGAGGTCCAGCCCGCGGATATCGCCGCGATTGCGGACCTTGCCCAGAAATGGCATCAGCCAATCGCCATCGGCCAGCAGCGCCTCATCCGAGACATCGGGCCCTTCCGGCAAAAGCCGGATCCGGGCCCGCAGCCGCGCCGCCTTCGGCGTCCAGTAAAGCCCTTCGGCCTGCACGCCCTGCCATGCCGCTGCTGCCAGCGCCGCGTCATCCGGGGCCTCCAGAGGCCGCTCGGACAGGGTCAGCGCGCCGAGCTTCTCGCGCAGGCGTGCCTGAATGCGGCCCTCGCGCGGGTTCCATTCCACGGCCTCCTGCCGGGTGATGCGGGCCGTAAAATGCGCGCGAATTTCGGGCTCAAGGATCGGCAGGGCCAGCCGGATACGGCTGTCGCGGCCCTCGCCGTCCAGATCTGTGGCGATCAGGAAGGGGGCGCCGGCCAGCATGTCGCCCTCGGGCAGGACCGCGCCGCGCCCGCCCGACATCAGATAGCGCGGCTGATCGCCGGGCCGGCGTATGGCGATGCGGTCGGGATAGGCCAGGGCCGCCATGGCGCCCGGTGACATCTGATCCTTTGAAGCCTGCGGGGCCAGACGCGACAGGCGCCTGGCCTCCTGCCGGATGCGCTCCAACGCGCCCCTCGCCTCGGGGTGACGGGCCGGATCTTTCAGCGCGCGCAGGCGCGTGCTCAGATCGCTGCCGACACCGCGCAAGGGATCGCGGTCCTCGATCAAAGCCGCCAGATCTGCGGCCGGGCGTCCGGCCCGGGTCAGCATATGGGCGGTGCGCGGATGAACCGGCAGCGCGGCCAGAGCACGGCCATACGCGGTAATGCGGCCAGCGGCGTCAAGCGCGCCGAGATCGCGCAGAAGCGCCCGGGCTTCAAGCATTGCGGCTTCGGGCGGCGGGGTCAGGAAGGCAAGATCGGTGCCGTCGCTGCCCCAATTGGCCAGTTCCAGCGCGAGGCCGGTCAGATCGGCGACCATGATTTCGGGCGGGGCGAAAGCGGGCAGGGCACCTTCCTCGGCCCGCGCCCACATCGGATAGCAGATACCGGGCGCCACCCGTCCGGCCCGGCCCCGGCGCTGTTCGGCCTCGGCCCGGCTGACCCGCTCGGTCACCAGCCGTGACATGCCCGATCCCGGGTCAAACCGCGCCCGCCGCGCCCGGCCGCCATCGACCACCACCTTGACCCCGGGAATGGTCAGCGAGGTTTCGGCTATGGATGTGGCCAGCACGATCCGCCGGGTTGCGCCGGGAGGCGAGAGGGCCGCGCGCTGCGCCTTGAAATCCATGGCACCGTAAAGCGGCAGGGTCTCGTAAGGCAGATCGGCAAGGTTGGCGGCGATGCGGCGAATTTCGCCCTCTCCGGGCAGGAAGGCGAGGATGGTGCCGCCGGGATCTTCGCGGGTTTCGGCCTCGGCGGCGGAAATCAGGCGGGCGGCCTCAACCGTGAAACGGTGGCCGGCGGGCAGGGGGCGGGGCAGATAGCGGGTCTCGACCGGATAGGCGCGCCCGAGGCTTTCGATGACCGGCGCGCCGTCCAGCAAAGCCGCGACCGGGCCGGCATCCAGCGTGGCCGACATGACCAGAATGTCCAGATCGGGGCGCAGGGCGCTGCGCGCTTCCCAGGCGAGCGCCAGCCCGAGATCGGCATTCAGGCTGCGCTCGTGAAATTCATCGAAGATCAGGCAGCCAATCCCATCCAGCGCCGGGTCCGATTGCAGCATCCGGGTCAGGATGCCTTCGGTCACCACCTCGATCCGGCGGCCCGCGACCGATTCGCCCCGGATCCGAAAGCCGACATCGTGCCCGAGCTTCTGGCCCAGCCCCTCGGCCAGCCTTTCGGCGGCGGCGCGCGCGGCAAGGCGGCGCGGCTCCAGCATGACGATCTTGCCGGCGCTCTGTTCCATCAGCGCCAGCGGCACCCGCGTCGTCTTGCCGGCCCCGGGCGGGGCGATCAGCACGGCGCGGCCGTGATCGGTCATCGCCCGGCAGAGCGCGGGCAGAGCGTCATCAATGGGCAAGGCATCGGTCATGGCCGTGTTATGGCGCGGCAAAAACCGCTTCGCCAGAGCGAAAGCCGGCCCTGGCCTTGCATGCAGGCGGCTGCGGCCCGATATGAAACTAGGTGGGGCGGCAAATCGTTGCCTTCGAGAAACAGCGGGCAAGACAAGCAGGCAATGGGTATTTCCGATTTTACCGATGGGTTGATGCGCGGGGTCGGCATGGGCGATCCGGTCATCCGGCTGGGCGTCACCGGCCTCAGCCGGGCCGGCAAGACTGTGTTCATCACCTCGCTGGTCGCCAATCTCATGGATCGGGGCCGGATGACAGCGCTGAAGGCGGCGGCCGATGGCTCAATCAAGGCGGCCTGGCTGCAACCCCAGCCTGACGATACCGTGCCCCGGTTCGAACTGGAGGACCATCTGGCCGCGCTGACCGGGCCCGAGCCTTACTGGCCCGAGGGCACGCGCCATATCTCCGAGCTGCGCCTGTCGTTGCGCGTCCAGCCAGGCGGGGTCTTCGGCGGCTGGCGCAAGCCGCAGACCGTGCATCTCGATATTGTGGACTACCCCGGCGAATGGCTGCTGGATCTGCGCCTGATGGAGCGCAGCTATGAGCAATGGGCCGAAGAGGTGCTGACCCGCATGCCCGGCCGCCCCGGGGCCGAGGATTATCTGGCGGCGCTGGCGGAGGTCGATCTGAATGCCCGGCTCGATGAGCGGACGGCGCAGTCGCTGGCCGCCGCCTATACCGCCCATCTTCACGCCGCGCGCGAGGCCGGCTGGTCCGATTGCACGCCCGGGCGTTTCCTGTTGCCCGGCGAAATGGCCGGATCGCCTGCCCTGACCTTTGCGCCGCTGCCGCCGGACGAGGGCAAGTCCCCGCTGCGCCGCGAATTCACCCGCCGTTACGAGGCCTATAAGTCGCGGATCGTGAAACCCTTCTTCCGCGATCATTTCTCGCGCGTGGACCGGCAGGTGGTGCTGGTCGATATCCTGAGCGCAATCCATGCCGGCCCGCCCGCGCTGGAGGATCTGCGCCGGACCATGGCCGATATCCTGTCGGCCTTCAATCCGGGACGCAAAGGATGGCTGGCCCAAATCCTCGGGCTGCGCCGGATCGACCGGATCCTGTTTGCCGCAACCAAGGCCGACCATCTGCATCACACGCAGCATCAGCGCCTGACCAATATTGCCACGGCGCTTTTGCGCGATGCCCGCGACCGCGCCGATTTTGCTGGCGCGCGCACCGAGGCGCTGGCGATTGCCGCTTTGCGCACCACCACGGAAACCATGATCGAGCAGGGCGGGCAGGAACTTCCCGCGGTGCGCGGCACGCTGATGGACGGGCGCCGCGCGGCGTTTTATCCGGGCGAGCTGCCCTCGGATCCGGCGCAGCTTCTGGTGCCTGCGCGCGAGGGCAGGCATGACTGGCTGGACGGCGATTACGCGGCGATGAATTTCCGCCCGGCGTCAGACACCGCGCGCCCCGGGGATGGCCCGCCCCATATCCGGCTGGACCGCGCCGCCGAATTCCTGATCGGAGACCGCCTGTGAATGAGCCCCGCCGTCATGGCCCCGTGCTGATCGAACTCGACGAAGACGCGCCGCAGGGAGCGGATCCGGCGGCCAATCCCGCCGATGCCACGCCGATTGACGAAGGCTTCGACGCCATGCCGCGCCCGGCAACCATGGATCTGGTGACCAGGCTGGCCGGGCGCGGGCCGTCGCGGCTGACCCGGTTCTTCTTCAATACCGGGGCGGCTCTGCTGACCTTCCTGCTGTCGGTCGCGGCGCTGAACTATATCGGGGGGCTGATGAACCGCTGGCCGGTGCTGGGCTGGATCGGGGTCGGGCTGTTCGGTCTGTTCACGCTGGCGGTGCTGGGGCTGGCCATTCGCGAATACCGGGCCTGGGGGCGCTTTGCCCAGATCGACCAGATCCACCGCGATGCCGGAAAGGCGCTGGCGGATGATGATCTGGACGGTGCGCGGGCGGTGGTGAAAAAGCTCGATGCGATCTATGCCGAGCGGCCCGAAGCGCAATGGGGCCGGGCCAATCTGGCCGAGCGTGCCGGCGATGCCTTTGATGCGCAGACCCTGCTGACGCTGGCGGAAACCCAGCTTCTCGCTCAGCTCGATCAGGAGGCCCGGCGCGAGATCGAAGCCGCCGCCCGCACCGTTGCCACCGCCACCGCGCTGATCCCGCTGGCCTTTGCCGATGTCGCCGCCGCGCTGGCGGCCAATCTGCGGATGATCCGGCGCATGGCGGAAATCTATGGTGGCCGGGCCGGCGCGGTTGGCGGCTGGCGACTGGCGCGCACGGTGATGACCCATCTGGTCGCAACCGGCGCGGTGGCGGCGGGTGACGATCTGATCCACACCATTGCCGGCGGCAATATCCTGGCCAAGCTGTCGAAACGCTTTGGCGAGGGCGTGCTGAACGGCGCGCTGACCGCCCGGGTCGGGATCGCCGCGATGGAGGTCTGCCGGCCCTTGCCCTTCATCGCCCAGCCCCGGCCCAGGGTGACCAATCTGATCTCGCGCGGGCTGGCCGGGCTGTTCGGGAGCGGCGATGCCAGTGCGGCAGGCGGGGACGGCCCGGACCGGGGCTGATCCGGGCTGCGCATCTAATAAAGCATTTGATCGCACAGCTTTGCCCGCTCGCCCCTTGAAGCTGAGGCGGCGGCTCGCTACCTTGCGGATAACTTGATATCGGAGGGCGTGACCATGGCGCCCAGGCGTCCCGCGGGTGCGGACGCGTTCCCGGCACCGAAGGTTGAGCCGTCAGGCACCCGCAACCCCGATTCGGGGCCGCTTTATGCGGCTTTGGATTTGGGAACAAACAGTTGCCGGATGCTGATCGCCCGCCCTGCGGGTCATCAGTTTCAGGTCATCGATAGCTTCTCGAAGCCTGTTCAGCTCGGTCAGGGGCTGGAAGCCTCGGGACGGCTTTCGCGTGTCTCGATGTCGCGCACCGTGCATGCCATGCAGGTCTGCCGGCGCAAGCTCGAACAGCACAAGGTCAAGAAAATGCGCCTTGTCGCGACCGAGGCCTGCCGGCGGGCGCGCAATTCGCGCGACCTGATGCGGATGATCCGGCACGAGACCGGGCTGCCGATCGAAATCATCGGCGCTGAGGAGGAGGCCCGCTTGGCCGTCATCTCCTGCGCGCCTTTGGTCAATCAGCAGACCGAGCAGCTTCTGGTTGTCGATATCGGCGGCGGTTCGACCGAGCTGGTCTGGATCGAGCTTTCGGAGGTCGATCCGCGAGAGCGTTCGCGCGCGATCATGAAGCTCGGCAACGGGTTCTCGCAGAATGAGGCGGGCGGGGCGCGGGTCGTGGACTGGATTTCGGTGCCGCTCGGCGTTGCCACGCTGCGCGATCAGTTCGCCGATGTCACCGATGATCCCGGCCGCTTCGCGCTGATGAGCTGGTATTTCGAGGAAATGCTGGCCGATTTCGCCCCCTATGCCAAGGGCGCGCCGGAAAACGGCTTTCAGATCATCGGCACCTCGGGCACGGTGACCACGGTCGCGGCCAGCCATCTTGGGCTCAAGCGCTATGACCGCACCAAGGTCGATGGGCTGACCATGACAAGCGCCGAAATCGATGCGGTGATCCGCAACTATCTGGCGCTTGGCCCCGAAGGGCGGCGGGCCGACCCGCGCATCGGGCGCGAGCGTCACGCGCTGATCATGTCGGGGGCGGCGATCTTGCAGACCCTGATGCGGATCTGGCCGACCCGGCGGCTTTCGGTCGCCGATCGCGGCCTGCGCGAGGGGCTTTTATATTCACAGATGGTGCGCGACGGGGCGATCACCGATGACGGATTGAATGGGGTGATAACCTGATGGCGAAGAAACCCGGCGGCGAGAACGGGCCGCGCGAGCGTAAATCTTCGGGGCGCGGGCAGCGCGATCTGCGGGTGCGGGTCAAGACCGCCAAGGGGCGCAGGCTTTCCTCGACGCTCTGGCTGGATCGGCAGCTGAACGATCCCTATGTCGCCCGCGCCAGGCGCGAGGGCTATCGGGGCCGCGCCGCCTTCAAGATCATGGAGCTGGACGACAAATACCGCTTCCTGGTGCCCGGCGCCCGGGTCGTCGATCTGGGCTGCGCGCCCGGCGGCTGGCTTCAGGTGGCGGTGCCGCGCATCAATGCGCTTGGCGAGAAATCGGGCAAGAAGCAGGGCCGGATCATCGGTGTGGACCTGCAGGAGGTCGATCCGGTGCCCGGCGCCGAGGTTCATGTGCTGGATTTTCTGGAGGACGGTGCCGATGACAAGGTCAAGGACTGGCTGGGCGGCGAGGCCGATGTGGTCATGTCCGACATGGCGGCGGCGTCTTCGGGTCACAAGGGCACCGATCACCTGCGCATCGTGACTTTGGTCGAGGCCGCGGCCCAGCTGGCCTTCGACGTGCTGGCCCCGGGTGGCACGTTTGTCGCCAAGGTGCTGGCCGGCGGGGCCGAGCAGAGCCTGCAAGCCATGCTCAAGCAGAATTTCACCAAGGTCGCCAATGTGAAGCCCGGCGCCTCGCGGGCCGATTCATCGGAAAAATTCGTGGTCGCGATGGGGTTCCGGGGGCGGCCTGAGCTGGATGATTTGGGCGACGGGGCGGAGTAGGGGGCGGCTGTCCTCCCCGCCGGATTCCGTGGCGCGCAGGGGTGAAACGCGGCAGATGGCGACTATTCGGCGTCTGAACCATATTGCCGAACAGCGCATGGATGGCGGTGGTGACGCGCGGCAAGTCGGCTTCCTCGAATTCGAGTGAGAAGCCGCTTGTTCCCAGCTCAAGCAGGCTGATGGTCATTTGGGCTTGGCCTGACCCTTGTCGGGGCGAAAGCCTGTGCCCGGTCGCATATGGCCATTCACCCGGCCGGCCCGACCCTCAGCTGTTTCCAGTCCTTCATGCGCGAGCGGAACCAGATCCGCTGGGATTTCGCATATTGGCGGGTGGCGATGATGGCGCGGGATTTGGCGGTCTTGGCGTCGAGATCGCCGTGCAGATAGGCGGCGATCTCGGGGGCGCCGATCGCGCGGGTCCATTGGGCGCGCTCGTCCCACTGGGGCAGCATGGCGCGGACCTCGTCGACGGCGCCATCCTGCCACATATGGGCAAAGCGCACCACGATCCGCTTGGCCAGCCAGTCGCGATCCGATTTCAGCAGCAGGCAGCTCGCGTCCTTGGGCGCGATCAGCGGCGGCGGGGTTTCGTCCTGCCAATCGGCGATGCCGCGCCCCGTCGCGCGCAGCACTTCCCAGGCGCGCTGCACCCGCGCCGGGTTGTGGGTGTCGATCCTGGCGCGTGAGCGGGGGTCGAGCTCGGCGACCATTTCGGCCAGTCCGCCCGAAGCAAGGCGCAGATCGCCCTCGGCGCGGATCTGCGGCGGTGTCGGCGGGATATGGGCAAGGCCCGAGGTCAGGGCGGTCAGGTAAAGCCCGGTGCCGCCGGCAATGATCAGCCGGCCCTTCAGGGCGGCGACATCGTTCAGCCAGTCGCCGACCGAATAGACCCGGCCCGGCTCGACATGGCCGTAAAGCGCATGGGGGGCCGCCGCCATGTCTGCGGCATCGGGACGCGCGGTCAGCACCCGCCAGCACGACCAGATCTGTAACGCATCGGCATTGACGATGGTGCCGCCCTGCGCTTTCGCGATCTCAAGCGCCAGCGCGGACTTGCCCGAAGCGGTGGGGCCGGCGATCACGACATGGCGGTCCGGGTCGATCCCGGCGAGGATATGGTCGAGCGCATGCGTCATGGTGTTCCAATCGAGCAGTTGAACATGGCGTCCTTTTGCGACATTTTGCAGCCCAGTTGAACCGCTGGAAGGGAAAAGTCGATGAATGCAACAGAAAACAGGACCCCGACCAGTTATGATCGCGTCATGTTGAAGATTTCGGGCGAGGCGCTGATGGGCGATCAGGGCTTTGGCCTGCATCCGCCGACTATTGCGCGCATCGCCGATGAGGTCGAGGCCGTTCACAAACTCGGCGTCGAGGTCTGCATGGTGATCGGCGGCGGCAATATCTTCCGGGGCCTGCAGGGCAGCGCCCAGGGGATGGAGCGGACAACCGCCGATTACATGGGCATGCTGGCCACCGTCATGAACGCGCTGGCGATGCAATCGGCGCTGGAAGCCAAGGGCATCCATACCCGTGTCATCACCGCGATTCGCATGGACGAAGTGGCCGAGCCCTATATCCGCCGCCGCGCGGTCCGCCATCTGGAAAAGAAGCGGGTGGTGATCTTCGCCGCCGGCACCGGCAATCCCTATTTCACCACCGACACCGCCGCGACACTGCGCGCCAATGAGATGAACTGCCAGGCGATCTTCAAGGGCACCAAGGTCGATGGGATCTATGACAAGGATCCGAACAAATTCCCTGACGCGGTGCGCTATGATCAGGTCACCTATGACGAGGCGCTGCAGAAGAATCTCGGTGTCATGGATGCCTCGGCGATTGCGCTGGCGCGCGACAACAAGCTGCCGATCATCGTGTTTTCGCTGGATGAGCCGGGCGGGTTCTGCGGTATCCTTGCCGGCGAGGGAACCTATACCCGCGTCACCGACAGGGCCTGGCTTACGGATCGCGCGGTGAAATCCTGACGCGGATCCCGTCCTTGCCGCGCACGGTCAGCCGGGCGACAGGGACGGGGGCTTGCCCGCTCGGCTCCAGCCGGTGATCGCGCAGGATCATCGACAGCATCAGCGGCCCTTCGACCATGGCAAAGCCGGCACCCGGGCAGACCCTGGCCCCGGCTGAGAACGGGATGAAGGCCTGACGCATGCAGCTGCGGCCGTTCTCGGTTTCCCACCGCGTCGGATCAAAGGCATCGGGATTGTCCCAGAGCCGCTCATGGCGTTGCAGATGCCAGGGCGAAATCACGATCTGTGCCCCCTTCGGCACCCTGCGTTTGCGAAATTCCTCGGGCTGCGTGGCTTCGCGCACCATCATCGGCACCGGCGGGTAAAGCCGCAGCGCCTCGCGGTAGACCGCCCGGCTGACCTTGAGCCGCGAGACGGTCGAGAAATCGGCCTGATCGCCGGCGCAGTCATCGGTCAGAAATTCGCGCGCCTCGGCGGCAACCTTGTCCTGCCATTCGGGATTGGCGGCCAGCAGCCACAGCGCCCAGGCCAGGGACGAGGCGCTGGTTTCATGCCCGGCCAGAAAGAAGATCGCCACCTGATCGACCATTTCGGGGGGGGTGAAGGTATGGCCGGTCTGCGGATCCGGCGTGGTCATGATCTTGGTGGCCAGATCGTCCGGCGCCGTGCCATCGGCGATCTGCGCCGCCCGGCGCGCCACCAGTTGCTCGATTAGCCCCCGGATATGGGCGGCGGTCTGGCGGACCCGGCGCGAATGAAAGCGCGGCACCCAATCGGGCAGCGGAACCAGCGCAAAGGCGTTCACGATGGGCTGGGCGTCCTGATGGGCGCGGAAGGCGGAAAACACCTCGGCGGCGGTCTCGTCCTCGATGGGAAGCGAAAACAGCGTGCGGAAGATCACATCGGCGGCGGCATGCGAGGTCTCGGGCTCGACGTCGACCACACCGGTTTCGGGCAGGCGGGCGACGGCGGCGCGGCTTGCGTCCCAGATCTGCGGGAAGATTTCGCGCAGGCGCCCGCCCTCGAAAGCCGGGTCGACGATGCGGCGCTGATGCAGCCATTCCTCGCCATTGGTGACGAAGACCGAATGGCCGAGCAGCGGGGCAAGGCCTTCCTTCAGCCGGTTGGATTTCGGAAAATCGGTCGGACGCTCACGCAGGACCAGCGTCACCAGCTCGGGATCGTTGCACACAAAGCTGTGGATCGGACCCAGCCGCGATTCCGCCATCCACGCCCGGTAGAGCCGCGCGGGCAGGGCGGACAGAAGATCATGACGGAAGGCCTTGATATAATGAAAAATGCCGCCCTTGCCTTCGCTGGTCACAGGTTTCGGGGGGATCATCATGGATAGCTCCACTTGTTAACCGGCCGGGTGATGGTCCCCGGCGAGGGGCTGCGGGTTTCGTAACGCTCGCGAAGCGTCAGCGGGCCGGCGGTGATCTGGAAATAGTCGTAATCGCCGGGCCGGTCGAACGCGCAGAGATATTGAAAATGCAGCCGGAACCACCGACCGCGCATTTCCTGCTGCTTAGCCGGCGACAGGGTCCGGGTAAATGCGGCAGAAAGCACCAAGGGGCCGCCGCCCTCGGCGGGCGCCGCGCAGGACACCGCGACCGGATCGCAGAGCCCGAAGCAGCAGGCATCCCCGGGCGCGGTCACATCGACCCAGAAGATCGGGCTGGCTGCCAGATCGTGCAGATCGCGGCGCAGGGCATCGGCTTTGGGCAGGAAGGAGGCCATGGGCACGACATGGCCAAGGCTCATGAAGGTGACCTTCTCCGGCAGCCGCCCGGCGCGCTCAAGCCGCGCCAGGGCCGAGACCGCGATATAGGCACCCGAGGAATGGCCGACGATCAGCACCTCGTCCCAATCGGCGCTGGCGATTTCGGCAATGCGGTCGGCGAAGGCGTCGATGCGCGCATCGAGTGCTGCCGGGTAGGCGCCGCCGCCCCGGGCGGTGAAGGCGTAATCATGCATCAGGTAATAGGCGAAGATCCTGCCATCCATCCGACGCCAGAAATTCAGGCCAAGGATGAAGATCCCGATCATGACCGGCAGCCCGACCCACCAGGTCGCAATCAGCGAGACCAGCCAGCCGGCCAGCCCGCCGGCCAGCAGCGCCGCCAGCGCCTGTGCCAGCAGCACGAAGATCGGATAAAGCGCCGCGATGACCGGCGCCCGGCGCAGCTTCATCAGCCGCCACAGCGCGCCCGAGCCGATATAGGCCCAGGCGGTGCGCACCAGCTGGCCGTAAGTCGAGGCAATCGACTGGCCCATGGAGCCGGCGACGATATCGGCCCAGATCAGCACTTCGAATTCGGCCTCGCTGCGGATGCCGTCCTTTTCAAGGCTGGCGCCCCAGCCAAAGCCGGTGCGGTCGCGCCGCGCCCCGGTTTCCAGATCATAGCCGGAAATCACCGCCTGATCGGCGCCCTCGCGCTTGAACAGCTCGCGGTAGCGGCGCGGCGGGATCGGGTCATAGCCCGGGATATACAGAACCCGTCGCCGCATCAGGGCCCCTCATGGCCGGTGGTGCCCGGCAGGTTTTGCAGCATGATCGCCCGCGAATGCGAGGCAAATTCGCGCCGCCAGGTCAGGGCCATCACCACGGTGACGGTCACAAAAAGCGCCCCGGCCCCGATCAGCCAGCCCAGAGCCGCCAAGGCGAAATATACGCTGCGCAGCCCGCTGTTATAGCTGCGGGCGGCAGTGACATTGATATTGGCCGCCTGATTGGCGCGGGGCAGGGCCATGGGGTCATCGACCTCATTTGGAACCGAGGCCATGATGACCGCGCAATAGCCGAACAGCCGATGCGCCCAGACGAATTTCAGAAAACCATTTGCCACGAAAAACAGCGCCGTCATCATTTTGATCTGCCATAGAACGGTCGGCGCCTCGCCAAGTTCCAAAGCGGTTGCAACCCGGTTCAACTGTTCGGGATTGCCGATCAGGGCCATGCCGCCGCCAATCGCGATCATCGAGGCCGAGGCAAAGAAGGTCGTGCCCTCGCGCAGGGTCTGCAGGATCGCACTGTCGAAGATGCGGGGCTGGCGTGTGATGAATTGTCGCATCCATTCGTGGCGATAGCGCACCATCAGCGTGCTGACCGAGGGATGCCCGGCCGGCGGGTGCTCGGACAGATATCCGATCAGCAGCCATGACCCGAAAAGATAGGTCAGCGCCCCGATATCGGCCATGGTCAGGACTGTCAGATTGCCGAATAATGTCATGTCGTTTCTGATAAAGCCGCATCACCGTGGTTGCCAGTCGGAAACGCGGCCACTAACAATGCCGACTGACGGATTTCGAATTGCCAAGGAGAAGAATAATGGCTGCACCGCACGCAATCCACGAGGAATTTCCCGCGGACGCCGAAATCATTCATGAATTGAAGGTTTCCGACGCCCATTTCGCGCGTCTTCTGGACGATTATGACAGCGTCAATGACGAGGTTGCCGCTGCTGAAACCAATGTCCAGCCGACGACCGAAGAACATGAGCATGAGCTGCGCTGCAAGCGCGCTCATCTGAAGGACGAAATCGCCCGGATGATCTCCGCCGCGAAAGCCGCCTGAGATGCAGATGCCCGCACCCGATGCGGGCATCATCGCGCGCCGCGATGCGATTGCGGCGCGCCTGAAGGCCGTCCTGGCCGATCCTTCCGCCATCATCACCGATCCGGCCGAGACCCGGGCCTATGAATGCGACGCGCTTTCGGCCTATCGCTGCCCGCCGCTGATCGTGGCGCTGCCATCGAGCACGCAGGAGGTGTCGGATCTTCTGCGCATTTGCCACGCCGAAGGCGTGCCGGTGGTGCCGCGCGGGGCCGGGACCAGCCTTGCCGGCGGCTCGATGCCGACGGCGGATGCGGTGATCGTCGGGCTGGCGCGGATGAATGCCGTGCTGGAAATCAGCGCCGAGGACCGCCTGATCCGGGTTCAGACCGGGCGCACCAATCTGGCCGTGACCGGCGCGGTCGAGGGGCAGGGATTTTTCTATGCGCCCGATCCCTCCAGCCAGCTGGCCTGTGCGATCGGCGGCAATATCGCGATGAATTCCGGCGGCGCGCATTGCCTGAAATATGGCGTCACCACCAATAACCTGCTGGGCGCGAGCGTGGTCCTGATGGATGGCTCGGTTGTCGAGCTCGGCGGGCCGATGGGCGAGGGCGGCGGGCTCGATCTTCTGGGCCTGATCTGCGGATCGGAAGGCCAGCTCGGTCTGGTGACGGAAGCCACGCTGCGCATTCTGCCCAAGCCGGCCGGGGCGCGGCCCGTGCTGATCGCCTTTGACAGCCCGGTCACCGCCGGGGCATGCGTCGCCGCCATCATCCGTTCCGGCATCCTGCCGGTCGCCATCGAATTCATGGACCGCCCCTGCATCCGCGCGAGCGAAGATTTCTGCGGCGCGGGCTATCCCGATTGCGAGGCGCTGCTGATCATTGAGGTCGAAGGCACTGCGCCCGAGATCGACGAACAGCTTGTCCTGATCCGCGAGATCGCCGCCGGTTTCGCCCCGCTTGAGTTCCGCGAATCGCAGGGCGAGGACGAATCGCGCCGGATCTGGCTGGGCCGCAAATCGGCCTTCGGCGCGATGGGGGTGCTGGGCGATTACATGTGCCTCGACGGCACGATCCCGGTCAGCCAACTGCCCCGGGTGCTGGCCCGGATCGGCGAATTGTCAGCCGAGGCCGGGCTGCGCGTCGCCAATGTCTTCCATGCCGGCGACGGCAATATGCACCCGCTGATCCTTTATGACGCCAACCGGCCCGGCGATCTGGAGCGTTGCGAGGCGCTCGGTGCCGATATCCTGCGGCTCTGCGTCGAGGCCGGCGGCTGCCTGACCGGCGAGCACGGCGTCGGCATCGAAAAACGCGATCTGATGGGCGTGCAATATACGCCAGCCGATCTGGAAATGCAGATGCGTGTGAAGGATGTCTTCGATCCCGGCTGGCTCTTGAATGCCGCCAAGGTGTTTCCGCTCGATATTTCTGCCGCGCGCAGGTCTTCCGATGCGTCCTGACAGCGAAGCCGATCTGGCGGCGATGGTCCGCGCCGCCTCCGGGCCCTTGTCGATCACCGGTGGGGCCAGCCGGCTTTACCCCGGCGAAGGGCAGGGCACCCGCATCGACATGCGGGGCCTTGCTGGCATCACCCTATACGAGCCCGAGGCCCTGACCCTGATCGCCCGCGCCGGCACGCCCCTAGCGAAGATCGAGGCCGCGCTGGCAGCCGAAGGCCAGATGCTGGGCTTTGAGCCGGATCCCCGGCCCGGCTCGACCATCGGGGGCGTGGTGGCGGCCAATGCCTCCGGCCCGCGCCGGGTCGCGGTCGGGGCGTGCCGCGATGCCCTGCTGGGGGTGCGTTTCGTCTCTGGCGAGGGCGAGATCGTCGCCAATGGCGGGCGGGTTATGAAGAACGTGACCGGCTATGATCTGGTCAAGCTGATGGCCGGATCGCGGGGTGGGCTTGGCGCGATCACCGAGGTTGCGCTGAAGACCGCGCCGCTGCCGCCCCTGCGTGCCACCCTGCGGCTGGAAGCGGCGGATCACGCCCGCGCCATCGCGGCATTGGTGGCGGCGCTGAGCGGACCCAATGACGTGACCGGCGCAGCCCGCCTGCCGGATGGCCGGGTGATCCTGCGCCTTGAGGGCCTGCCGGGATCGGTTGAGCTGCGGGCAAGGGCATTGACCGAGGCGCTGGCACCTTTCGGCGCGACTGAGTTGATCGAGGGCGATGCCGATTTCCACGCCTTGCGCGATTTTGCGGCGGGCGGGACCGGACCGCTCTGGCGGATCGTGCTGCGGCCCTCGCAGGCGGGGGCGGTGCTGGCGCAGCTGCCGGGCCGCCATGCGGTGGACTGGGGCGGGGCGCTGATCTGGGCCGAGGCGCCCGAGGGCTGGCGCCCCGATCTGCCGCCCGGCGTGCGGGCGACTTGCATGCGCGGCGAGGCCGTCAGCTTGCCCGCGCCCGATCCGGTGACCGCGCGGCTCAACGCCGGTCTGAGGACAAAGTTCGATCCGCGCGGGCTGTTTGAGGGCGCCTCATGAAGACGGAATTTACCCAGGATCAGCTGCGCGATCCCGCTCTGGCAGAGGCCGACAGGATCCTGCGTGCCTGCGTTCATTGCGGTTTTTGTACCGCGACCTGCCCGACATTCCTGATCCGCGGCGATGAGCTCGACAGCCCGCGCGGGCGCATCTATCTGATGAAGGACATGCTGGAAACCGGCCGGGCAGCGGATGAAAAGACCGTCACCCATATCGACCGCTGTCTGGGCTGTCTGGCCTGCATGACCACCTGTCCTTCGGGCGTGGATTACGCCCATCTTCTGGAAATTGGCAAAGCCCATATCGAGGCCAGCTATCGCCGCCCCTGGCATGACAGGGCGCTGCGCTGGATGCTGGCCCGGACGGTCCCGCATGCCGGCCGTTTCCGGCTTGCCCTGCGCGCAGCCCGCCTTGCCCGACCGTTTCGGGCGCTGATCCCCGACCGCAGGCTGCGCGCCATGCTGGAAATGGCCCCGCCCAGCCTGCCGCCGCGCAGCCCGAATGATGCCGGTCAGGTCATCGCGCCGATTGGCGAAAAGCGGGCGCGGGTCGCGCTGATGATCGGCTGTGCGCAACGGGTTCTGGACACCGATATCAACGATGCCACCATCCGCCTGCTGCGCCGGGCCGGTTGCGAAGTGGTGATCCCCGGGGGGTTCGGCTGCTGCGGCGCGATGACCCTGCATATGGGCCGCGAGGGCGAAGGCAAGGGCACGGCCCGCGCGGCGATTGCGACACTGATCGCGGCGGAGCGCGAATCCCCTTTGGATGCGATCATCATCAATACCTCGGGCTGCGGCACCACCATCAAGGATTACGGGCACCTGTTCAAAGGCGATCCGGTGGAGGCGGATGCGAAACGGATCTCCGTACTGGCGAAGGATGTGACCGAATTCCTGGAGCGCTTCGGACTGCCGCCTGTTTCCCCTCGGCCAGCCCGGGTTGCCTATCATTCGGCCTGCTCGCTACAACATGGCCAGCAGGTGAAAGCGGCGCCGAAAACCCTGCTGACCCAGGCCGGCTTTACCGTGGTCGAGCCCGAAAACCCGCATCTGTGCTGCGGCTCGGCCGGGACCTATAACCTTCTGCAACCCGATCTTTCGGCCGAGCTGAAATCCCGCAAGCTGGCCAGCTTGAGCGCCACCGCGCCCGAGATCATCGCCGCCGGCAATATCGGCTGCATGGTCCAGATCGGCTCGGGCAGCGAGGTGCCGGTGGTCCATACCGTTCAGCTTCTGGATTGGGCGACGGGCGGGCCGAGGCCGCGCAACCTTGATGGGCGGTCTTGAAACCGGCGAAAGCCGATCCCAAGTGAAATGTCACGGGGACGCCGCAAGGGTCCCTGAACCTGCTGCCCGGCTTCCGGGGGCTGACATAGACATCGCTTCGAAAGGATGTAGACATGCGTAGCTTTGATCGTGCGCCGCTTTACCGTGCCTCGGTTGGTTTCGACCGGATGGTTGATCTCATGGACCGGGCGCTTTCCGCCGATAATACGACCCAATCCTATCCTCCCTATAATATCGAAAAGACCGGCGATGATGCCTATCGTATCTCGGTCGCCGTGGCCGGATTTTCCGCCGACGATCTGACGGTGGAGCTGCGCGATGGCGCGGTCATCGTCGCCGCCAGGAAGGCCGAGGATGACAGCGAGCGCGTCTTCCTGCATCGCGGCATCGCCACCCGCGCCTTTGAGCGCCGCTTTACCCTGGCCGAGCATATCCGCGTCAAGGGTGCTGCCCATCTCGACGGGATGCTGCATATCGATCTGGTGCGCGAAGTGCCCGAGGCGCTGAAGCCCCGCCAAATTGCGATCGAGCGTACGGATGCCGCCCCGCGCGTCGAAAAGCTCGACGCCTGATCTGCGCTTCATGGATCCAAGGGCGCGGGAGGCAGGGCCTCCCGCGCCCTTTTGCGTCCCGCGATGGGGTTGCGCGCGGGAGGGGATCGCTGATGACTTGCACCGCACTGCAACAAGCATTAGCTCCGCCGGCATGGAACCCATTCACATCATTGGTGCCGGACTTGCCGGCTCGGAAGCGGCCTGGCAGATCTCGCGTGCGGGCGTGCCGGTCGTGTTGCATGAGATGCGACCCAAGGTCGAAACCTTCGCCCATAAATCGGGCGATTTCGCCGAGATGGTCTGCTCGAATTCCTTCCGTTCGGACGATGACGAAAACAATGCAGTCGGCCAGCTGCATTGGGAAATGCGCGCGGCTGGCGGGCTGATCATGGCGATGGCGGATCGTCACAAGCTGCCGGCGGGCGGTGCGCTTGCAGTGGACCGCGCGGCGTTTTCGGCCGATGTCACCGCCGCGCTGCGCGCCGAGCCCTTGATCCGCGTCGAGGAAGGCGAGATCACCGGGCTGCCGCGCGGGGGCCGCTGGATCATCGCGACCGGGCCCCTGACCTCGGCGGCTCTGGGGCAGGCGATCCGGGCCGAGACCGGGGAACAATCGCTGGCCTTCTTCGATGCCATTGCCCCGATTGTCTATGCCGAGACCATCGACATGGGCATTGCCTGGCGTCAGTCGCGCTATGACAAGGGCGAGACCGAGGAAGAACGCACCGCCTATATCAACTGCCCGATGGACAAGGCCGAATATGAGGCCTTCATCGACGCGCTTCTGGCGGCCGACAAGACCGAGTTCCATGAGGGCGAGACGGCTGGCTATTTCGACGGCTGCCTGCCGATCGAGGTTATGGCCGAGCGCGGGCGCGAGACCCTGCGCCATGGGCCGATGAAGCCGGTCGGGCTGACCAATGCCCATAAGCCCGAGGAAAAAGCCCATGCGGTGGTGCAGCTGCGCCGCGATAACGCCTTGGGGACGCTGTATAATATCGTCGGTTTCCAGACCAAGATGAAATATGGCGCGCAGACCGATGTCTTCAGGATGATCCCCGGGCTGCAGAATGCCAGCTTTGCCCGGCTCGGCGGGATCCACCGCAACACGTTTCTCAATTCGCCGACCCTGCTCGATGACCGGATGCGGCTGCGCGCCCGGCCCAATCTGCGCTTTGCCGGGCAGGTCACCGGGGTCGAAGGCTATGTCGAAAGCGCGGCCATGGGGCTTCTGGCCGGGCGGATGGCAGCGGCCGAGGCGAAGGGCGCCGATCTTGCCCCGCCGCCCGGCACCACGGCGATGGGCGCACTGATCCATCACATCACCGGCGGGGCCGAGGCCAAGACCTTCCAGCCGATGAATGTCAATTTTGGGCTGTTCCCGCCGGTTGAGGCCAGATCCGGGCGGCGCGGGCGCAAGGATCGCTATCCGGCCTATACCGGCCGGGCCAAGGACGATTTCCGGGCATGGCTGGCGGGGCAGTAACGCGCTTTGCGCCCTCACCGACCGGGCTTTTGCATCTGGGCCATGCCTATTCGGCGCTGATTGCCAGCGAGGCGGCCAGTCCCGGCGGCTTCCGGTTGCGGATCGAGGATATCGACCGCGCCCGCTGCAAGCCGGAATATGAGGTGGCGATTTTCGAAGATCTGCGCTGGCTCGGCCTTGACTGGCGCAAGCCGGTGATGCGCCAGTCCGAGCGGCTGGCGATCTATCAGGATGCGCTGGATTATCTGGCGCGTCTTGGCGTCACCTATCCCTGTTCCTGCACGCGCGGCGATATCAGGGCGGCATTATCGGCGCCGCAGGAAGGCGCGCCGATCCTCGGGCCGGACGGGCTGGTTTATCCGGGCAGCTGTCGGGGGCGGCCCATGCGCGATCTGGCGCAGGGCGATGTGATCCGGCTCGATGCCGGGCAGGCCTTCGATCTGCTGCGCGACAATATGCTGAGCTTTCAGGACAGAGGCCCCCATGTCATGAGCCGCGAGGCGTTTCTGACCGGGATCGGCGATGTCGTGCTGGCCCGCAAGGGGATGGGGACGTCCTATCATCTGTCGGTGGTGATCGATGATGCGGCGCAGGGGATCGACCTTGTAACGCGCGGGCGCGATCTGTTCGGGTCGACATGGATCCATGTGCTGCTGCAGCGGCTTCTGGATCTGCAGACCCCGGATTACCGCCACCACCGGTTGATCCGGGATGAGGCCGGCAAGCGGCTGGCCAAACGCGACGATGCGCGCAGCTTGCGCGAGCTGCGCGGTCAGGGCCTCAGCCCGCAGGATGTGTGGCGGATGGTCGGGGTATAATCCTGGCCAGGAACAAGGGGCGCAGCGCCGCCGGGCCAGCGACTGAACGCCCCCCGGGCGGGTGCTGGCCCTCGGTCAGTCTATTCGGCCATCGGTGCCATGATCTCGACCTCATCGCCGTCGCGGATGGTGGTATAGAAGCAGGACCGCCGGTTGGTGTGGCAGGCCGGGCCGGTCTGCTCGATCAGCAGCAGAAGGCAGTCGCGGTCGCAATCGACGCGCATCTCGACCAGCTTCTGGACATGGCCCGAGCTTTCGCCCTTGACCCAGAACGACTGGCGCGAGCGTGACCAATAGCTGACACGGCCCGTGTTCAGCGTGCGGGCGACGGCCTCGGCGTTCATCCAGGCCATCATCAGTACCTCGCCGCTGGCCGCATCCTGAGCGATTGCGGGGATCAGCCCTGCGGCGTCAAAGCGCAGGCTTGCCGGGTCGAACATCGTCTTTCCTTTCGCTGTCTCGATCCCTATCTAATGCGCAAGCCAAGCCGGGGGAACCATGTCCGACGCCGATCTGATGCAGCTTTATTCGAAACGCATCCTCGCCCTGGCGGCGGATATCCCGCATCTGGGCAAGATTGAGGGCGCCGAGGGCAGCGCGATGAAACGCTCGCCGCAATGCGGATCGACGGTGACAGCGCATGTGCGGATGGAGGGCGGGCGCATTGCCGATTTCGGGCAGGAAGTGCGGGCCTGCGCGCTTGGTCAGGCCTCGGCCGGGGTGCTGGGGCAGGGCGTGATGGGCGCCAGCCGCGACGAGATCGCAAGGGGGGCCGATCAGCTTCTGGCCATGTTGAAAGAGGATGGGCCAGTGCCGGACGCGCCTTGGGCGGGGCTGGAAGTGCTGATGCCGGCGCGCGACTATCCCAACCGGCACGCTTCGATCATGCTAAGCTGGCAGGCACTTTTGGACGCCATTGACGCCGCCGTTTCGGGGTAGGCCGCATCGGCATCATAGCCGGGCCATCACCCGGACAAATGAAAAGGCGGCGCTAACCGCGCCGCCTTTCGCATATTCCGTCCGGGGCAGAGGATCACTCCTCGGCGGGGGCTTCTTCCGCGGCTTCCACACCGGCTTCGTTTTCTTCGGAGACCAGGGCCGACGGGGCGGCGATATTGGCGATCACGAAGTTACGCTCGGTGGTCGGCTTGGCACCGTCCGGCAGTTTGACGTCACCGATATGGATCGTGTCACCGATCTGGTGGTTGGCCAGATCGACGATAACGCTGCCGGGGATGTCGCCGGCGGTCACGTTCAGTTCGACTTCCGGGCGCACCGTCACCAGCGTGCCGCCGCGCTTCAGGCCGGGGCAGCTGTCTTCGTTGATGAATTCAACGTGGATGAACAGGTTCACCTTCGAGGTGCGGCGCAGGCGCATGAAGTCGATATGGGTCGGCAGATCCTTGACCACATCCTTCTGAACGCTGCGGCAGATGACGCGAACGTCTTCCTGACCTTCAACCTTCAGGTTCCACAGGGTGGACATGAAGCGACCGGCGCGCAGCCTGGTCAGCAGCTGGTTGAAGTCGAACTGGATGGCGACCGGGTCCTTGTGGTCACCATAAACAATGCCGGGCACCTTGCCGTTACGGCGAGCTTGACGGGCGGCCCCCTTGCCTGTCCCCGTGCATGCCTCGGCCACCAGATCCGGGATCGTTTTGGCCATGATATATTCCTTTACATTGACGTTTACGGCCATCCTCCAAGGGTGCGTGACCGCGAAGCCGCGCCTATAGCGGTTTTGCGGGATTTCGGCAAGGGTGGTTCGTGCCATCCGGCAAGGGCTGTCCGGTCCGCCCCGGATCGGTCTGGCCCGCCGAAGGCGGCGGCGATCCGATTGAGGGTGCGGCGTATCTCGGGCAGGTGGCGATCCTCGTCATGGGTGACAAGCCATTGATCATGCGCGCGCTCGTCGATCTCGGACCCGACCCGCTCCAGCCCGGGCTGTTCATCGCCAAGGAAGGTTGGCAAAAGCAGGCGACCCAGCCCTTGCCGTGCTAGGTCGAGGGCAAGGCGCGGCGTATCGGTTTCAAGGGGGGCGGCATTGCCACAGCGTTCGGCGAGCCAATGCGCCGAAGCCGTGCTGGCCCGGACCACAATCCACTGCTCAGGCGCCTGCGGTGCCGCATAGGGGCAAAAGGCCACCCGGCGCAGTTTCCGGCCTGCAAGCCCGTCCTGGCTGGGGTGGCGGGCGCGAAAGCCGATGGCGGCTTCGCGCCGCGGGATCGACAGCAGGTCCTCGCCCTGAAGCAGCCGCAGCCGCAGATCCGGCGGATCGCCCAGCAGGGACGACATGATCCGCACCAAAGCCAGCATCGTCTAGGTTCCTGCCGTGACCCGCACCAGAGGTAGGCGGTCATCCGGCGCGGGAAGGGTCGCCCGGGCGATCACCGCTTCGACCGGGGCAAGCTCGGCCAGCAACCGGGTGCCGTCATCGGTCAGGTCATATCCATGCGTGCGCCGGATGAACAGTTCGCGACCCAGTGGGGGGGAGAGGAAGTAATCTGGAATGAGAGGATCGCAATAAGCTGGAATGGAAAACACCCATGCATCCTGCATAATACCCTGATACGGTGTTGTTTTTCCTGCTATTGGTATGTTCGCGCAAGGTTGTCCGGCAAGCGGCTTCGACGAGACGATTTTCTTCCGCTCGTTTCCGCCAGCGGAAGGAAGTCACGCGGCAAATCAGTGCACAAAAGTGGTATCATGACACCGCGTAAGTATTGCTAGGGTCAGGCCTCGTTCCTGATCATAGCCAGAAGATGACGGTCGCAGCGAGGAGGATGGCGGAGAAGAAGGTTTCGGGGCATCGGTCGTATCGGGTGGCTACGCGCCTCCAGTCCTTGA
>JBKEBH010000300.1:0-3406 GCA_047973065.1 Paracoccus sp. (in: a-proteobacteria) | reverse complement strand
TCAAGGACTGGAGGCGCGTAGCCACCCGATACGACCGATGCCCCGAAACCTTCTTCTCCGCCATCCTCCTCGCTGCGACCGTCATCTTCTGGCTATGATCAGGAACGAGGCCTGACCCTAGTTTTTGCCTCGGAACCGGGCGCCAGTCTTCCGCTGGCCGCTGCCTTCTGGGACCATGCCGACGATCTCCATTCGGATCGCAATGCCGAGGCTTCGGGCCGCGGATATGACCTGATCACCCCGGCCATCGTGAGTTTCGACGATAAGGAAAAGGCCGAGAAAGATCACTATCTCGCCCTTCTCAGATCTGGCGACTATCAGGCCATCCCCGAGATGAGAGATGCAAGGCCAATACCGGAACTGGCGGCTCAATAGGCCGCTAGAATTGAAGTCTCGGGCTTACTCGGCAGCGATCCAGTTGCCGGCATCGTCCTTGCGCAGGGTCGTGACCATGGTCCTGGTCTCGTCATTCAGCTTGAGCTCGACAATGCAGCCGAACACGCCGTCATCGTCTTTGCGGCAGAACCCTTTCGGGGTGATCTGCGCATCTTCGGCGATCTGACGAAACTCCTCGGACGGCGCTGTTGCGATCATGACCTCGCGGGTCACATTGACGATGGTGTTCTTGCTCGGCCCGCCCAGCAGGACGCTGAAGCCCGAAACCAGCCAGAGATAGGCGAGGCCCCCAGCCACGACGAGGAAGAAGAAAGAAGAAAACAGTCTACTCATGATACGACCTTTCTCGTGATGCTCGCAGTGATCACAGCCCGCCCGGCAACGCAAGAAAAACCTGTTCAGCCGGCCTGCCCCGGCTCCTTCCAGACCATGACCATCTGGGTCTGAGTGACCCTGGCGGCCAGCTTGCCGTCTGCCCGGGTCACGGCAATATCCCAGACCTGAATGGTCTTGCCCAGATGAACCGCGCTCACCGTGGCCCGGGCAATATCACCGATGCGGATCGGGCGCAGGAAGTTCACCTTCGATTCCACGGTCGCCGTCGTCGTCCCCTCGGCCAGCCGGATCATGGTCGCGGTTCCGCCGGCATGATCGGTCAGCCCGAGGATGGCGCCGCCATGCATGACCCCGTTGCGATTGGCCAGAGCTTCGCTTACCGGCAGATCCATGATCAGCCGATCCTCGGTCACCTCGATCATCTCGATGCCCATATGGCGAGCGAAGGCGGAACGGTTTTCCATGATATCACACAGGCGATCTTGATTGATCATCTTGCCAGGTCTTTCCTGCCGGTCAACGCCGCCGCGCCGGATTGCCGACAGCCTTGGCCCCAGCCGGAACGTCACGGGTCACCACCGCCCCCGCGCCGATGATCGCATCGTCGCCGATGGTGATGCCGGGCAGAATGATGGCACCGCCGCCGACCCAGACATTGCGCCCGATGGAGATCGGACGCCCGGTTTCCAGCCCGCTGGCCCGCTCCACCGGATCGACCGGGTGATCGGCGGTCAGGATCTGTACGCCGGGACCGAACATGGCCCCATCGCCGATGCTGACCGGAGCGACATCCAGAATCACGCAGTTGAAATTCAGAAAGACCTCCCTGCCGAAGGTGATATTCTGGCCGTAATCGCAATAGAAAGACGGTCGGATCGCGCTGCCATCGCCGACCCCGGCAAAGAGATCGCGCAGCATTTCCAGCCGCTCGGCCATCGGTCGGGCGATCGCGGCATTATAGCGATCCATCCATTGCGATGCCCGCAACCGGTCGGCCCGCAGCTCGGCATCGCCGGGATCATAGGGCTGCCCGCTGATCATCTTCTGCTTTTCCGAAACCATCATTCCCCTCCTGGCTGACATCCCTTGGATATCACCCCTCGCCAGCTCGCAAAAGCCGCGCTAATCAAGGCGGCATGATCTGGGACACCATCGCCAATATTCCGCCCGCGCAGCTGACCACCTTCATTGGCGGCGGGCTTTTGCTGAACCTCGCGCCGGGACAGGATGTGATGTTCGCCAGCGCCTGCGGGATCAAGGGCGGGCCGCGTGCAGGCGCTCTGGCCGGGCTTGGGGTCGGACTGGGCGTGCTGTTTCACCTGACGCTCGCCACCATTGGGCTGGGGGCGATTGCCAGGGCGCATCCCGAGCTGCTGACGGCGGTGAAATATATCGGCGCCGGATATCTGCTGTTTCTGGCCTGGCAAAGCTGGACCTCAAAGCCCCATGCCCTGACCGCCGGCACCCCGGAACATGCCTGGCGGATCGTCCGAAGGGGCGCGCTGTCGAATATTCTCAATCCCAAGCCGGTGCTGTTTCTGCTGGCTTTCCTGCCGCAATTCGCCAGACCGGAATATGGGCCGATCTGGCAGCAGATCCTGGGCCTCGGGCTGATCTTCACGCTCACCGGGACGATGATCACCATGGCTTACGGCATCATCGCCGGCTGGATGGGGCTGCGCCTTGGCCGGCATATGGGTGTGCTGAACAAGGTTGCCGCGGTGATCTTTGCCGGGCTTGCCATCCGGTTGGTGGCAAAATGAGCTTTACCTACACCCCTCCCGCCGATCCGCCGGTCATCCTGCATGACGATCACGAAATTCTGGTGGTCAACAAACAGGCCGGCCTGCTGTCGGTCCCCGGGCGCGGCGAGGACAAGACCGATTGCCTGATCGAGCGGCTGCGCGGTCCCTTCCCGACCGTGCTGCTGGTGCACCGGCTGGATATGGACACCTCGGGCGTTATGGTCTTCGCCCTGACCCCGCATGCGCAGCGGCACCTGTCGAAGCAATTCGAGGAGCGCAAGGTCAAGAAGACCTATCTCGCCCGCGTCGCCGGGCGGGTCGCGGAAAAGACCGGCACGGTCGAGCTGCCGCTGATCGTCGATTGGCCGAACCGCCCGCGCCAGAAGGTCGATTTCGACGAGGGCCGCCCGGCCAGGACCGACTGGCGCGCGGTCAAAGCAAGCGAGGACGAAACCCGGATCCGGCTGATGCCGCTGACCGGACGCAGCCATCAGCTGCGCGTCCATATGGCCGAAACTGGCCATCCGATCCTTGGCGATCCGCTTTATGCGACGGGCGCTGCGGCAGATTACCCGCGCCTGATGCTCCATGCCGAAACCCTGCGCTTGCGCCATCCCGACAGCGGCGTGCAGATGAGCTTTTCGGCGCCCGCACCCTTCTGATCACGGGCAGCCGGACAGCTGCGGCAAAATTCCATGCCATCATAGAACAGATGTGTAATCCCATTCATTTAGAAGTTGAAACTCTCGCCACAATATCCCGCAAAATGCCGTAATCAGACCTTACGTCAATCTTTAATAGCAGCGCCTAATTAGTTGGCTCTGAACAACCGACAACATGCTGATTTTCTGAGACAAAGGATCGGTTTTGGTAGCTTTGAACTGCAGGGTTTCATAGGGTTCCGTTGAAAACCCTGCAATTTCGGATCG
>JBKEBH010000294.1:0-4881 GCA_047973065.1 Paracoccus sp. (in: a-proteobacteria) | reverse complement strand
TGCGCGGGTCATGCAGCGGACAGTCATCGACCACCCAGCCGGGCCAGATCGGATTGCGGCAGTACTCGCCGTCCGCCTGCTGACAGGTGCAGCCTGCGGCGACGGCCTCGGCGGTTCCGGGGGGGATTTCGGACGGATCAGACATTGACGCTTACTCCCGTGATTGCGGTCTGCGCAACAGCCAGCGTGGTGTTTTGGAGGAGGAGCCGCTCCATCGCCGCCGTGACGATCACGTCGGCCCCGTCCTGGACCGCAGTGGCGGGTCCAAGCGGTGCCCAGGCCGACAGGTCCACCGTGTCCTCGGCCGTCAGATCGGTGATTGTGACCAACCGCCCGGTGCGGGAGACAATCACCGTGTCTGCAAGATCGCCCGTCGTGATCACGTCAGCGCCGCCATCCGCATGGATCACGTCATAGCCGCCGCCAGAGTCGATGGTATCGTCACCCGGCCCGCCCCGGATCGTGTCGTAGCCGGTACCGCCGACAATCAGGTCATCGCCTGCACCGCCGTCCAGCTCGTCGTGCAGCACAGATCCCCGGATCGTATCGTCGCCATCACCGCCCCAGGCCGCCCCGGCCCGCTCACCGAGACGCAGCATGTCATTGCCCTTGCCGCCATAGACGCGGACCGCCATCGGACCGGCAACGCCGGACGCTCCTATCTCATCGTCACCGGCGCCAAGATCGATTGCCACATCGCCCTTGTTGCCATTGAGATGCAAAAAATTGCTCTTGTCGTTGGCGTGGATATTCACGTTTCCGCCCGGGAAGCGCCATGCGAACGGTGCAAAATCGGTGACATGCGCGGGCATGACCACATCCCGAGACGATTCCTTGTCGAAACGATTCTGCCAGGACTTCGTGTAATGCGGCGACCAGCCGCGCGAGTTGAACTCTCCGAGCGCGACAAACGACGTGGCCGCAACAGGCGAGGTCACCTGCGCATCGAGATAGTTTTGCAGCAGCGACGGGCGCGACAGGTCCGCCGCCTCCTCGACCAGCAACATCCCCCAGTCGTAAGCGGCCGCGATTGCGTGATCGCGCAGGCCGGACTTGAACGCATCGCCGGCATCCCAGATGTCGATCTTGGCAATCGGGTCATCTGACAGGTTAAACTGCTCGGTGGAGCCGTCAGAATAGACGGTCGTATAGTGAATTTCGGAGCCGATCTTTTCGGCGGTCGAAGATGTGGTGAACCAGAAGACCGAGGCGGGAGGCAGTCCGTCCTGACTGCCGGTCTCGATCATCTCGCGCAGCGAGGTGCCCATGAACCACGCCGGCACCGGCTGACCTGCATAGTCGAGCAGCGTGGCTCCGATGCAGGTATGGTTGACCGGAGTATCGATCTCGCGCGCGGGATGACCTGGAACGCTGATGATCATTGGAGCCTGACAGGCCTGCACATAGGGCGTGTATTTGTGCCAGAGATTGTGGTCGCTCAGATGGAAACCATGATCCGAATAGAACACGATGATCGTATTGTCCGCGTGGCGGCTGGTTTCGAGATAGTCGAGGATTTCGCCGAGCTTTTCGTCCATCCAGCGGGCATGGACGATGTAGCTCCAGATCGAGCGGCGAACCTTCTCGACGAGCGCCTCGCTCCAAAGCGAGGGGTCCGGCTGATCGTCGTTGACCCAGTTTCCGGTGATCCAATTGGGGGCAAATGGCAGGGTGGGCCATGGCCCGTCCCACTCTGCGGGGAGCATTACGCCGTCCAGCGGGATCTCGGTGAAAAAGCGCTCAGGGACGTCGGTGATGGTGTGGGGGGCCTTGAACCCGGTAAAACACGCAAAGGGGCCGCGAGAGTCGTCATGACCTTCCATTTTTCGGATGGTCTCCGACGTGACCCAACTATCGTAATAGCCGGCCTCAATGCTCTCGCCGGTCTCGGTGTTGTAGTACCCGACCCCAGAAAGTTCTTTGGTCACCCCGCCGTGATCGATCACGCCGACATTTTCACCCTTCGGGTAATAGGAAAACCGGAACGGCCTGTCGTCAGGGAAGAGCTCGGCATAAACCTCGGGCGGCTGAGCCGCGTAGCCGTGCCAGATTTTTCCCTGCGTATAATTGACATAGCCCGCCTCCAGCAGCCGCTTGAGCCATGTCTGGTTGGGGCGCACAATCTCCAGCCACCCGGCCTGCAGCTCGAACGCTCCGCTGGCCATCGGCGACAGCCCGGTCATCATTGCTGCGCGCGCAGGCGCGCAGATCGGGACGGTGCAATAGCCCTGCGTGAAGTTGGTCCCCATCGCCGCCAGACGAGAGAGGTTCGGGAAGGTGAGCCCCGGATAAAGCCGCTGCATCAGGCTTGGCGAGCAGAGATCATCGGCCGCGATGAAAAGAATGTTGTGATCGGTCACCACCGCCCCAGGGTCGGCCCTATACTCGGCAGAGAAGATGAGCCGAGGGAGGGATTCGATGGCTGTATTCGTTCTGTCAAACACGACTGCTGAGGGGCTCGAGCCGCCGCTGCGAAGTTTTGGGGCCTCCGAGCTCTTCGATGAGCTGGCCATGCTGGAAGATACGCTGCTGGCGGGACAGCCGGTGCCAAGATTCGAGCCGGTTGCGACCGAGGATGAGTGGGAGCGCATCATGACCGACCTTCTTGATCAGATCCCGCCGGGCGCGACCCGAATCGCAGACGTGGTGTGGCGGAAACTGCCTGCATCACCCGACGCCAGATGCGTTCGCTGGAAGACACGGCAGACGCTATATGCGCTCTCGCGACTGACCAGTCGTCATGAATTGGGCGGCCTTGCAGAAGAAGTTCATAGGTCGCACGAATATCTTCTGCCGATGCGGTTTCGAGAAAGGCTTCGGCATCTTCTCGATTATTCACACCTGCCCATGGTGTGGATCCGGAATTTCGATACCGCGCAATATCCCGCGCCCAATCAACGCCCACCTCGACCTGAATAGGATCAGCCCCGAACCCGTCAATCAGCTCCTCCATACGGCGCTTGATCGACAGCCGCGCATAGCCGAGAGCCTCGACCGAGCTCATCTCGACCATGAGCTGGATCAGCACGCTGGCACGCTTCCATTCCGGAAGATTGGCAGCAGCGCTGCGGATAATCTCTTCAAGACAGACACGAGGTTCAGACATCGGGAGCCTCCTCCAGTTCGGGGGCCTCGGCCAGGGCGGCGCGGGCCAGAATGCGGATCTCAAAATCAAGACGTGCGAACAGCGGCGCCATTTCGTCGAGCGTGATCAGCACGCGCAGCATGGATGCGTGGAAATCAAGCGGGGCGTCAGGCAGGCCGCGCTTGATCTCGCGAATGACGGTGGTTGCCGGCATATTGGTCAGCGTGTTCTCAGCTATCCCGAGCTTCCGGCAGATCCGCCGGCAAACCGAAGGACGCGGCACCGTCCGGCCGGCCTCGTAATTGGCGAGGGTGGCCCGCGAGACCCCGATCATGCGGGCAAAATCTTCCTGCGTCTCCTTGCCGCGCAGCTCGCGCAGCCGGTCGGCGATGATTTCGGAAATGGACGGCATCACGCGGCTCCTTTCTGGTGGATAGCCTGATCGCCGGCCAGCAGGCGCTTGGCTGCGCGGCGCAGGTTGTAAATGGCGGGAATGGGCGACCAGCCGCGCTCTTCGGCAATCTCGACCGTGCGGTGATAGCAATCGGTGAAGCGCGCCCCGGTTTCGCGCAGCTGGCAGAAGGTCCGCAGCACGTCAGGATGACATTCGACCTGCATGCCGCGCAGGCCGCAGCCCTTGTGCATCAGCGCCGGACCGAAATCCGCGCGCGGCACCATGTAGGTGGCATTGCGGGCGTTATAGATCGTGCGGGTGCTGATCCCGAACCGCTCAGCAGCAATCGCCACCGCCTCGCCAACCTTCATCCCGTCTGCGGTCAACTGTTGAACATGGACCACGGCCGCAGCCTTCGCCTCGGCCTTATCGCGGGAACCCTGCGGCAGAGCCTCGAACCGGGCGCGCTTGATCGCCAGATCGTTGCCGTCACGGCCCGGAAGAGAATAGCTGCCAGTGCGCGGGATCGTCGGGAGAACCTCCGCCGTGACCCACTTGCGAAAGCGCTTGGCGGCAGGGGTGCGGCTCCTGATAATCAGGGCATAAAGACCGCTTTCAGAGACGATATTCAGGCTCTGTTTGCCGCCAGGGGTGTCACATATCGTTGCACCCTTTTCGTCGTCATCAAGCCATCTGCTGATGGCAACACGGATATTGCTATGCTCCAGCACCCGGCACACATCAGCAGCGACGAACCACGGCTCACCGTCCTGCATGATGATGCGCACGGCATTGGTCTCGAAATCGAGCGGGATGATGTCGATCATCACATCACCCCTTCATGCAGCCGGTCGGCAATGATTTCGGAAACAGACGGCATCACGCGGCTCCTTTCTGCATGGACGGGCGCGGGACCGCGCGCGGCCATTCGAGATCCTCTGCCCAGAGCTGGCTGAATTTACTCATCAGCTGCTCATAGGTCGCGGTCCGAACGTCACCGCCCTTCTTGAGGCGATCGATCAGATCACCCTTGCCCGTAAGGCGCATGGAGATCGCCCAATGAGAAATATTCTCGTAAGCGCCCATGGTGTCGGCCAGCTGGATCAGATGTTCGGTGTAACTGCTCATACAGCATCTAGCCCTATTAAGCTCGTTATATAAAGCCTTATAGGGCCAAATAATGATTGATCTTTCCTTTTTAGCCTTTTCAGGCTAACGGAATCCCATGGATATGCTGTTGTCTGAGGTTTACGCAGAAATTGACCGCCGCTCGATGAGTGAGGCGGCGGTTTCGCGCGCTGCTGTAGGCAACCCTTCAGCTCTAAAAAACCTGCGAAATCGCCTCAATGACCGAGACAACGCGCAGCGAAATCACCCAATAGCCAACCTTAAACTAATAGCT
>JBKEBH010000275.1:0-8855 GCA_047973065.1 Paracoccus sp. (in: a-proteobacteria) | reverse complement strand
ATGGCCAGTTTCGGGTCCTGCTTCAGGCCCCGGCGCTTGAGATCGAGCAGCACCCCACACCAGCTTTGCGTGCTTTCGCGGAAACCATCGGTCATGGCCAGCAGCTCCTTACGGCCCGATCCCGGTCAGAACCTTGCGTTCGGGCAGATGCCCGTGCCGGACCAGGCGCGCCCGGCCGTCTTCCAGCTTCTCGGCCGTGTGGTGCTCCAGCAGCGTCGCAAGCTCGGCTTCGACAGCCTGGCGGATCAACTGCCGTGCGCCATCGCGCACCAGATCGGTCAGCGGGCCGGCGGAAAATCCCGATGGATCGGGAAGATTGCGGACATGTGGCATATCCCTTTCTCGGCTGAGAATTGACGGCGCGTAGACACCGCCTTGATATGCCGCCCCTCAGGGCATCACCAACTTGAAAGCGTTACTCCACCAGTGGCAGGCGAAAGCTGAAGGCGCAACGCCGCCGCGCGACCACTTAACCCTTCCTCAATCAAATCATGAAACCGCGCTCGAAGCGCGACCGGCAAAGGTGCTGACATGACCAATCCTCCCAAACAGGATGAATCACAGATCAGATCTCAGGGGAATCCCAACGATGCAGGTTTTCGGTCGGACGCTTTAGAGGGAGTTCAGCCAGGCGAGGAGGGCGGCGCGGTCCTCGGTTGGCAGGGAGATGACGGCGTTGCGGGCGGGTTCAGCTTCGCCGCCATGCCAGAGGATGGCTTCGATAAGGCTGCGGGCGCGGCCGTCATGGAGATAGCTTTCGGTTCCGGTCACCTGTTTGTTCAGTGATATGCCCCAGAGCGGAGCGGTGCGCCATTCGCGGCCATCGGCGCGCGCTTCGGGGCGGTTGTCGGCAAGGCCCTCGCCCATATCGTGGAGCAGCATATCGGTATAGGGCCAGATCAGCTGGAAGCTCTGTTCGGGCTGGTCTTCGAGGCGGTGGGTCACGAATTTCGGGTTGTGGCAGGAGGTGCAGCCGATCGAATAGGCGATTTCCTTGCCGCGCAGGACCTGCGGATCATCCAGCTGGCGGCGCTCGGGTACGGCGAGGTTCTGCGAATAGAAGGTCACCAGATCGAGGCTTTCGCTGTCCACTTCCAGCCCGTCACGGATATCCGCTTCCTGACCGGCCGGGGCCTTGCGGCAGGCGTCCTGAGTGTCCGTGCACTCGCCGGAAGGATCCCGGGCCAGCGGGTTCGAGAGCCCCATATCGCCGGCAAGGGCACCGGCCGATTGGGCGCGGATGGTGGAGTTGCCGCCCTTATGGCCGAAGCGGCCGAGCATGGGTTGATCGTATTCCGCCGACCAGACGATCTGGGCACGGCCGGAAATCCCGTCGCCATCGGTGTCACCCGGATCGGCAAGCGCGAGGATATCGGCGACCGGCACCGCTTCGAGAAGGCCGAGGCCGATCATCTGCGGAGCGACCCGCGGCGAGGTCATCAGATCCGCATGCGGGGCGCCATAGGCCGGGTTCTCCAGGCTGTAGCGCGGGGCGCGCAGGCGGATTTCGGTGCCATCAGTCAGTGTCACCGGGGTTTCATGCCAGTCGATGCCCATCTTTGCCTCGGCCAGGAAACCGGCCAGGGCAAGATCCTGCAACTGCCCGCCATAGACCGGATCGGGGCTGGTCGGGATGTAATCGGGGATCTCGGGATGGCCGGTACCGCCCGGGATCGACAGTTTCAGAAAGGCCGAGACCCGGCTGTCATCAGGACCGTCGGGCAGGTGGCCGCGGCCATCCTTGATGTGGCAATTCTGGCAGGCCCGGGCGTTATAAAGCGGGCCGAGCCCGTCGCTGCCTTTGGTCGAAGATGGGGCACCGACCCAGAGCTTGCGGAAGATGCCGTTGCCGAGCTTGAAATCCATCTCGCTGGCGGTCGGCATGTTCGGCGAGAATTGTGAGAATGCGTCGGCGGTGGTGAGATAGCGGGTGGTTGCGCCGCCGGCCGGGTTCTGCTCGAAAGCTTCGGGCTGGGTGAAATCGTGGGTCGGGGCGGTGACGGCGCTGATCCGGGCGGTTTCTTCGGGCGTGCGCGGGACGATGTTCAGATGCGGCTCGGAAAGCCAGGGCTGCGGCTGCTCATCGGCCAATACGGGCAGGGCGGTGCAGGCGAGCAGCAGTGCCAGAAACGGCGCCATCCTTGTTGCTGGGGCGGTCGGCCGGCGGGTCATGGCAAAGCTATTCATGGCAGTTCGTCACTCGTCAGATAAGAGGGGCGGGCACCGGAATGGCACCCGCCCAAAGGCTTATTCGGCCTCGCTTGCGGGTTTGGCGTTCAGCAGGCCGTAATTCTGGGTGCCGATCTCGTCATGCAGGGCGATCTGGGTTTCCAGGAAGTCGATATGGCCTTCCTCATCGCCGATCAGATCCTCGAACAGCGCCTTGCTGACGTAATCGCCGACCTTTTCGCAGTGATTGCGAGCCTCGATATAAAGGCTACGCGCGTCATGCTCGCCGGCCAGATCGCATTCCAGCGTCTCACGGATGTTCTGGCCGATGCGCAGCGGGTCGAGCTTTTGCAGGTTGGGATGGCCTTCGAGGAAGAGGATGCGCTGAACCAGCCGGTCGGCATGGTTCATCTCCTCAATGGATTCGGTGCGGGACTTGTCGGCGATGCGACCGTAACCCCAGTCTTCCTGAAGCCGGTAATGCAGCCAGTACTGGCTGACTGCCGTCAGTTCCGAGCGCAATGCTGCGTTCAGGTATTCGATAACCTTTGCGACGCCCTTCATGGGAATTCCTTTCCTGTCAGCCCACGGCCTTCTGGCGCAGGCCAGTCAATATTGCCGGCACCGATTGTCCGTCGCCCACAGCAAACCCATCCGCCGCACGCATCTGCGCAACGAACAGTTTCATGCAGCCGCCGCAATCGGCACGCTTGCCGAGCGCATGATAGATTTTGCCCGGCGTCACGATTGTATCAGGGTCGGCTGCGCGCATCCAGCCAACAGCGGCACGGATATCGTGGTCGGAGATCTGATTGCAGTGGCAGACGATCATCGGATGTCCTTACTGGAAAACGGCATTGGGATTGTCGAGGCTGTCGGAGCCCTCGAAGGCGATATCGTTGAGACCGAGCACGCCAACGGCGCGTTCGATTTCGCGGGTCTGCTTCACCAGCGCATCGACACCGGCCATGATCAGGGCTTCGCCTTCGGCATTTCCCGGCGCCAGCATCTGATCATAGGACATGCCGGCTTCGGCCTTGTCCCTCAACGTACCCAGAGCCGCCAGTGAGGCGTCGAGATCGGACTTCAGCTGCGTATCGAGCGCGGCATCCTTTTCGGAGACCAGTTCCGACAGCGATGGGCCGGTCAGCTCGGATCCGTCCACTTTCACATAGCGGCCAAGATAGACGTTCTGGATGCCGAGCCCGTCATAATAATGGCTGTAATGGGTCTGGTCCGAAAAGCAGTCATGCTCTTCCTCGGGATCGTTCAGCATCAGGCCGAGCTTCATGCGCTCGCCGGCCTGCTCGCCATAGGACAGGCTGCCCATGCCGGTCAGCATGGCGTTCAGCCCGGCCTGCGGGTCTTCCGTCACAGCCTGGCGCGCAGCGCCGCCGGCCTGCCAATTGGCGAGCATTTCCTCCAGATCCGCGATCAGCAGATCGGTGGCGGCGGTCAGATACTGGGCGCGGCGGTCGCAATTGCCGCCGGTGCAGTCTTCGCCGGTCGCGTAATCGGTATAGGGACGGGCACCGGCACCGGGGCCGGTGCCGTTTAGATCCTGCCCCCAGAGCAGGAATTCGATGGCGTGATAGCCCGAGGCGACATTGGCCTCGATCCCGCCGGCTTCATGAAGCTGGCCCGAGATCAGTTCGGGGGTGATCACGTTGGCATCCAGCGTGGTGCCCGACAGATCCAGCGACGGATTGGCGATGACATTGAGCTGGGCCATTTCGTTATCTTCGGCGGACGGGGTGTCTTCGGCGACATAATCGATCAGCCCCTCATCCAGCGGCCAGGCATTCACCCGGCCTTCCCAGTCATCGACGATGGGATTGCCGAAGCGGAAGGCCTCGGTCTGCTGATAGGGCACGCGGGCGGCGGTCCAGGCGGCGCGCGCGGCGTTCAGGGTTTCCTCGGAGGGATCGGCAACCAGAGCCGCGACCTTTTCACGCAGGGCCCGAGCCGTGCTCAGGCTGTCGCCATAGGCGGCCTCGGCGATGTCGGCATAATTGGCCACCACCTCATCGGGGGTTGCGGCATAGGCTGCCGGGGCCATCGCCGGGATCAGCAGGGCGAGCGACATGGCGGTCATGGTCGAACGGAACATGGTTTCTCCTTGGTCGGTCCGCCGGCAGATGGGCGGCAAAACAATATTGCAGATTAGGAACCAGTTGCCGGCCAGATTGTCAAACTAATTTTGTCGGAAATTAAGCGTGCACGGTCCGATATGCAATATCGGAGTGGGACGGGGCGGGGCGAAGCGGGGCCGCCCGGCCGAGGAGCGGCCCGGCCATTGAAAAGCGGCCCCGGCGGTCCGGGGCCGCGAATATTTGCTCAGCAACGGATCACAGCCGATCTTTTGCCCAATGGCGGCGAGTTGGCGGTGGTCGGTGAACCCGGCGGGCAGGCTTCCGATGACAGGGCTGCCGGCTGGCTTGCGGGCTGGCCGGCAGCCAGTTCCATATCGCTTTCATTGCGCCAGTTGCCAAAGCGATACAGCAGGATTCCCATGACCATGGTCGCCAGCATCGCAGCCGGGAAGCTCAGCCAGATCGCATCGGCACCGAGCGTGCCCATGAAGCCATATGCAACGCCGAGCCGGATCGGGAACATGGCAACGAACAGGACGATCAGCGGCCAGACCACCTGACCATTGGCGCGGATCGTGGCGAAAAGCACCATGGTCATGACGAAGGGAATGAAGCCCCAGGTCGCGACATTGATGATATGCTCGCCAATGCCCACCGCATCGGAATCGTCGCCCAGGAAAAGCGCAATCGCCTGATGATTGAAGAGCATTATCAACGCCACCAGGCCACCGGTCAGCACGATGTTATAGATGACCCCTTATTTGGTGATCTCGCCGACCCGGTCCCAGCGACCGGCGCCGATATTCTGCGCCGCTATCGAGCTGACCGCCGCGCCAAGCGCCATGGCCGGCATCTGCACATAGGTCCAGATCTGTTGGGTGGCGCCGAAAGCCGCCGTGGTATTGACGTCCTCACCGTTCACCAGACGCATCATCGCCAGCATGGAGCCCGAAACCACGATCATCTGGATCCCCATCGGCAGCCCCTTGCACACCATCAGCGACAGAATCCTGCCATCGGGCTTGAGATAGGCTAGCTCGGGCCCGCGCAGCCGCAGGGGCGGATCGCGGGCATAGATATAGATCACCATGGCGGTCAGCGCGATGTAATTGGCAATCGCCGTGCCCAGTGCCGACCCGCCGATGCCAAGCTTCGGCGCCGGCCCCAGCCCGGCAATGAAGACCGGGTTCAGCGCGACATTGGGCACCGCGGCAATGCTCATGAAGATCAGGGGCGTGATCGCATCGCCGCTGCCGCGCAGGGCCATCATCAGCATGGTCATCATCAGGACCGCGGGCAGGGCGAGAAAGGTCACCCTCAGATAGGCCTGAGCAAGAGGGGTGATCGAGCCGTCGGTGCCCAGCAGGCTGAGCACGGTCGGTGCCAGAAACCACCCGGCGATTGCCATGAGCACGACGATGGGCGCGAAGGTTCCGACGGCGGTGCCGACCACGCGCCGGGCTTCGTGGATATGGCCACGGCCATAGGATTGTCCGACCAGGATGGTCGCGGCCATGCCGAAACCGAAGACGAAGGAGGTCATCAGGAACATGACCAGATTGCCATTGGTGGTCGCGGCAACCGCATCATCCCCGATCAGATGGCCGACCCAGATCGTGTCGATGGATCCATCGGCTGATTGCAGCACGGAGGAGGCCAGGGTTGGTATGGCAAAGGCCAGCAATGTCGTGGCGATGGGGGCCGTCACCAAGTTGTTCTTTGCCGGCATTGAACTCACCCTGATTGAATATAAATTCACATGGGTCTCGAGCCCGTCTGTGACCGTTGCGGTCTGGAATATGGAAATTGAAGACAAATCAGGGCCTTGCCGCAGCGGCGTTTGGCCGAAGGGTCCGCCTGCGGGCCATTCCGGCGAAATGACGCCAGATCTGCCCTCCGCCCGACAAGATCCCGCCGAGCGTGCCGGGAAGATAGGCGCGGGCTGTCAGCAAGGATTTCCTCAGCTGGCAGGTATTCTTTTCCATAGCGTCGGAAGCGCCCCGACGATTGCTTGCGTCCCGCCACGGACAAACGCGATGCGCTCCCCGTAACGCTGGGCGTCATGATGGTGGACTGGGAAGAAACCTCGGGTCTGGCCCGGAAAACAACTGCGGCAAGGCCTTCCATCCTGGTGATGGCGGGCTTGCTGCTCATGTTCGGGATGCGAATGGCCAGACCGTCGTGATTACGGATGATACTTGGCGTGCGCAGATACTCTACACATCCCCTCTCAATGAGCGCAGTTGCCTTGTCGTTGACGACCAGTCCCGCATGTCACCAGTTCACCTGACGCGCAGCAAAGGTCAGCTGTAGGGGGAAGGCTTGGCAGGCAGGTGGGAGAGATGTGCGAGCGCGACCTCAACTCTTTGATCTTCCGGTGCCCTCAAGGGGGCTTCGCGGTCAACCGAGAATAAGACGCCCGAAAAACGGCTCTGCTTTCCCGGCGGACATGCTATGGCCTTGCGCATGTCTGTTACCGATGGAGATGTTTGCCCATGTCAGATCCTGTTGCTTCCCGTCCAATGACCCTGCAGGAATGGGCGATGCTGCTGACCCTGTCTCTGGTCTGGGGCGGCTCGTTCTTTTTCAATGAAATCGCCATACGTGAACTGCCGGTCTTCATCGTGGTGGTTGCCCGGGTCGGTCTGGCGGCGGTGATCCTTTACCTGCTGCTGCGCTTGCGGGGCGAGCATATGCCGCGCGGGCCCGGGATCTGGCGGGCCTTTTTCGTCATGGGGCTGCTGAACAACGTCATCCCGTTTTCGCTGATTGTCGCCGGGCAAAGCCAGATTGCCTCGGGCGTGGCCTCGATCCTCAATGCCTCGACCCCGCTGTTCACGGTGATCTTCGCGCAGATCCTGACCCGGGATGAGCGGATGAATGGCGGCAAGCTTGCCGGGGTGCTGATCGGCTTTGCCGGGGTAGCGGTGATGATCGGGGGCGATGCGGTGCACGGGCTCGGCGGGCATCTGGCGGCCCAGCTCATGTGTCTGGGCGGGGCCATGTCCTATGCGATTGCCAGCATCTATGGGCGCCGCTTCCGAACCATGGGGATCACGCCGATCCAGACCGCGACCGGGCAGGTGGCCGCGTCCAGCGTGATCCTTTTGCCGCTGGTGATGATCATCGACCGGCCCTGGATGCTGCCGATGCCGGGCGCGGGTGCCATTGCCGCGCTGATCGGGGTGGCGGCGATTTCGACCGCCTTCGCCTATCTGCTCTACTTCCGCATCCTTGCCAGTGCCGGGGCGACCAACCTGTCGCTGGTCACCTTCCTGATCCCGGTCAGCGCCATCGTGCTGGGCATCGCGTTTCTGGGTGAAACCCTGCTGCCGCGCCATCTGGCCGGGATGGTCCTGATCGGGCTCGGGCTGGCGGCGATCGATGGCCGACCCTGGCGGGCCTTGCGCGCATGGCTGCGATGAGAGGTTGAAATGTGGCGGCGCAGACGACAAGTCTGTGCTGATCTCAATCGCCTACAGGACAGGATACGCCATGAGCGAAGACTATACCCCGCCGAAAGTCTGGACATGGGAGCCCGGCAATGGCGGCCAGTTCGCCTCGATCAACCGCCCCATCGCCGGCCCCACGCATGAGGCCGAGCTGCCGGTCGGCAAGCATCCGTTCCAGCTTTACTCGATGGCCACGCCGAACGGTCAGAAAGCCGCCATCATGCTCGAAGAGCTGCTGGCCAAGGGGCATTATGGCGCTGAATATGACGCTTGGCTGATACGGATCGGCGAGGGCGATCAGTTCGGCAGCGGCTTTGTCGAGGTGAACCCCAATTCCAAGATCCCGACCATGACCGATCAGATGTTCGACCCGCCGGTGCGGGTCTTCGAATCGGGATCGATCCTGCTGTATCTGGCCGAGAAATTCGATGAATTCCTGCCCAAGGACCTGGCCCCGCGCACCCAGGCGCTGAACTGGCTGTTCTGGCAGATGGGCTCGGCGCCGTTTCTGGGCGGCGGCTTCGGGCATTTCTTCCATTACGCGCCGGTCAGGATCAAATATGCCATCGACCGCTACACGATGGAGGTAAAGCGCCAGATGGACGTTCTGGACCGCCATCTGGCCGACAATCACTTCATGGCCGGCAATGAGTATTCGATTGCCGATATGGCGATCTTCCCGTGGTATGGGCGGATCACGCAGGGCGGCGCTTACGGCGATGCGGTCACCTTCCTCGATGCTGCCAGCTATAAAAACCTGGTCCGCTGGACCGAGGAAATCGCCGCCCGTCCGGCCGTGCAGCGCGGGCTGATGGTCAACCGCACCTGGGGCGAGCCATCCGAGCAGCTGTGGGAGCGTCACGATGCCTCCGATTTCGATCTGCGCACCCAGGACAAGCTGGAACCGCAGGGCTGAATGTAGGGTGGGGTTTTACCCCACCTTCTTTTGCAAGGGTGGGGTGAAACATAGAAAATATCGTAAATGTGCATAAGGCGCAGGGGGTTTTGAAGTGTATAGGGGCTCTGTTGCACCAATCGGGTGCAAATCGGACGTCCCCTTTCCCCGGACGTCTTCATCCCACGGCTTCGGTGACGGGTATGCCAAGCGCGGTGAAGCCGTTCAGCACGCCAACCCGGATCT
>JBKEBH010000274.1:0-2828 GCA_047973065.1 Paracoccus sp. (in: a-proteobacteria) | reverse complement strand
TCGGTCCGCACCTCGCCCTCTTCCTGCCGGTCGATGCGGACCATCTCGTCAATATAGCGTTCGACATCGGCCTCCAGGTGAGCGAGGCGACTGGCGATCTTTCCCTTGGTAAAGTTGCGATCACGGTTGTTGACCGCCTTAAATTTGCTGCCGTCGATGGCGATGCAATCGCCCTTCAGAACCCCGATCCGCCAGCAGAGATCCACGAACTGCGCACAGGTCTTGCGAATTGCCGGGCCGTTATCACGCCGGAAATCCGAGATGGTCTTGTGATCGGGCATCAGCTTGCCGGTCAACCACATCACCTCGACACTGCGTCCCTCCTCCCGCTCCAGCCGGCGGCTCGACGGGATCCGGTTCAGATAGCCATAGATGAACAGCTTCAGAAGAACCCCAGGATGATAGCCGGGGCGCCCGGTTCGGGCCGGCGCCGTGCGGACAAAACCAAGGGCCGGAAGATCGAGTTCCCCGACAAACAGATCGACGACGCGGACAAGGTGGTCCTCGCCGATCCAGTCCTCAAGCCGATCCGGAAACAGCGCCGTCTGATCGTGCTGAATGCCCTCGATGAACCCCGCCATCTGCGTCTCCCGCCGCCTCGCGAAACTCTACCATGGAAGCGAGTTTCCACACAGCCTCGACCGAGGGTGTGCCAAAACTCCAGCTTTGAGAGCTTGCGTGGAAAAATTTCCTCGTAGATTCATCTAGGTCAGAAATTTCTAGAACACGATCTCCGTTTGGCGTCTTTCGGAGAACTTCCTTCCGCGCCTCAACATGCGCGACCGAGTTTTGACACAGCCTCGGCCCTTCGCTGCCGTTCCCGATGGGCGTTCGCTGCTGTGCAGCATTCACCACTTCTGCCGTTCGGCGCCAGATGCAACATTCCCGCCGGCCCAATGACGGCGGAACCGGACCGAGCGGGAATGCGCTGCACGCACCCGAACGATAGCTGTCCAGCGCGTCGCAACTTTGGCTTGAGGCAGGCCGGGCTGCTTTGTCGGCTTCTCGCATGTCCTGCCATGATCCGCAGACATCGAAATATGGCCCCTGCCGGCTGACGGCAGGGCCGCTTTGGGCGCGCCCAGGTGAATCCTGTCTGACAAACCGCACTTCCTGCCAACGTGAATTATATTATCGTCGATCACCGTCATCCCGGCTTCTGTTCATTTGGTTTCCTGACTGCTATAAGCGCAACCGATTGTAGTTTATGATTTCGAGTAGGAGGTGCGATGAACGCTCCCTTCAAACAGGTCGAGCGGCTGGGTCGTCTGACCACGGAGCTCGGGTCGGACGTTTTGGTGCTGCTGCGTTTCGATGGCAGCGATCATCTCAACGACCTCTTCGAGTATCGCGTCGAAGCCCACGCCACCCACGACGATCTCGACTTTGATGCGCTGGTCGGCACCCATGCCACCGTGGAAATCGAGGCCCATGAGGTGATGCGGCCCTTCGACGGGATCGTCACCAGCGCGCGTTGGGCGGGCGTGGGCGAGAACGGCCACGCTATGACCTGACACTGCGGCCGTGGTTCTGGCTGGCGGAGCGGCGCCGCAACCAGCGGATCTTTCACAACAAGACCGTGGTGCAGATCCTGCAGGAACTGCTGTCGGACTATGCAGGGCTGGGCGATCCGGCACTGGAGATCATGCTGTCCAACGGTTACCCGCCCCTCGAATACACCGTGCAATACCGCGAATCCGATCTGGATTTCGCGCGTCGGCAGATGGAGCGGCACGGCATTTCCTTCCACTTTAAACACGCCATGGGCAGCCACACGCTGGTGCTGACCGACGATGTGCTGGCCCATGAGGAGATCGGCCCGCGTCCCTTCAAGCGTTACGACGGCCATCACCAGTACGAGCAGGAGCATTTCTGGGACTGAGCGCCCGAGCGCAACATCACCACCGGCGCCGTGCGGCTGGTGGATTACAATTTCAAGAAGCCGATGCAGGCGATGGAGGTGGACCGACTGGGCGACGCGCAGCACGCGCAGGGCCAGATCGAGAGCTTCGACTATCCCGGCGATTATCTCGCGTAGGATGTCGACCGTCTGGTCGCCGGCCTACGGACCGAGCAGGAACGCGGCGCAGATCGCCGCAACCGGCCGGCGGGCGATTGTGTCTCGCTTGGCGCTGGCAAGCGGATGACCTTATCCGGAGACAAGGTGCCGGGCACGGGCGAGACCTATCTGTGCCTCAGTGCCAGCCATCACTTCATCAGCGAAGCCTATGGTTCGGGCGGTCAGGGCAGCGATGGCTATTCGTTCACCGGCAGCTATGTGCTGATGCCCGATACCGCGCCGATGGCCCCGCCGAAGCGCACGCCTCTGGCCGTCGTGCAAGGGCCGCAAACCGCCGAAGTGGTCGGCGAGGGCGAGATCGACTGCGACGAATATGGCCGCATCCTCGTGCGGTTCCACTGGGACCTTGATAACGCGTATTCCATGCGCTGCCGCGTCAGCCAGAACTGGGCCGGTGCCGGCTGGGGTGGCATGGTCATCCCGAGGATCGGAATGGAGGTGCTGGTCGAGTTTCTGGAGGGCGATCCCGACAAGCCGCTGGTGACCGGGAATGTCTTCAACGGGCAGAACGACGCGCCCTATGGGCTGCCCGGTTTTGGGATTTCTACTGATGGCCGAAATCGATTGCCCCACCGGAACCTGCGATTCGAAAAAACCGGACCCGGATTGCCGCTCGGTCAAGCGGGGCGATACCATCGATGCGCAATCGAAACTGCACATCGAGCGCAACCGCTGCAATCGCTGCCCCGAAAAGGTGCCGCAACCGGTTTATATTGAAAAGCCTGGCCGGATTTATGGAACGCGAAAG
>JBKEBH010000245.1:0-2388 GCA_047973065.1 Paracoccus sp. (in: a-proteobacteria) | reverse complement strand
TTTTGGAGTTGTTTCCAAAAAACATGTCCTTCAAACAATATTTTGGGTCTGCCATCGATTAAAAACCCTCTTCCAGTACTTTCAATTTCGTTTACGGCTTTTATGGTAGCCAATTCTAAGTCGTATTGGTGAGCAAAGTCTTTCAAATCATCTTCAGAAAGGAACTTATCGTTTTGTGCAAAAAGGGCTTGTTGTTTTTGCAGTAAGACTGCCCATGTTTTTGGTCCCACAACACCATCAACCACCAAGTTATTTTTGGTTTGAAAATCCTTGACAGCCAACAAGGTTTCCAAATCAAAATAGGTATTGGCTATGGTAGGGTAACCAAACTTTTGCAGGATTTCTTCTAAGAGATAAACCTCTTGTCCACGGGATTGATAGCGTAGGGTTCTCATGTTTTTTTGTTTTTTACATCATCTTTTAATAAGCCATAGTCCGACAATTCTGTAATTAAGGTATTCATTACCTTATTGGTAATCGTTTTGGTAATTAGGTTTACACCCACTACCGACATAAACAGATTGCCTGCTTGTTTGCGCAACCAAGTTCGTGCCGAATGAAACAAAAATTTCTTGTTTCTCTCTTGCACCAAAGGGTGCAAGGTTTCTTGCGGTTTTTCTAAATTCCTAAACTCACTGAACGAGGATTTTACCAGTTGCTTTACCCGCTTCTTAAGTTGGGGTTCTATTTGGACAAGAGTCTGCTTGTAACCTACATTCGGGAAATCGGGGAGTTTTTTTTCACTTTCTATATTGGGTGAAAATTCAATACCGTAGTTTCCTTGTGTGCGTTTCTTAATGCTGAAATCAGGAATAAGAGGGACTTTTTGTTCGCCAGTATTTTTGTCTTTGAGTCCGAATTTTTTAATCATTTCATCCGACCATCCCTCAGTGTTTTCAGTCAGGAAATAATACCGTAAGAAGTTTTGGGCATTTTTCTGTCCCAACATATAATCGTGAACTCTAAACTCCCGATTTAAAAAGCCTGCAAAACCCGACAGAGCTCCACTGGCAATGGCATTGGAATGTTTGTTGCGATCTTTGTCGTAGCGGGTAGGCCAAATCATATTCTTGTCGGTTCCCTCTTGAAACAAGGCGATGATATCACTTTCCTTAAACAGGGTTTGGTTGCGAAGGGTTTTGTACAGTTGCGGAATCACATCAAAAATAGAATCTTTATGTACATTAAAACCAGTTTCTTCTTCAATATAATTGGGAAAAGGATCGATGAGTAACAGTTTGTGATGCTTGCCCTTCTCTTTTAGTGATTTTAATGCTTCGGCTATGGGTTCGTTGTTGGTCATACCCCCATCTACTGCCAAAAATTTATATTCTTCTTCAATCCTTGGATTTAGGTTAATCCCATCGCCAAACAAACGTTTAATATTGGCATCGATATAGCTTTTAGGTATTTTTTCAAAAGCCACGCTTTTTAGCCCAATCGGGAAAGCACCACTGGCACGGGCACAGTTCAGAAACAGTTTTAAGTGGTTGTCGTTTTCTATATCAAGGGGTAATTTATCAGGATGGAAATTATCCTCTTCTTGCTTTTTCCCGTATTGAAATGAGGCATACGCCTTGTGGTAGGACATAGTATGTGCCACTTTTTTTCGGTCGGATGAAAAGTACAAATCAATGGGAATGCCCCTAAGGTTGCTCAACGTCATCAACACTTCCAAATTTGGGTTTACAAAATCAGGCAAATCTACCAAATTAGCGGTATTGGTTTTGGTGATGAGTTGTTGCATCAAGGCTTCGATAAATGAGGTATTGAGCAAAGACTTGGGTTTGTTGTCTTTTAAATCCTCTAAAGTAAAGAGCTTGTCTAAAATAGATTCATTTTCTTCCAAGCCAAAGTTGACCCAAGTATCAAATAAGATATTTTCTTTTGCCTTTTCGGAATAGGGATCGGTAACCAAAGGCAAACTATCGGTTGCTAGTCCCAAAGTAGTAACAGCAGCAGCAATACTACCTGCCGAAGCCCCTGTAAGAATGTCAATCACCACATTAGGCTTTGGAATTTGGTCAGGATTTTTTTGATGTTCTTCTTCCCACAGTCGTAAAGTGTTGATTAGATAGTCCAACACACCTGCAGTGAATGCCCCAGCAGTTACCGCACCTGCCAAGACCAATCCTAAATGAATATGTGGGTTGTTTTTTTTCACAAATTGTCTATTTTTCTTTTAGTACACGACAAAAAATACAACTGATTAAAAATCAATAAATTAACTGCGTAAAAATTTGTTTAAAAAGCTGATATTCAGTATGTTAAAGCATTATTTGCGAAGTAATGGCTTTAGAAAAGAATACCAGCTCGAACAGCGAAGATACACAATTATTAAACGTGTTTCAAGCCCATTTTACGGGCGTTCTCAATTTGGCAAGGATA
>JBKEBH010000187.1:0-2798 GCA_047973065.1 Paracoccus sp. (in: a-proteobacteria) | reverse complement strand
TGCGCTGGCGCGGCTTATGCGGGGCCTGTCGCCATGATGCCGGTTCCGGCGAATACGCGGGTCTGGCTTGCGGCAGGCGTGACCGATATGCGGAAGGGTTTTCCATCCTTGGCGTCGCAGGCCGAGGCGGTGCTGAAGCAGGATCCGTTAGCCGGGCATATGTTCGTATTCAGCGGTCGTCGCGGCGATCTGGTGAAGGTTATCTGGTGGGTTGGTCAGGGTGAGTGCATCTTCACCAAGCGGGTGGAGCGCGGCCGGTTCGAGTGGCCCTGGGCGAAGGAAGGCAAGGTGGCGCTGACACCGGCGCAACTGGCGATGCTGCTCGAAGGTGTTTGGGGATCCCCCCTTTGGTGATGTTGACGAATCTTTTCCAGAGGAGGTTCAGATCCTTGATCCGCGCCATCCGCTCTTTGGGCGCAGGTTTCAAGTTCTTGGCCGATCGTTGTTTCGCAGGAGCAGTTCTTCGCCGTTCTACGAGGTCGCGTATTGCGATGGCGTGACACTGAATGTGCCAGTGGCGGTGACCGAGCCGTGTGCCTTGCTGACCTCTCCTACCAAACTGAGCGTGGAATCTTTGCTGGATCTACTAAATGTGGTAAGTTTGGATCATGAGCATGGCACCCGAAGATCTTTGGGCGACACTGCCGGTGGCGCTAAGGCGCCAGATCGTCGACGACATAGCCGTGGTTCTGGCGGAGGTCTTTCGTGATGTCCGAGTTGATCCAACTGGCGCATCTGAAGCGCAAGGCCGTCGTCTACATCCGGCAATCGACGCCGCATCAGGTCGTGAGCAACCAAGAGAGCCTGCGGCTGCAATACGCGCTCAGCCAACGCGCCCGCGATCTTGGATGGCATGAAGCCGACATTGACGTGATCGACGCCGATCTTGGTCTGAGCGGCGCCTCGGCCTCACATCGCAGCGGGTTCCAGGAACTTGTCGGCCGGGTCGGGCTCAGCGAAGTGGGGATCATCCTGTCCATCGATGTGACACGGCTCGCGCGCAACTGTTCTGATTGGTATCCTCTTCTCGACATCTGCGGGCTTCGGGGGTGTCTGATCGCCGATCGCGACGGCGTCTATGATCCCGGCAGTGCCAACGGGCGCCTGCTGCTTGGCCTCAAGGGAACCATATCCGAACTGGAGCTGCATACGATCCGAAGCCGTCTGACGGCCGGCCTCATCGCCAAGGCACAGCGTGGGGAACTCGCCCTCACCTTGCCGGTCGGTCTCGTACGGGATGCCGGTGTCGTGCTGAAGGATCCCGATACGGCTGTTCAGGGCCGGCTCGGCCTTGTGTTTGAACTCTTTCTGAAGCTGCGCAGCATCGCCAAGGTGATGCGCATGCTGAATGCGCGTGACCTCGATCTGCCACGCAGGGACCGGCATGGCGAACTGCACTGGGCTCGCGCGACGGTTGCCGCGGTCGCCGCGATCCTGAAGAATCCCGCTTACGCAGGTGCTTTCGTATATGGCCGAACCCGCATGAGGGACCCGTCCCCGGACAGCCGGTCTCCGGCAAAAGCAAAAGTGGCGAGACCTCTCGAGGAATGGCGTATCATCGTGAAGGACCGATATCCGGCCTATATCGATTGGCCGACCTATGAGAAAATCCGCAGCATCGTGAGCGACAACCGGGCCGAATACATGCGCACCAAGACACGAGGCATCCCCCGCGACGGCGACCTTCTCTTGCATGGCATCGTGTGGTGCGGACGCTGCGGCCACAAGATGTATGTTCGATACAAGGGCGGCGGAGAGTATGTCTGCAACCACTTGCGCACCCATTCCGGGTTGCCCACTTGCCAGCATATCCGGGCCGAGGCAGTGGACGCCGCTGTTGCCGAGGCCTTCCTGTCCGCGCTGGCCCCTGCGGAACTCGATGCCCTGTCGCGCGCCCGCCGGGCTCAGGGCAAAGTCGACAGCGCCTTGCGCGCAAACGCAGAACGCGAAGTTGAGCGCAAACGCTATGCAGCGGCCCTGGCACAGCGACAGTACAACCGCGTCGATCCTGACAACCGCCTTGTCGCTGCCGAACTTGAGCGCCGCTGGGAAAGCGCGCTGATGGAGGTTCGAGCGGCGGAGGCCGCGCTGGCCGAGCAGTCCGCACAGCAGCCGACCGCGCATATGGCAATGGGCAAGGCCTTCACCGGCAAGGTGGTGGCCCTTGCCGGACGTCTGCCGCAAATCTGGGCGGATCCCGCCACCACGGATGCGCATCGCAAGTCGCTCCTGCGCTGCCTGGTGGACAAGGTGGTGCTGGACCGGACGCCCGAAAGCGCACTGGTCCGCATCGTATGGCGCGGCGGGGCGGTGACCGAGCTCGACATCAAGATGCGGGTAACTGCGATCACAAAGCTCGCACGGGGCGCCGAAATGCGGGTGCGCCTGCTTGAACTGGCAAAGGCTGGCATGCCCGACAATGAAATCGCTCGCGTTCTCACCACCGAGGGACATCGCTCGGCACACTGTGCCGACAAGGTTCTCCCTGTCACCGTGCAGCGCATCCGGCTGGCCGAGGGCATCAAGGCGCCTCCCTCGTGCCGGCGCTGGAACCACGATCCCGGCTACCTGAGCACAACGGCTCTTGCTGCAAAGCTGGGGATCCCGGTCAACTGGCTCTATGTCCAGATCAGGAAAAAGCGTTTGCTCATCGACCCTCAGCCAACCGGCGCCTATCTGTTTCCCGACACATCAGTCGTGTTGGACGGTGTGCGGAATCTTCGAAACCACGTGATCGGCGAACTGGATTTGAGAATCTGTCAGCCTGACAATGGGGGGTATCAACATGGGTGATCGAG
>JBKEBH010000178.1:0-1670 GCA_047973065.1 Paracoccus sp. (in: a-proteobacteria) | reverse complement strand
CATGGACGACGACAGCCGCGCGCTGTTTCTGGCCACCGAGGAGGAGGCCGGCGACCCCCGGCCCGAAGCGATGTTGGCGGCGGTCGAGGCGCGCGGCGGCAAGTCCACCTTCCTGAAATACCTGTCGGGCTTGGGCGAACGGCTCAACAGGGACGCAATTCTGGCAGCCATCGCGCTGACCATCTCCTGGGCACCGCTGATGCGCAAGAGGATCACCCGACTGACGGCGCGGACGCTGCCTTGGTATCTGCGCCTCTATGGTGTGATGGTCGGCGCCAGCATTCCCGGAGAGCACCATCAGCATGGTTCGCTTCATGGCATTCCCCGCGATGAACGCTTCGGGCAATGGACCATGGCCGAACTCTGCTATCTGGCGATGACTGGTAAGCGGCCTGCCAAGCAGGAAGCCGAACTGCTGCAACTGCTGGTCGGGCTCCTGATTTCGAACGGGCCGGGCTCGATCTCGGCTCAGGGTGCCAAGGGCGCAGTTGCCGCCGATGGTCCGCAGACGCCCGAGCGGGTTCAGATCAACAAGGCCATGGTCGGCTTCCTGACCCATACCGGCTACAGCCATGGCGGCAACGGTTTCGAGGGCATGGCCTTTCTGTTGGACCAGTTCAGGGAAAGCGGGCTAAGCAACCCGACCGACCCGAACCATGGGCTGGACCTGACCGCCTTGGCAAGCGATTTCGCGCTGCAATACAAGCGAGACAAGCGGCAAGCCAAGGAGCAGGGAACCGAGGTCCGCGCGCTGCCGGGCGTTCACCACCCCATCTTCAAGGGCAAGCCGGTTAACCACGACCCGCGCGAGGTCTTCATAGCCGAATTCATGGAAGAGCGTGGTCATTACAACGTGTTCCACGCCTTCTACCGCGAGTTGGTCAAGCAACTGCACGAGGTCGGCGCCACGCCCTATGTTTTCTGCGTGAACGTCGACGCGGTCATCGCGGCGCTGATGCTGGCGCTGTTGTGGGAGGATTATCAATCCGGCGATCTGTCCAAACGCGATCTGGAAACGGCGGCCTTTACCGTATTCCTCTATGGCAGGATGATCGGCTCGGCTGCCGAGATCGACGACCATCTCAACCGTGGCCGGAACATGGATACGCGCACAGCCGCTTCGGCCTGCGGGTTTGTCGTCTGATGGAGCCGGTAGAGCTGCCGCCCATCACGCAGCCGGCGATCCGGACGATTGCGATGCCGGCGGACACCAATCCCGCCGGCGATATCTTCGGTGGCTGGTTGATGAGCCAGATGGATCTCGCGGCCGGCAACCTTGCAGCCCTGAATGCGCGGGGAAGAGCGGCGACCATTGCCGTTGACGGGATGCGCTTTCACCGACCGGTTAAAGTTGGCGACGAAGTATCACTTTGCGCCGAACTCACACAACAGGGCCGTACGTCGATGCACATCCATGTCACCGCCTGGCGCCGCGGGCGCGAGCAGGAAACATGCGAGAAGGTGACCTGCGCCACCTTCGTTTTCGTCGCGCTTGATGAGGCAGCGCGACCCCGGCCGATCCACCCGTAGACCTCGATGCAGGACGGTCTCGAGCTCTGCGTCGCCATCCTGCACCATGCAAATTGAGGAATCTGGCAATGAAAATCACCGAATTGATGAAACTGTTGGCGATCACCGTCACTGCAGTTCTACTGCCTGCCGCAGCTTTT
>JBKEBH010000141.1:0-1879 GCA_047973065.1 Paracoccus sp. (in: a-proteobacteria) | reverse complement strand
TATTACATGTTCATGGTAAAAATACTATGCTAACTGCAATCGACAAAATAGAATATAAAGCTCCATCTATGAACAAGCTTCCTGAAAAAGGAGATTTTGAATACACAAAAGAGCCTGAAGTTATAAGCGTATACTGGATGGACGGAGATTTAAAAATGGATATATTTAGTGCAATTCCTGAGGAAGAAGTTAGTATATATGCTCAAACTAGAAATTTTGAAGAAGGGCAAGCACTTACACTTAAAATATCCGAATTAAACAATAAAGATATAAAATCAGGAGAAAAAGAAGTGTCATTAACTGGCACAATTGATTCCCAAGGAATTGCTCAATTACAAAGAACTCTAAAGATAGAAGAAATATAAACATGGAAAGAAAATTTTTAATTACAGCAGAGTGGAAAGATAGTAATAACAATACAAAAAGCAGAGCTTTTAAAAACAATATACTTTCCGTAAAAGACACAAAATTTATTTCCAGCACAGGAACACGAGACATTTTTGTTACCTATAAAGAGAATTTTGCCACAGATGGCAAAACAATGATGCGCATAGGAACACAAAACGTTACTGAATATATAGACATAGCTTCTCGTTGGTTTAAGTACGAAAACGGTAAAAAATATATTATCTTCAGACGACATGTTACAGTAATCAATACCCCTATAGACTCTTACGGTAACGTCGGTAAAACAATAATTAATGGTATACAAAAAGATTTAGGTACATACAAACTAGAGGATATCGTAGAGCATAAATATAAAGTTAAAACATACGACATTGTGCTGCCTATGCTCGAGATATTAGGTGGCGATATTAAACTATCAGAATCTGAAGAATTAGAATTTGTTAGTAAAAGTGTATTAAAAAGTTCAGAAGAGACACCCGAAAACATATCCCTTTCAAATCAAAGAAAAGATTATCAATTTGCTGTTCAATGGGTTGCCAAAGCCACACTCCATGCTTCCGACAAAGTACAATCAATACAAGTTACCCTTAAAGAAAATGTTGATAAGCCTTTTTCATCAATCAGTAATGCCACAACTTTTTTAGGTGCAGCTACAGTCTTTTTGAGTAAATTTACTAAAAACAAAAGAGCCGCTGGTTTTGGTGCCGTACTCGCTTATATTGGTGTAGGAACTATAGCCTTAACATGGGCTATTGCAGGTGTTAATCCCGAAGATATTGTCATCGTTTTGCCAACAGAAAATGGTTCTCTAAAATATTTTGGCATAGATTACAGAAACCATTATAAAAACCAAATAAGTTTAGACAAAACACCCGATTGGGGAATAAAAGAATAATAATGAGTTTAAATACAAAAATTATTGCGATATTAATTTTAACCATAACAGCTACATTCGCATATATTAAATTAAAAATATCATTTAAGACTATTCTAATAATCATACTTGTTTTAAGAATACTTTTTTCAATAATAAACCATAAAGAGTATTCAAAATCAGATTGGTGGTGGAGAGTAGTTTTACCCATAGCAACAATTGTAGGATGGTTATTATTGTTAAAATACAGAAACCTATAAATATCAAAGAAGTTTAGAAAAAACACCTGATTGAAGCATAAAAGAATAACAAATGAAGAATATAAAATTAAGATATATTTTACTTATAAATATAGCACTATTTATTATATTATTTTATGTATTAAAAATAGATACGTTTTTTTACATATTATATGCTGTCATCATATTATTTGGAACATATGTCATATTCCTTCGATATAAAGAATTTTCAACTAAAGACTGGCTAATTTTTATAGTCATCTTCCTTTCTTTAATAGGTCACTTATTATATAGAATTTATTCAAAAAACTAATAAACATGGCAAACTCTGTAACAGAAAATCAAAAAGTTCAATGCG
>JBKEBH010000122.1:0-5867 GCA_047973065.1 Paracoccus sp. (in: a-proteobacteria) | reverse complement strand
GTCAGGGCGATCCGCACCGCCTCACGCTTGAATTCTGCTGTCGGTTTGTTCGTCATTGTCCGTCTCCTTGATCGCTCTCATGCTCTCAAGAAACCGGCACTTTTCCGAGACAAGTCCAGCTCCGGCAATGCTCGAAGCAGTGCCGCATTGCCTTCGATCATCGTAAAATACGCTGACGCCTTGCGCAGAATCTCGTTCGCCTGCCGCAGCTCGCGGTTCTCGCGCTCCAGAACTTTCGTTTGCTCCTTCAAATGATCCCCCGGATCATTTGATCGCTGCGCGACCGGCCCGCACTCTCGGCCATGTCCGTCGGGATGCCCGCGAGCCTGCCGCTGTCGACCTCAGCCTTCTTGACCCGGTCGTTCAGCGTCTGCGGCGTACAGCCGATCTTCGCCGCGATCGACATCACCGCCTGCCACCGTGACGGATATTGACCCTCATTGTCGAGAACCAGCCGCACGGCGCGTTCGCGCATTTCAGGGGAAAACTTGTTCGTCGTCTTGCTCATGATGCTCCATCCTACTCAAGAGTTGGAGCCTCCGGCAAACCCGGCGCAGTTCACAGGGACAGGGTGCGTCTGTTTGTCATGGCCGCCGAGCGGCTGAATATCAGCGCGGCCGGGCGCGAGCTGGGGGGCGAGCTTCTGCGCCCCGCGATCCGCAAGGTATCGCTCTCTCTCGAAGGATCGGATTTACTGCCCTATGCCCAGGGAACCCTCGCCCAGGCGGATGCGGCCCGCGCCGTGCTTGGCGGGGCGGATGTCAGCCCGAAGGGGGTGCTGTGCTTTGCGGCCCCCAGCAGTTTCGCGCAATTGCATGTCATGCCGCTTCTGCCGGATTTTCAGGCACGATATCCCGATCTGACCCTGGATCTGCGCCCGTCGGACCTGCGGCTTGATGCCATCGAGGGCAGCTTCGATCTGGCATTGCGCAGCGCGCCGCTGGCCAATAGCAGCCTGAAGGGGCGCAAGCTTGCGGATGATACGCGTGTGCTCTGTGCCTCGCCGGATTATCTGGCACGCCATGGGGTGCCGCAGGTGCCTGCGATCTGGCAGGGCACCGTTTCGTGGCATGGGCCGATACCGACCCGCGTGAGCTGATCAATGCCGGCGGGGAGCGGGCGGTTCTGGATCCGCGGCAGATGATCTGCCGCGCCATTGTCGATGATGGCGACGCGCAGCGCGAGGCGACCATTGCCGGATGCGGGCTCTCGGTCAATTCGCTGTGGAATGTTGTGCATGAGATCCGTGCGGGGCGGCTGATCCGGGTGCTTCCCGACTGGCGGCTGAACGATCAAGCCGTGCTCTGGCTGGTCTATCCGCGATCCAATATCCTGACCCCGAAGACGCGGCTCTTCATTGATTTTCTGATCGCGCAACCTGGAAACCGGGCGGAGTGGCGCTGAGCAGGCTTTCCCGCTGGGGGTCTAGATCATCTGGCCGGGGCAAATTGCGGCCATAAAGCCCGCCTGCGGGCGGCTTGCATGCGTCGCCCCGCTTGCAGCCCACATCCGGCGCGGATAAACCCGGGGCAGGTTAAAGGAGCATCCATGTCCATCACTCAAGACGAGGCGCGCAAGGTGGCGCATCTGGCCAGGATCGCGGTTGAGGAAGAGCATCTTCCCGCGCTGGCTGACGAGCTGAACAATATCCTGCATTTCATGGAACAGTTGAACGAGGTCGATGTCGATGGCATCGAGCCGATGACCGGCGTCACCCCCATGCGCCTCAAGCGGCGCGAGGATGTCGTGACCGATGGCGGCTACCCTGAAAAAATCCTCGCCAATGCGCCCGATGCGCGCGAGGGATTCTTTGCCGTGCCGAAGGTGGTGGAATGAGCAGTCTGAACAATCTGACCATTGCCGAGGCCCGCGATGCGATGCGCGCCGGCAAGCTTTCGTCGCTGGAACTGACCGATGCCTGTCTCGATGCGATCGAGGGTGCGGGCGCGCTGAATGCCTTCGTGCACAACACGCCGGAACTGGCGCGCGAAATGGCCAGGGCCGCCGATCACCGGATCAAGGCCGGCGACGGGGCGTCGATGACCGGGATCCCGCTGGGGATCAAGGATCTCTTCTGTACGCGCGGGGTGGCGACCCAGGCGGCCAGCCGGATTCTGGACGGCTTCATGCCCGAATATGAATCGACCGTCACCCAGAATCTCTGGGATGCAGGCGCGGTCATGCTCGGCAAGCTGAACATGGACGAATTCGCCATGGGCTCATCGAACGAGACCAGCACCTATGGCAATGCGGTCAGCCCGTGGAAGCTTGGCGACCAGCGGCTGACCCCGGGCGGCTCGTCTGGCGGCTCGGCCTCGGCGGTTGCCGCCGATCTGTGTCTGGCGGCGACCGGCACCGATACCGGCGGCTCGATCCGTCAGCCGGCGGCCTTTACCGGGATTGTCGGGCTCAAGCCGACTTACGGGCGGGTCTCGCGTTGGGGTACGATTGCCTTCGCCTCCAGCCTCGATCAGGCCGGGCCGATGACCAAGACCGTGCGCGATGCCGCGATCATGCTGGGCGCGATGACCTCGGTCGATCCCAAGGATTCGACCTCGGCCGATATCGCGGTTCCCGATTTCGAAGCCGCGCTGACTGGCGATATCCGCGGCAAGAAGATTGGCATTCCGCGCGAATACCGCATGGATGGCATGCCCGAGGAAATCGACGCGCTCTGGCGCAAGGGTGCCGACATGCTGCGCGATGCGGGCGCCGAGATCGTCGATATCTCGCTGCCCCATACCAAATACGCGCTGCCGGCCTATTACGTGATTGCCCCAGCGGAAGCCTCATCGAACCTTGCCCGCTATGATGGGGTCCGCTATGGGCGCCGCGCCAGTCTGGGCAAAGGTGATGGCATCGTCAAGATGTATGCAAAGACCCGGGCCGAGGGCTTTGGCCCCGAAGTGCAGCGCCGGGTCATGATCGGCACCTATGTGCTTTCGGCCGGTTTCTATGACGCCTATTACAACCGCGCCCGCAAGGTCCGCGCCCTGATCAAGCGCGACTTCGATCAGGCCTATGCCTCGGGCGTCGATGCGATCCTGACCCCGGCCACCCCATCGGCCGCCTTCGGTCTGGGCGAGATGGCGGGCAAGGATCCGGTGGAGATGTATCTCAACGACGTCTTCACGGTGACGGTGAACCTGGCCGGTCTGCCCGGGATCTCGGTCCCGGTCGGTCTGGATCAGCAGGGGCTGCCGCTTGGCCTGCAACTGATCGGACGGCCCTTCGCCGAGGGCGATCTGCTCAATCATGCTTATGTTCTGGAACGCGCGGCCGGTTTCGCCGCCAAACCGGAACGCTGGTGGTAATCCGTAATCCTGCCTGAGGAGGGGCCTGATGAAGACGGTCATATGGACGACGACGCTTGCGGTTCTCGGGGTTGCGGCCTGCACGAATGGCGATGGGCGGGTCACTGACCCGCGCATGCGGCTGAACGAGAATCGCGGCTATCAGCAATATCAGCTCTCGCGCGAGGCAGCGCTGACCGGCAAGGCCGCGATCCCGCAGGTGGTGCCGATGGCGCGGCCCTATATCGCGCCGAACGCGGCCCAGATCGAGGGCAAGGAAGCCATGCCCGCCAGTGCCAATGCTCGCCCCGGCCAGCCGGCCGCGCAGAAATCGGGCAAGGGCGGCTATTACAACCCCGAAACCGGCGAGCGTCTGGCCTCGAACCCGGCCCCGGCTGCGGTGGTTGCTGCGCCGGTGACGGTGCAGGGGGTGGCGGCAGTCACGGCCGCAGCCGAAGATCTTCAGCCGGTGGCCCAGAGCGTTGAGACAGACGCGCTCGCCCGTTATGCCAGTGCCCAGAACCACGCGGTCGGCTCGGCAGTCTACAAGCGCATCGGGGCTTCGGCCAACGCGGCGGCGCAGGGCTGCGCGCGCTATCCGAACCCGAATGCCGCACAGCTGATGTTCCTGTCCTCGGGCGGGCCGCAGCAGGATCCGATGGGGATCGACCCCGATGGCGACGGCTTTGTCTGCGGCTGGACCCCGACCTCCTATCAGGGCGGCGGTCTGTGATCCTGCGCAAGGGCTCGGTCCCGGCCGAGCATTCGGCTGGCCCGCCCTGGCCGGAACGGATCGAGCCTCTGGCCCGGGCTGCCGGCATGCGCGCCATGGGGTTCAATATTGTCACCCTGCTGCCCGGACAACGCAGCTCGACCCGGCATTGGCACACGCATAGCGATGAGGCGCTTTATGTGTTGGAGGGCCGTCTGAGCGTCATCGAGGATGACGGCGCCCATGACATCGGTCCCGGCGACAGCACGGTCTGGCCGGCAGGTGTCGCCAATGCCCATTCGGTCGAAAACCGCAGCAATGCCCCGGCGCGGTTTCTGATCGCCGGCACCAATCCGGTCAATGATACCGTCCATTACCCCGATATCGGCCATCGCCGCGAATATAGCGCCGATGGCTGGCGGCTGGTCGATGAAACCGGTGCGGTGATCGAAAGCGGCGCGTTCTGAATGGCGCTTCCGGCCCATCCCAGCCCGAACCATGGCGAGCGGCGCGGCGGCGCCCGCCCGTCACTGATCGTCATCCACTATACCGGCATGGAGGACGGTCCCTCGGCCAGGGCGCGGCTCTGCGATCCCGGGGCAGAGGTCTCGGCCCATTGGCTGATCCACGAGGGCGGCGAGGTCGAGGCACTGGTTCCCGAGGAACGCCGCGCCTGGCATGCCGGTGCCGGCAGCTGGCACGGTCAGGATGATGTCAATTCGCGCTCGATCGGGATCGAGCTGGTCAATCCCGGCGCGCGGCCTTTCGCAGCCGCGCAGATGGATGCGTTGGAGCTTCTGTTGGGCGCGATCATGGCCCGCTGGTCGATCGGTCCCGAGGGCGTCATCGGCCATTCCGACATGGCACCGGGCCGCAAGATCGATCCCGGCCCACGTTTTGACTGGGCGCGGCTGGCCCGTCAGGGGCTGGCCATCCATCCCGCAGCCCCGGGCGACGACCGCCCGCTGGCCACCAGCCTGACCGCCATTGGTTATCCCGAAACCAATCCCGAAACCCGGCTCGCCGCCTTCCGTCTGCGCTTTCGCCCGGGCGCCTGCGGCGATGAGGATGAAACCGACCGGCGTCTGGCAGCTGCAGCCGCAGCTGCTTTTGTAGGCGGGAACGCCCTGCCTGAGGTCTGGGCCGCCCTTCGTTCGGGGTGGATAGGTCGATAATTGAACCGTCCCCACTTATTTCGCACATGTCGGCTGAACTGGCGAGATGCGGGATTTTTCAGCCCTTCGCCAAAGCGCCCGGCCCGATGCGCGGGCGTCAGCCCGCCGGGCCAGCGACCGCCCGCCCCTTGGGCGGTCGCTTTGGTGATGTTCCTTGCCGAACGGCTGTTCAGCGGCAGCTCGCGCCATAAAGTGACAGATGCAGACCGTCGGCGGCGGCAGCCCGGGGTCCTCCGCCGGCCCTCTGCCGGGATATGTGGCGAGGTCAGAATGGACTCTGAGCCGGCTTTCGGATCACGTTACCGAAAGCCAACCCCCCGCATGGCGGCAGCCTGCATCGGGTTTGCCTTTAGCGAAGGACAAACGGTTGTCCGGGGGTGTCCCTGGTATCGGTGATCGCATCAATGGCATCCCACAACGCGGCCGGCGTCAGATAGCGGTCATATTCATCGGCGAAGGGTAGGTGTTGTGTCAGATGGTTTAATAGTGCTGTGACATTTGGTTTGATGACGGAACAGGGCGGAGGTCCTTGGGCTATCCGGGATGGTCCGGGGTGGATCACCTGCCGGATCGGTCTGGGCGGTTCCTCTTCCACCAGTCATGGATTGCGGATTTTCCGACGCGGCGGACATGCGGAAAGTGCCTGGCGACTTCGGCGGCGATTTCGGTAAAGGTCATCCGGTCGAT
>JBKEBH010000096.1:0-1600 GCA_047973065.1 Paracoccus sp. (in: a-proteobacteria) | reverse complement strand
GAACGGTTATTCTTCGCAAGAAGGTCCGGCGGAACGCCTTGCTCAAGACCCTCTCGGGCATGTCACCCTGTCTGATCGGTATGGAAGCCTGCGCCACCAGCCATTACTGGGCCCGCGAGATGGTCAGGCTTGGGCATGAGGTGCGTTTGATCCCGCCAGCGTAAGTCAAACCATATGTGAAGCGGCAAAAGAACGACATGGCCGATGCCGAAGCGATTTGCGAAGCTGTCACGCGACCAAATATGCATTTCGTCGCGATCAAGAGTATCCGTCTTGATCAAGCGTTTTTTGGAACCCAAACGCGGTCGGCTTTGACGAGAGCGTTTGCGGTTTCGATCAGCTTTCGCATGATTGCGACGATGGCGAGTTTTGCGGGTTTTCCAGCCGCGCGCAGGGCCTCGTATTTTGCCTTGAGGTCTGGATTGTAGCGCATCGCCACCCGCGCTGGCATGTAAAGCGCGTCGCGCAAGGGTTTGCGTCCACCGCTGATGAAGGACTTGCCCTTCCACTGCCCGGAATCGCGGTTGTAGGGCACCACACCGGCGAGGCTGCCGACCTGGCGACGCGGCCCAGACCCGGGATTGAGGTGACGATCTCGCGGTGGCGCGCGGTGGTTTTGTCCGCGTTGATCAGGGCGTCGATTTCCCGGTCGAGCTCGGCGATCTGCCTGTCCACCAATGCGAGGCGGGATTTCGTCTGACGCTTCAAGACCGCGTTCGTCTGGACATCTGCGCGGCCCTTCAAGCGCGTGCGGTCCTTGATCAGAGCCGTTCGCGCCACCTGCAGGTCTTTGAGAATGCGCGTTATTTTCGAGACCGGGGCATCCGGCTCCAAAGCCAATGCACTCCCCATGCGCGCCAGGCCCCGCGCATCCAGCGCATCGGTTTTGGCGCGCGTTCCGCAGGCCTTGGCGAACCGGCACGCGTCGCTCGCGGGTTCACCTTGACCAGGGGGAGCTTGTCCGAAAATCGCTCTTCGAAATTGCGATGATAAGGGCCGGTGGGTTCATAGACGACACGAGCGATCGGGGCCTTGCCCAGCCATGTTTCAAAGGTTTGACACCCGCGGGCGGAATTCTCAAAACGCTGCGCCGCGCCGCGCTGCGCATCAAAAACATCCAGATGGGATTTCGAAATGTCCACGCCGATGCTATGCTCTGTCATCTTCTCCAGTCCTATGCTTGTCATGCGTGGCCGGGCCACGCGTATCCGTTCAGGCCCTCGTGAGAAGACGGCGGTCGATCAAACTCCCGCACGGTCCTTGAAAAGACCCAGCGCTTCACGATCCAACCGCCGCCATTGCCCGCCATAAATGGCGTGGCGGGCAATGGCTTCCTATAAACAGGAAGCTGGGGGATGCATAAGACAGGCACGCGCCGATCATCCACCCGCGGCACGCCACGCGGTTTGTTCGAGAGTAAGAGTTTGATTTTGCTGAATTGTTCTTCCGTGAGCCAGAAATTCAAAGACATGAGACATCCTCCATACACGCCTTTGAATCAGAGAATGGGTTATAGGTCTACGGCCTGGCATTACAGTTGCAATTCCTTCACCTTTCTGACTCAATGGGAAACCATGATGAGGATGAGGTCATGGATGTC
>JBKEBH010000071.1:0-4366 GCA_047973065.1 Paracoccus sp. (in: a-proteobacteria) | reverse complement strand
GCTCTTTTTCAAGCTGCACGTATTCTTTTGACAGGTAACCATCGCGCGGGACGAAGTCAGGCCTTACGGATTTCGGTGCCGATTCACGAGCAGTCATCTTCAAACCTCCTGCATCAGCAGCTTATATAGCTGCCTTTGGCTTCTTATTTTTGTTGAGGAAGCGGCCTGGCCGCCCTGCAGTTTTATGAACGATGTTCAAGACTATAAACAGGGCACTATCGACTGTCAACGCGTCGAGCAACCCTGAAATAGCGGCAAAGTGGACATTCCAGACGACTACAAGCCAAGAAGGCCACTTGCGCAGACGACGACCTTCTACCCTCCCCGCCTTAGAAGCAGGTGGTTCAGATAGGAGCCCTGCGCCGACCTTGGTGGGGGGCCGTGAAAAGCTGGCCTGGAGAAAATTTGCTGCTGAAACTGGCATCAGGTATTGCCGCGACCTGCGCTCCACTTAGCGCCGCCCCAGCTCGCGGACAGATGCGACCGCTATGCCTTCAGCCTCCAGACAATCAAGGCAATACTGTATCCGGCGATCCATCAGATCCAATGCGCCTAAGATCAGTACTACTCAGCCGATAAACTGAGCGCGTGATATAGGAGAGGGCTTTGCTTGTGGTGATAGCGAGGCCGCTATTGCAACAAACATGCAGCTCGCCCGGTATCCCCAGGACGAAGAGGTCTGAGATCGGTAGCCGTTAGTAGCGCCCTGCTCACTCCAGGGCGCCCGCCCCACAGAAAATTGCCCGCCACGGGCGCGCCATCACACCTTGGCGCCCTTGGGCATCAGCTCCTCAATGCTGATCTCGCGCATGCGGAACTTCTGGATCTTGCCGGTCACCGTCATCGGGAAGGCATCGACGAAGCGGATGTAGCGCGGCACCTTGAAGTGCGTGATGCGCTCCTTGGCCCAGGCGCGCAGTTCTTCCTCGGTGACATTGTGGCCGGGATGCGGCTTGATCCATGCGACGATCTCCTCGCCGTACTTGCTGCAGGGAATGCCGATCACCTGGACATCGGCCACCGCCGGATGGGTGAAGAAGAACTCCTCCAGCTCGCGCGGGTACACGTTCTCACCGCCGCGGATGATCATGTCCTTGCTGCGCCCGACGATGCACACGTAGCCGTTGTCGTCCATCGAGGCGAGGTCGCCGGTGTGCATCCAGCGCCCGGCATCGATCGAGTCAGCCGTGGCCTGCGGGTTGCTCCAGTAGCCGAGCATCACACTGTAGCCGCGCGTGCATAGCTCACCGATGGTGCCCTGCGACACGATCTTGCCGTCGGCATCGACGATCTTGCTCTCCAGGTGCGGCTGGGTGCGGCCGACGGTGGTCACGCGCAACTCCAGCTCATCCTCGGGGCCGGTCTGCAGCGACACAGGGCTGGTCTCGGTCATGCCGTAGGCGATCTGCACCTCGCTCATGTGCATCTCATTGATCACCCGACGCATCACCTCGATCGGGCAGGTGGCGCCTGCCATGATCCCGGTACGCAGGCTGGACAGGTCGAACTCGCCGCGCTGCGGGTGATCCAGTTCGGCGATGAACATGGTCGGCACACCATACAGAGCAGTGGCCTTCTCCTCAGCGACGGCGCTCAGAGTGGTCAGCGGGTCGAAGGCATCGCCCGGATAGATCATGGTCGCGCCGTGGGTCACACAACCGAGGTTCCCCATCACCATGCCGAAGCAGTGATACAGCGGCACCGGGATCACCAGGCGATCGCGCTCGGTCAGGCCGAGGCTCTCGCCGACCATGTAGCCGTTGTTGAGAATGTTGTAGTGGCTGAGCGTGGCGCCCTTGGGGAAGCCGGTGGTGCCGGAGGTGTACTGGATATTGATGGGGTCGTCGAACTGCAAGCTGGCCTGGCGGTCGGCTAGCTCGGTGGAGCTGACCTGGCCGGCCTTGCCCAGCATCTCGCTCCAGCTGAGAAAGCCCGGCCCCGGCTTGGCGGCCAGACTAACCACACCGCGCAGCTCCGGCAGTTTCTCGCAGGCCAGCTGGCCCGGCTCGACCTCGGCCAGCTCCGGCACCAGGCCGAGCAACATGGCGTGGTAGTCGGAGGTCTTGAAGGCGTCGGCGCAGATCACCCAGCGGCAGCCGGATTGCCTGAGTGCGTACTCCAGCTCGCTGCTGCGGTAGGCAGGGTTGATGTTGACCAGGATGGCGCCTACCTTGGCGCTGGCGAACTGGGTGATGCACCACTCGGCGCAGTTCGGCGCCCAGATGCCCAGCCGGTCACCGGCGCGCAGGCCCAGGGCGAGCAAGGCACGCGCCTGCCGCTCCACCGCCTCGGCCAGCTCCTGCCAGCTGTAGCGCAGGTTCTGATGGCGCACGACCAGCGCCTCGCGCTGAGGAAACTTGGCGACCGTGGCATCGAACGCCGCGCCGATGGTCATGGCGAGCAGGTCCTTGTCCTGCCGCCCCCGGGTGTAGCTCGGATTATTCATGGCTTTCCCTTCATTGTCTTTGTTATGGGGTAGAGCTGAGTTCAGTGTGATCCATCTGCGATGGCGGGGCGCATGTGCCGACCGGCTTACAAATGGATCTTGGTTTAGCGGATACAGCTGCGGCTGTTATGCCAATAGCGAAAGGGTATCGTGACAGAGCGCAGCGTCGGCAAAGCGTGCGCAATATGCGGTATTGACGGCCTCGGTCTGGAAGCGAGTCTCGTTGATCATGAAGACGAACAGCCCCCACGCAATTTCCTTGCGGTAGCAGTCCCAGGCCTCCTCATAACCCGGAGCAGGTATGCCTTCAGCCTCCAAACAGTCGAGGTAGTACTGCAGTAGCGGACGCTCCCAATCCCGGCGGTCCATCAGATCCAATGCGCAAATCAGGTGATACGTTACATCGGCAAACCAAGGTGCTCTGTTGACTTGCATATCAAAGAAACCTGGAGCGCCATCCGACTCCTCGTATAGGTTGCCCAGATGAGTATCTCCATGACTAAGCGTCTGGGGATACAGGCGATGAAGTTCGGCTAGCTTGCCGAACGCCGCCCGCATCCACTCTAGATCATGCAGGCGCCGGGAAATTGCGGCTCCCCGGGGTGAGTTGAGATAGCTCAGCCAGACATCCGGCTGCAGATAACGATCGGCATATATCAAGGTATCGCCAGTCATCCTCGGCTCGATCCAGGCTAGCGATCCTCCATCGGCGAATGCGGGGTGCTCCCACATCTGCGCATGATAATGCGCCATGGCTCGCAGACGGCGCCTAAGCTGCTCGTAGCCCTGCGGCTCTAGGGCATGGCAGAAGGTCACCCCTCGGTTATAGAGGTCTTCCATTAGGATGATGGACTGATGACTATGCTCGTCGCTCTCGGCAAAAAAGCAGGCCGGCGCATTGATACCCCAAAGAGGAAGAACCTCTCGGTATGTACGCGCTTCCTTGGCGTACATAAATTTCATCGAGGGGCTGTGCTCCTCGAAGCCACCCTTCACGATCATGGTATCGGGCAAGCCGTACGACGGCCCTACAGGATCGTAGGTCAACCTGATTCTTACCTTGGTAGACGTTCCCAACATCACATCGGCGATATCGCAGCGTTTGACGCGAATGTCAGGATAGCGCCCTGCCAAGGCGGACTCGATCCACTCGCGGGTGATCTCTTCGACACTTAGGGGCAATCGCATAGCAGGGTCTCCCAGCTCAGGCATGGAAGAGATGGCGGTAACTCAGACAAGGCTAGCGTCCACACCACGTCTTCCCGAGGGAACTAGATCTCGATCATCATGAAGTCGCTTTTCGCTGCCCCACACTCCGGGCAAATCCAGTCGTCAGGAATATCCTCCCAACGGGTTCCCGCAGCGATCCCGTCCTCGGGCCAACCGATAGCTTCGTCATACACATAGCCGCAGAAAAAACATTGCCACTTCTTCATCACGCAGCCCTATATCACCGTCCGGAAACCTGCCACTGCAGCGGCAGGTGCAGTACCCCATTGACCATGCCGGATGCACAACGAGGATGGTCGCCCGCTTTGATCTCAAACTCAGGTATGCGCTTCAGCCATTCCTGAAGGAAGATCTTGATTTCCGTGCGCGCAAGGAACGAACCAGGACAACGATGCGGGCCGTTGCCAAACGCGGCATGCACCACAGGTCTGCGCTCGAAGTCGATCTCCATCGGGTTGTTGAAGCGCCGCTCATCCAAGCCGAAAAGCGCGTTCGGCACCTGAATCTGATCACCGCGCTTGAGCTGCACGCCCTTGAACTCCATATCCTCGACTACCACTCGCGCAGTGTTGGTTACCCCATGCCTTCTGATCAGCTCGTCCACAGCAGTCAGAATCAACTCGGGCTCCTGAGCCAATCGCCGGCGTTCTGCCGGATGCTCAGCTAAGAAACGACAGACGAAGCTCATCA
>JBKEBH010000395.1:0-1663 GCA_047973065.1 Paracoccus sp. (in: a-proteobacteria) | reverse complement strand
TTGACGCCAGCACCAGCGACAGTGCGCTAGAGGCCGACGCCGAGCGCGAGCCGATCTTCGCCAACTGGCTCAAGCGCAACACCGTGCTGCATCGTGTGCCCGGCTACCGGGCCGTCACCATTTCGCTTAAACCGACTGGCGTTGCCCCGGGCGATATTACCGACCGCCAGCTGGAGCTGTTGGCTGACCTCGCCGACACCTACAGCTTTGGCGAGCTGCGCACCACCCACCAGCAAAACATGGTACTGGCGGATGTGCGTCAATCCGACCTCTACGCCCTGTGGCAGGCCCTGCAAAAGGCCGGCCTCGCCAGTGCCAATATCGGTTACCTCACTGATATCATCTGCTGCCCCGGCGGCGACTACTGTTCACTGGCCAACGCCAAATCCATCCCCGTTGCCGAGGCCATACAGACCCGCTTTGACGACATGGACTACGTTTACGACCTGGGCCCGCTGGAGCTGAATATCAGCGGTTGTATGAACGCCTGCGGCCATCATCATATCGGCCACATTGGCGTTCTTGGGGTCGATAAAAAAGGTCAGGAGTTCTACCAGGTTTCGCTGGGCGGCAGTCAGGCCAAAGATGCCTCCCTCGGCAAAATTCTCGGCCCTTCCTTCAAACAGGAAGATATGCCAGATGTCATGGAAAAAATTCTCAACACCTATGTCGAGTTGCGCGGTGAAGAGGAAAACTTCCTCGACACCTACCGCCGCGTCGGCATCGAGCCCTTCAAGGAGCGTGTATATGCCAAAGCTGATTAAAGACGGCGCCATCATCAGCGACGAGCGCTGGCAGCCAGCGCAGCCGGATGCCGAGTGCGCAGCCACGGGTCATATCGCGACCCTGAGCCAGTGGCAGGCACTGCCTGACAAAGCCGGTAGCGCGCTGCAGCTTGAGCCCGGCGATGGTATCGAGCCCCTGCTGCCCCATCTCGATGAGATCGCGATGGTGGCGGTCAACTTCCCGGTATTTACCGATGGTCGGGGCTTTTCCTACGCCCGGGAATTGCGCGAGCGCGGCTATGCCGGCGAAGTGTGGGCGGTGGGCGCCTTTCTGCGCGACCAGCTCCACTACCTGCGCCGCTGCGGCTTCGATGCCTTCCAGATGGCTGATGAAAGTCTGCTGGAAGACGCCATCGCCAGTTTCGACGACTTTGACGAGCACTATCAGGCCGCTATCGACCAGCCCCTGCCCCTGTTCCGCCGCCGCGCCTGATCCGGGGTCCGCTCCTTAATCAGGCACCCTGTCTAAAGGCCCCTGTCCAAGCCCCCTGCTGCTGCATTACACTGTTCGACAGCATTCAGGGGGAGCGGGAACACAATGGACGGCGGCAGCATCACCTTTTCGTTTTTTCTTATCTACTGCGGCGCGGCGCTATTCGCGTCCATCGCCCTCTATACCCGCCAGCCGCTGATTATTGCCTACATCATGCTGGGCGCCGTTATCGGCCCCTACGGCCTGTCGCTGGTGACCGACTTGAAGATGCTGTCCGACGCCGGCCATGTGGGCATTATCTTCCTGCTCTTTCTGCTCGGCCTCGACATGCAACCCAAGGCCCTGGTGGCCACCCTGCGTAAATCCACCGTGGTCGGTACCGCCAGTTGCGCCATCTTTACCCTGATGGGCTTTGCCGTGGCCCTGCTGTTCGGCTTTAACCTGG
>JBKEBH010000342.1:0-2145 GCA_047973065.1 Paracoccus sp. (in: a-proteobacteria) | reverse complement strand
CCAGAACCGCAACAACAAAGACAACGAGCGCCAGCTTCGGTGCGCCGTGGGACTGGATGCCCGCGAAAGCAAAGCCGCCGAGTGCCACCGCGCCAAAGAGTTGGGCCAGTCCGTCGAAATGCCGGCCTTGCGGATCGGAGGATTCTGGGATGGCTGGAACTGCCAGGAGGAACGCGACCGTGCTGACTGGAATCACGACGAGGAAGATGCTGCGCCAGCCGAAATGTCCGATCAGCAACCCGCCGAGCGTTGGCCCTATCGCCATGGCCAGACCGTTGCACGCCGCCCATATGCCGAGCGCGCGGCCCCGCTCAGCGGGATCGCGCCAAAAGACGCGGATGATCGCCAGCGAGGACGGAATGAGAAGGGCCGCGCCTATTCCAGTTAACGCCCGCCCTGCGATCAGGATCGACGCTGATGGTGCTGCCGCGCACAGGAGCGATGCGATGGTGAAAACGCCTGCGCCCGCCATGAACACGCGACGCCGGCCATAGAGATCGGAGAGCAAGCCGCCGGTCAGCAACAACACGGCATAGACGAGGTTGTAGCTGTCCACGATCCATTGCAGGGCATCGATCCCCGCCTTGAGGTCGTCACCGATGGCGCGTGTCGCGAGATAGACAATGCCGGTGTCGAGTTGGGCGACAAGGACAGCAAGGCAAAGCGTGGTCAGCGTGAGCCAGCGACGCTTGGCGTCCGCGCTCGCGCCGCCCGAATTTGAAATTGCGGTGTTGCCGTCAGAAGATTCGGTTTTCATGCTGGCAATCATATCGGCGGCAGCAATTCAATGCTTCGATGCGTGTCGAAACATGAGATGCTATGATCGGTGTAATGTCGCTGTGATCATTCGGAGGTCAACATGTCAAATTCCAGCATTCCAGCCACGGCGTTCCTGATCGCCGATCAGAGCCGTGCCGCCATGCTCATGACTTTGATGGATGGGCGCTCTTTGCCGGCCGGTGAATTAGCTCGCGCGTCCGGCGTGACGGCGCAAACGGCCAGCTCCCACCTCGCCAAACTGCTCGATGGCGGTTTGATCACGGTCGAAACCGAAGGCCGACATCGCTACTACCGGCTCGCCGATAGCCATATCGCACAAACCCTTGAACATCTGGCCGCGATCCGACCCGAGCGCGCGACGAGACCCAAGGCGCTCAGTCCACAGCATCGGCATCTGCGCTTCTGTCGGCGCTGCTATGACCATATGGCTGGACAGGTCGGGGTCACGGTGACACAGGCTTTGCAGGAACACGGCTACATCCGGCCTTCCCCCGACAAGCAGTTCACCGTGACCCCGGCCGGAGCCGAATGGTTTGCGAGTGTTGGCGTGAATGTCGCGTCGATCAAGCCAACCCGGCGCGGGCTCGCCCGGCAGTGCCTCGACTGGACGGAGCGCACCCACCATCTGGCAGGGCCGCTTGGCGTTCAGTTCATGGCTACGTTATGCGCGAAGGGGTGGCTTCGACGTTCCAAATCGTCGCGCGTTGTCACCGTTACACCGAAGGGTTGGTTAGAGTTCAGACGGACTTTGAGCGTAACCCAGGAATTGATTGTACCGAAGGACTGACGCACGCGAGACCCGCCGGCCATGCTATGCTCCTGCCGTCCCGCTGCATGGTCTTTGCGCGGCGTTGCCGCGCGATGGCGGGCGGCGCTGCGATATTTGAGGTCTCCGCGCCGCCCGCCATCGGTCACGCCCGATCCTGCCGGGGGCTTGATGTCGTCGGGGTTGTTGTTTCCTGTTCGGCTGCGAACGCCTCTTTTCCCTTTCTGGCCCAGAGTTTCCGCGCCCGTTCGCCGTCTTCGCTTTTGAGCTTTTCGGCAATCCAGATCATCGCGCCGTAGATCATGGCGCGGTCGTCTCCGGTCAGGTTCACGACGCCCGCCTTGACGGCGAGGCCGCCGAGTTCGATCAGATGCCGGGTGCGCTTGCGACGCTCGACTTGCCACGTCCGCATGTCATGTCGCGCCCGCTGCGCCTGATGCCGGTTGCGCGCTGCCCGGTTGCGCTTGAGCGCCGCCGTTGTCGCGGTCAGGCGCTGATGCAGATCGCCGCGATTTGCTGCGAAACATCGCCGCGCCGCGGTTGGCCCATGACTCTCTCTTTCCGGCATCCTTCGTCTCCGCCAGCGCGACCAGCGCCCC
>JBKEBH010000321.1:0-10634 GCA_047973065.1 Paracoccus sp. (in: a-proteobacteria) | reverse complement strand
GGCAAGGGCCTCGCGCCCCCGCTCCGTCAACCCATGTGCCAGCCTCATGCCCATCGACCCGTCCCTACTCTGCCGCCATGGCGCCCATGCGCCCGGTTTTCTTCGCCTTGATGCGATCCTCGATCTCCTCGCGGAAATTGCGGATCAGGCCCTGGATCGGCCAGGCCGCCGCATCGCCGAGCGCGCAGATCGTGTGCCCCTCGACCTGCTTGGTCACATCGAACAGCATGTCGATTTCCTCGATCTCGGCCTCTCCGCGCACCAGACGATCCATCACGCGGGACATCCAGCCGGTGCCCTCGCGGCAGGGCGTACACTGGCCGCAGCTTTCATGCTTGAAGAATTTCGACAGCCGCCAGATTGCCTTCACGACATCGGTGGACTGGTCCATCACGATCATGCAGGCGGTACCGAAGCTGGATTTCAGCTCGCGCATCCCGTCGTAATCCATGATCGCGTTTTCGCACATCTCGGCGGTCAGCACCGGGCAGGAGGCGCCGCCGGGGATCACCGCCTTGAGGTTCTTCCAGCCGCCGCGCACGCCGCCGCCATGCTTCTCGATCAGTTCCTTCATCGGGATCGACATGGCCTCTTCGACCACGCAGGGCGCGTTGATATGGCCAGTCAGACCGAAAAGCTTCACCCCGGCATTGTTCGGGCGGCCGAAGCTGGCGAACCATTCCGGGCCACGGCGCAGGATGGTCGGCACCACGGCGATCGACTCGACGTTGTTCACCGTGGTCGGGCAGCCATAGAGACCCGCCCCCGCCGGGAAGGGCGGCTTCATCCGCGGCATCCCCTTGCGGCCTTCGAGGCTTTCCAGAAGCGCGGTTTCCTCGCCGCAGATATAGGCGCCGGCGCCGTGATGCAGGTAGAGATCGAAATCCCAGCCCGAGCCGGCGGCGTTGCGGCCCAAGAGGCCCGCGTCATAACATTCGTCGATGGCCGCCTGCAGCGCCTCTTTCTCGCGGATGAACTCGCCGCGGATGTAGATATAGCAGGCATGGGCACCCATGGCGAAAGACGCGATCAGCGCGCCCTCGATCAGCGTATGCGGATCGTGGCGCATGATCTCGCGGACCTTGCAGGTCGCGGGTTCCGATTCGTCGGCATTGATGACCAGATAGGACGGGCGGCCGTCGCTGCTTTCCTTCGGCATGAAGGACCAGTTGAGGCCGGTCGGGAAACCCGCCCCCCCGCGCCCGCGCAGGCCCGAGGCCTTGACCTCTTCGACGATCTTGTCGCGGCCGCGGCCGATGATCTCGGCCGTGCCATCCCAGCAGCCACGCGACATCGCGCCTTTCAGCGAACGGTCGCCCATCCCGTAAAGGTTCTGGAAAATCCTGTCCTTGTCCTGCAACAGCATCCGTTCTTATCCTTCCTTGCCCGACCGCGCCTTGCCGCGCTGCCAGATACGCCAGGCCACCAGCAGCGACCAGACAAAACCACCCATCGCGGCCAGATCCGCGAGGAACGCATATTCCAATGGCCAGCCAAAGTGCGGCCCGGCCCAGTTCGCCGCCAGCCAGAGCACGCCCGTCGCCGCCATGACAAGGGCGGCAAGGCGCATCTGGGCAGCATCCTGGGCGGAGCGTTCGGTCATCAGTAAACCTCGCCCCGATCAACGCGGCTGGAAAATTCGGTGTCGCCGCCGGCAGCCAGAATCTTCGCCTGCGCCACCCAGTCATCCGAGCGGATCCGCCCGCCCATCCGGCCGATCAGCTCGGCATAGCGGTCGATATCGGCGTCATTCCAGCCGGCAATCTGGGCAAAGCTGGTCACGCCGTTTTCATGCAGCAGCGTTTCCAGCGCCGGGCCGACGCCCTTAATTTCCTTTAGGTTATCCGCCTCAGAAGCAGCCAGCTTGGCAGGTTTGACGGGGGCAGGACCGGCTGAAACCGCATCCTTCGGATCCGTGTCAACCTGTGCCGGCAACACCTGATCGGTTTCAACCGGGGCCGATTGCAGCGCGACCGGCTCGGCGAGCGGCTGATCCGCGATGACCGACTCGGCCGGCGGGCTCGGTTTGGTCTCGGCTTCCGGCTTCGCCTCGCCCTCGTTCACACCGTAAAGCGAATCGAGCGCTTCCTTGCCCTTCATCGCCAAGGATTTCACCGCCTCGCTGGCATGTTCAAGCCCTTCGCTGGCCCGGTCCTTCAGGCTGACTTCCTCTCCATCGGTGCCGGTCTGAAAATCATGCAGCGCCTCGCGTCCCTTGGCGACGGCGGCAACCGTGCCGGCGGAGAAGGCATGGCTGGCATCGACCACGGCCTGTTCGGCCCGGTTGAGCACGCCCGCGTCATTTTCTGGGTGCGCCGGCAGGGGCCGCCCGTCCAGAACCTCGGCACCTTCCACCGGACCGCCCGCGCCCTCGCAGGCAATCCAGATCAGCAAGGAACCGAGCAGGAAGCAGGTGATCAGCCCAAGGATCAGACCGCCAAAGAAGGTTCCGTTGAAGATCCAGACCAGCAGACCGACCACCGCTGCAGCCAGCCAGCAATTGCGAGAGCATTCGTTCTTCAGCATCTGTAACCTCATTCTGCGGATCAGCCGAACACGCCGGCATCTTCCTTATCTGACAATCTTCGGGCTTGCCGGCCCGTTCCCTGATCTTCTTTCTGTCGCAGCGCCCTCTTATTTCCCGACCCAGGGGGTCAGAACCGGCACTTCGGTTCCGTCAATACGCTTGAGCGTGTCGCCGATCACCAGCGCCAGCGCGACCGAAGCGTTATGCGGATCGGCCGGCGGGACCAGCCCGGTCAGCGCAGTCGGCCCGCCCTTGGCTTCGGAGGAATAGCGCCCGTCCTGCGGCCCCGGCTGCGGCACATCGCCCGCCGCCATGGCGTCAATCAGCGCCGCCAGTTTCTCGGCGGTCAGATCCTCGTAATAATCCTTGCCGATCTGGGCCATAGGCGCATTGGCGCAGGCACCAAGGCATTCGACCTCTTCCCAGGAGAACTTGCCGTCAGCCGACAGGGTATGGGGATGGGCCGCGATCTTGTCCTGGCAGACCCTGATCAGATCGCCCGAGCCGCAGATCATGCAGGTGGTGGTGCCGCAGATCTGGATATGCGCGACCGAGCCGACCGGCTGAAGCTGGAACATGAAATAGAAGGTCGCCACTTCCAAGGCGCGGATATAGGCCATGCCCAGCAGATCGGCGCAATATTCGATGGCCGGGCGGGTCAGCCAGCCTTCCTGTTCCTGGGCGCGCCACAGGACCGGGATGATCGCCGATTGCTGACGGCCCTCGGGATATTTGGTCATCTGCGCCCGCGCCCAGTCAAGGTTCGCTGGCGTGAACTCGAAGGAGTCCGGCTGGATGGGGCTAAGGCGGCGAAGCATGGTCTTCTATCCGTTCGTTAATATCCGGGCGGACGCGGCTTAGCGCGCCAGCGCCTTCTGACAGGGTTCCAATGGCAAATCCGGGCCGGCCACAGCCAGGCCCCGGGCATTCAATTCCTGGGCAATCGCGCCCAGCATTTCATCGCTGGCCGCCGCGCCCGCGTTCAGGCAGGCATCTTGCAGGCGCAGCACATAGGGTTCGGCCCGTTCGGGCGACAGATGCGCGGTAGGATCGGGCCCGCACCCCGCCAGCGCGGCAAGCGCAAGAACCGGCAGAAGGAATGCGGCGCGCGGCATCAGCGGTCCACCTCACCAAACACGATATCCATCGTCGCGATGAAGGCCGGAACGTCCGACAGCATATGGCCCCTGGCCATCCAGTCCATCGACTGCAGATGGGCAAATCCCGGGGCGCGGATCTTGGCACGGTAAGGCTTGTTGGTTCCGTCCGAGACCAGATAGACGCCGAATTCGCCTTTTGGGGCTTCAACGGCGGCATAGACCTCGCCAGCGGGCAGCTTGAAGCCCTCGGTATAGAGCTTGAAGTGATGGATCAGGCTTTCCATGTCGCGCTTCATGTCCACGCGCCTGGGCGGGGTCAGCTTGCCGCGCGCCAGCACGTCGCCAGGCGTCGCGCGCCATTTGGCGCAGGCCTGCGTGATGATCTTCACCGATTCGCGCATCTCGGCCATGCGGACCAGATAGCGGTCATAGCAATCGCCGTTCCTGCCGACAGGGATCTGGAAATCATAATCGTCATAGCCCGAATAGGGCTGCGAGCGGCGCAGGTCCCAAGCCAGGCCCGAGCCGCGCACCATGACCCCGGTATAGCCCCAGTCGAGCGCATCCTGTTCGGTGACGATGCCGATATCGACCAGACGCTGCTTGAAGATCCGGTTTTCGGTCAGAAGCCCGTCGAGATCGTCGATCACCTTCGGGAAGGTCTCACACCAAGCCTCGATATCATCGACCAGCTCAGGCGGCAGATCCTGATGGACCCCGCCGGGCCGGTAATAGCCCATATGCACCCGCGCCCCCGAGGCGCGTTCGCCGAAGACCATCAGCTCTTCGCGCGCCTTGAAGCCCCAGAGCGGCGGGGTCAGCGCGCCGACATCCATGGCGCCGGTGGTGATGCCCAGAAGGTGGTTTTCCAGACGACCGATTTCATCGAACATCACCCGGATGATCTGGGCGCGCGGCGGCGGCGTCACCCCGGCCAGCTTCTCGATCGCCAGACACCAGGCATGTTCCTGATTCTGCGGCGAGGAATAGTCCAGACGGTCGAAATAGGGCAGGTTCTGCAGGAAAGTCCGGCTTTCCATCAGCTTTTCGGTGCCCCGATGCAGCAGGCCGATATGCGGGTCGGCGCGTTCCACGACTTCACCGTCGAGTTCCAGCACCAGGCGCAGCACGCCATGCGCGGCCGGGTGCTGAGGCCCGAAGTTGACGTTGAAGTTACGGATGTCCTGTTCGCCCGTGCGGGCGTCCGCCGATCCGTCGTCATAGCTGTTGATGCGAATATCGCCGTCCATCATCGCTTATCCTTTCAACGTCCCCTGTTCCAACATGGCCATGGCCTCAGGCCCGGTCAGGGTAACGGTCTTGTTCGCAAAATCGTAATTTGCCGGCTTCTCGTCGATGAAGATCTGAAGCATGAAGTCGAAATCGCCGGGACTATCCAGCGCCTGCATCACCGCAAAGTAGCGGTTCAGGACGCGCGAATAGCGATAGATCGCCGCGCCGCATCTGGCACAGCTGACCCGATCCATCCCGGGCGAGGAGGCATAGACCAGCAATGGCGCGCCTTCGGCCACATCGATCCTGTCGCCCAGATCGACCGAAAACAGCACGCCGCCCGCCCAACGCCGGCAGGTTTCGCAGTGGCAGACGCCGGTCTCCATCGCGGCGGCATGGCCGGAATAGGTGCAGGCGCCGCACAGGCAGCGCCCATTCACCTTATGTCCGGCCGGGGCCGTCATGCCTTATCGGCCTTTTCATCGCCGGGAAGCACATATTTCGCGCCTTCCCAGGGCGAGAGGAAATCGAACTGGCGATATTCCTGGGTCAGCCGGACAGGTTCGTAGACCACACGCTTGAGCGCCTCGTCATAGCGGACCTCGACATAGCCGGTGGTCGGGAAATCCTTGCGCAGCGGATAGCCGCGGAACCCGTAATCGGTCAGGATCCGGCGCAGGTCGGGATGGCCCGAGAACATGATGCCGAACATGTCGAAGACTTCGCGTTCATACCAGTTGGCGCCCGGGAAGATCCCGGTGGCCGAGGGCACCAGATCGTCCTCGCGCACCGCCGCCTTCACGCGAACCCGCAGGTTCCGATACATCGACAGCATCTGATAGACCAGATCGAAGCGCGCCAGGCGCTCGGGATGGTCCACCGCCGTCAGATCGGTCAGCGTGCCGAAGCGGCAATTGGCATCCGATTGCAGGAATTCGATCACACGCAGCAGGCCCGGCAGCGCGGCATTCACCGTCAGCTCGCCAAAGGCGATCTCGGTGGACAGCACGTCATCGGGAAGCCGGGCTGTGATCAGCTCCGCCAGATCGGCAAGGGCTTCGGTATCGGGATAGATCGCCATGGCTTACCTCACCAGCGTGCCGGTCCGACGGATCCGGCGTTGCAGTTGCAGGATGCCGTAAAGCAGCGCCTCGGCCGTGGGCGGGCAGCACGGCACATAGATATCGACCGGCACGATGCGGTCGCAGCCACGAACGACGGAATAGGAATAGTGATAATAGCCGCCGCCATTGGCGCAGCTGCCCATCGAGATGACATAGCGCGGCTCGGGCATCTGGTCATAGACCTTGCGCAGCGCCGGAGCCATCTTGTTGGTCAGGGTGCCGGCAACGATCATCAGATCCGACTGGCGCGGCGAGGCGCGCGGCGCGGTGCCGAAGCGTTCCATGTCATAGCGTGGCATCGAGGCATGCATCATCTCGATCGCGCAGCAGGCCAGACCGAAGGTCATCCAGTGCAGCGAACCGTTGCGCGCCCAGTTGATGATGTCCTCGGTCGTGGTCAGCAGGAAACCCTTGTCCTGCAATTCCCGCGACAGCTCGCCGACTTGCAGGTCGCGGTCGGGACCGGCGGTATTGGGTCCAACCATCACGCCCATTCCAGCGCTCCCTTCTTCCATTCATAGGCAAAGCCCACGGTCAGCACACCGAGGAACAGCATCATCCCCCAGAAGGCGGCTTCGCTCAGGCTGTAGAAATTCACCGCCCAGGGGAACAGGAAGGCCACTTCCAGATCGAAGATGATGAACAGAATCGACACCAGATAGAATCGCACGTCGAATTTGGCGCGTGCATCGTCGAAGGCTTCGAATCCGCATTCATAGGCCGAGACCTTTTCCGGGTCGGGATTGCGCACCGCCAGCACGGCCGCAGCCGCCAGAAGGATCAGTGCAAGGGCCGAGGCCATGGCGATAAAGACCAGGATCGGCAGGTATTCGGACAGAAGGTAGTCCACGTGTAAGGCTCCCTGATGCCACAGCCGGGCCCGGCTGCGATTGGGTTGGGCTGACTGCCGGTTTAGCCTTGCCACCACAGAGGGTCAACTCGGCCTGCGCGCTTTCGGCCATCCCGAGCCCCGGATTCGGGCTGGCCCGGCACCGGCGACGCCCGTTCCGGCTGCCCGACAGGACCGGCATTGCCGCGACTTCGGCGCCAATCTTGGGTTTCTTTGTCGATCATGCGGGTTCATGCGGCAGAAAAGCCGCCCCATCAGCATGCCCCAGACGGGTTTGGAAGGACCGCTCTGAAGGGGCCAGGGCCGGCGCTGCGACAAATCCGCCACAGCTCAGCCCGATTTTGGTTACCAGTTTATACCGTCAAGGGAACCGATCCGATGGGCGCGACGTTTAGGCACAGATCTGCCGAGGACGTTCTGTGTGATCATTCAGGAAGTGAGAAGACCATGAGCTTTGTCCTTGCCATCATCATTGGTGCCATTGCCGGCTGGCTGGCTGGCTGGCAAGATCGTCAAGGGTCACGGCCAGGGTCTGGTGGTTAATGTGGTTGTTGGTATCCTCGGCGCGGTGATTGCGTCTTTTGCCCTGCCCGCCATCGGGCTGGGCGAGCCAGGATCGACCCTTGGTGCATTCGACGATCGGCGCGGTGATCCTGTTGGTGTTGTTGCGTTTGATCAGCCGCAATGGCTGAGTAACCAGTTTGGTGGGGTAACTGGGCGGAAGCGATTTCGCGCAGATGGGTGTTGGGTTCGATAGCCCCCGCAACTCGCTTGCGGGGGCTGTTGATTCTCGACATGGTAACATCAAGATGACAGCCCATTCTTCAACCTTCGCGCCATTTCGCCACCCGGCTTTCCGCACGCTATGGACGGCAACGCTGGTGTCGAATTTCGGCGGGCTGGTACAGGCGGTCAGCGCGGCCTGGCTGATGACCCAGCTGACCGACAATGCCACGCTGATCGCCCTGGTACAGGCGTCGAGCACCCTGCCGATCATGCTTTTCGCCCTGGCCTCGGGCGCGCTTGCCGATATTTTCGACCGCCGCCAGATCATGATGGCCGCGATTGCCTTCATGGCGCTGATGTCGGCGCTGCTGGCCTTGGTCAGTTGGCTGGGGGGAATCACCCCCTGGCTTCTACTGGCCTTCACCTTTCTGATCGGGCTCGGGCAGGCGCTTTACAATCCGCCCTGGCAGGCCTCAATGGGCGATCTGGTCCCGCGCGAGGATCTGCCGCAGGCGGTCACGCTGAACTCGGTCGGCTTCAACCTGATGCGTTCGGTCGGCCCGGCCGCCGGCGGTCTGATCGTCGCCGCCTGGGGCGCGGCGGTCGGCTTCGCGGTCAACGCCTTCAGCTATATCCCGCTGCTGATCGCCATGGCGCGCTGGCGCCCCGATTACCCGCCCCGCACCGTCGCGCGCGAACCCTTTGTCTCGGCCGTCGGCGCCGGGCTGCGCTATGTCGCGCTTTCGCCCAATCTGGTGCGGGTGCTGACCCGCTCGGGCGCTTTCGGCCTCAGCGCCGCCGCCCTGCTCGCGCTTTTGCCGCTGGTCGCCATATCCCATCCCGAGGGCGGCTCGCTGCTGTTCGGCATCCTGCTCGGCTGTTTCGGGATCGGTGCGATCATCGGCGCTCTGGTCAATACCCGGCTGCGCGACCGGCTCAGCAATGAAAGCGTCACCCGGCTCGGCATGGTGCTTTTTGCCGGCGCGATGGCGCTGCTCGGCTTTTCCGGCGATATCCGGGTTCAGGCGCTGGCGATGTTTCCGGCCGGCCTTGCCTGGGTGGTAACGCTGTCCTTGTTCAATGTCACCGTCCAGCTCTCGACGCCCCGCTGGGTGGTGGCGCGGGCCCTGGCACTTTACCAGACGGTCACCTTTGGCGGGCTGGCCGCCGGTGCCTGGCTCTGGGGCGCGGTGGCGCAGGCGCAGGGTCATCAGAGCGCGCTGATGATCGCCGCCCTCGCCCTGATCGCGGCGGCTGCCATTGGCGTCGTGCTGCCCATGCCCGAATTCAGCCAGTCGGACCTGTCGCCGGCCAACCGTTTCCGCGAGCCGGTGCTGGGCCTCGATCTGCGCGGACGCTCAGGGCCGATCATGGTCATGGTCAGCTATCACATCGCCCCCGAAGACAATGACGAATTCCTGCGCCTGATGGTACGTCGGCGCGATATCCGCCGCCGCGACGGCGCACGGTCCTGGGTCCTGCTGCGCGATCTGGAACGGCCCGATTACTGGTCGGAAAGCTATCACATCGCCACCTGGGACGATTACATCCGCCATAACAGCCGCCGGACGGTCAGCGATACCGCCGTCACCGAAGCGCTGCGCAATCTGCACCGCGATTCCGGCGCCCCCCCGGTCCACCGGCTGATCGAGCGCCACAATGCCGCCTCTCATGCCGATGTTCCCCTGCGCGGCAAGATCGACCTGCCGTAGCGGGACAGGCCAGGCTCGCCCCGGCCCATCTCGTCGAGAGCGGCGATTATTTCGACTGAGACATCAACCAGTCGCGCACTGCCGGAATGTCATAAGCGATCCGCCAGGTGTTGACATGGCCCGCAGCCCCGGCGCGGCTTTCGCCTTCCGGGATCACCGTGCCTTCGGCAAAAGCGGCGTAGAAGACATTGCTGTTCGGCCCGGCCGCCTGCATCTCAGCAACATTGGCGTCGAGCTGTTCCTGCCTGGAGCGCCCGTCCCAGATCATGCGGGTGATGCCTGCGCCGTTCTGTTCCAGCACCTGCATGATCGCATTCATGCCGGGATAGGCTTTCGCATCGTCCTGAGAGACGATCACCCAGAGCCTGTCCTGCGCCAGCGGCGCGACCAGCGAGAGATCCCATTGCCCGGCCACCAGCAGCGAGGCCGCGAAGAGATCGGGATATCTGATATTGAGTGTAATCGAGGCCATGGCACCGCCCGATTGTCCGGTCGTATAAAGCCGTTTCACATCAAGGTTATACTGTGTCTGAAGCGCCTCGATCAGCCGCACGGTGATATCGGGATAGTCCGAGATCTGCGCGGCGTCATTGGCCAGCCCGACCGGATATTGCGGGGCCAGCACAAAGGCCGGGTGCCGCGCCTGATCCCGGGGGCTGGCAAAAGCGACAGCGCCCAGGCCCTGCTCCAGCGTGCGCAGCGGATAGGCCCGTGCCGGATCGTAATCTCCGGGGATGAACAGGTTATAGTTCAAAATCAGCCCGGTCTCGGCATCGACAAAGCGGAGTTGCTGGAACTCATCAACGATCAGGTTGAGCTGGCGGGTATTGATCAGCGCCGGATCGGTCGGCTCGTATTGGCCGCCTGCCACCATATGAATCGGCTGGGTTTGCGCGACCACGACCTGACCGGGCCGATCGATACCGGGGGCAGAGGTGATGGCTGCGGGGTCATCGGGGTTCATCTCAAGGACGACACAGGCCCCGTCCTTGCCGGTCTCGGTCGGAACCGGGCGGTCATTGGCATAGACCCGGGTGATATTGCGGTCGGCGACGGCAAACCGATCCGGCCCCAGCCCCTCATTGGCAATCGGCGCATCATATCCGACAATCACCGCCGTCACCCGCTGACCGCGCCCGAAGACCTGGGTTACCGGGCTCACCGATTCGATATGATCCGTGTGAAACACCGTCGCATTGATGGCCGGACCGCCGCCCGCAGTGCCGCCCGCCTCCGGGGCCTGTGGACTTGTCTCGGAAAAGTGCCGGTTTCTTGAGAGCATGAGAGCGATCAAGGAGACGGACAATGACGAACAAACCGACAGCAGAATTCAAGCGTGAGGCGGTGCGGATCGCCCTGACG
>JBKEBH010000297.1:0-2645 GCA_047973065.1 Paracoccus sp. (in: a-proteobacteria) | reverse complement strand
TTTGCGTTGACCGGCGACAAGATCATCATGCTGTCGGATGACGAAAGCGCCTTTGTCATGTTCGGGGTTTCGGGTGCGTCCTGGCTGGCCTTCGGCGCTCCGATCGGCGAAGCGGCGGCCGTTGAAGATGTTGCTTTCTCCTTCGTCAACGAGGCCCGGCGCGCCGGCGCGCGGCCGGTCTTTTATGAAATCGGCCCCGACGCGGTGCCGCTGATGCTGGATCTGGGCATGGCGCTGCACAAGATGGGCGAGGAGGCGGTGGTCGATCTGACCAGCTTTTCGCTGGAAGGACCGGCGCGCAAGAAGCTGCGCACCACCCATGCCAGGGCGCTGCGCGACGGGCTGACGCTTGATATTGTCATGCCCCCGCATGACCCGGCGCTGATCACCCGGCTGCGGGCCATTTCGGACGAATGGCTGGCGGCCAAGAAATCGCGCGAGAAGGGCTTCTCGGTCGGCCGTTTCGATCCCGACTGGCTCGATCACTGGCCGCTTGCGCTCGTGCGCCAGAACGGAGAGCCGGTGGCCTTTGCCAATGTGATGGTCGCCGGCACCGAAGAGGCGGCGAGCATGGATCTGATGCGGCATTCGACCGCCGCGCCGAGCGGGGCGATGGAGTTCCTGTTCACCGAGTTGATGCTGCAACTGAAGGTCCGGGGCTTTCGCCGCTTCTCGCTGGGGATGGCGCCGCTCTCCGGGCTTTCGCCAGAACGCAGCGGCCGGCTCTGGGACCGCTTCGGCGACGTCATCTATCGCAATGGCGGCGGGTTTTACAATTTTGAGGGCTTGCGCGCCTTCAAGGCCAAGTTCGCCCCCGATTGGGTGCCCCGTTATCTGGCGACGCTTTCGGGCATGCCGCCGCTGTTGCCGCTGGCCGATGCCGCACGGCTGATCGCCCGCAATCCGCAATCCGAGACGGCATCGCGCCCAATCCTGGGCCGGATCACCACGATTGCCGGTCTGGGGTGAGCCGGACCCGCGATCACGAAAATGCTCATCATCTTGTGAGTAACAGCAGGGAACGAAGCGGCGTCCTGTGGCTTGGGCCTTATGCAAGAATCTCCGAGGCTCCCATGACCAAGATCCTGATCGTTACAGCGCTGACCTCGCTGGCAGCTGCGGTTTCTGTCATTGCACAGGGGGTGCCGGGCGACCCCGTGCCCCCGCCTGCACAGGTGCAGGAAAGTACGCAACCAATGTCGCAATATTGACTTTGCCGGCTCCGCACGGGCAGACCGCAGGCCGAGCGCGCCGGTTTCGACCCGGCCCAAAAGGACAGCCCCATGGGCAGACACCTGATGGCGTATTAGCATCCATTGAGGGATTTGGCGGCCAAAGGCGATAACCTGTCGCCAGGTCCTTCAGATGCGCGGTGCGTCGCCATCGACTAAACCGTTGATGTAACGCCTGTTGAAGTTGCTGTGAAGCAAGCACATGCTGGAATTGCAGCCGATGGCGGGTGTTGTGCCGGTAATCTGCGCGTCTCATCCGCCGCCTCCTGAACGAGAAGAGGAAGAGGGTGACAATGATCAGCGATACGATTTCGGACAAAGCTCACATCAGCATCAGGCTGCGGCTTTTCGGCCTGCTGTTGATCGTCATCGGCCTGCCGTTGGCGGCGGGCGGGGGCTATCTGCTTTATCTGGGTGGATCCTGGCGGGATTGGGGCTGACCATTTCAGGTGTTCACCTGTGCATGGGCCGCATGACCGGGGTCTGGGTCTATCTGCTGGTTCTTGCATTGACCCTGATCTGGCCGCTGGTGCCGCGTCTGGTCGCGCCGATCTTCCTTGGTGGCTGTGCCCTGCTTCTGGTGCCGCTGATCCCGGCATCCTCTGGCCAGCCCGCCGATACCATGCCGTTCACGCTGGCCGGGATTGCGTTGCTGGCAGGTTTTGCAGTCTATCTCGGCCTGATGTTCCGGCCCCATGGTGCGATCAGCAATCCGGTCAGGATCACCGCCGGACAGGTCAGCGCCACCACCGCGGCTTCGGGTGAGAACTGGTATTCCTATGGCAAGACTGGCGAGGGCGCGCGCTATGCCCCGTTCGATCAGATTACCCCCGAAAATGTCAGCCAGCTTGAGATCGCATGGACCGCGCGTACCGGCTTTGTCGCCGAGCAGTCCCGTCAGCTGCAGGATCGAACACACCGCTTTATGTCGATGGCATGCTTTATCAATGCGCTGCTGGCAGTCAGGCTACTGCGCTCGACGGGGTAACCGGCGATATCAAATGGCAGTTCGATCCTGTCGCCGAAAGCAAGAATCCGTTCTGGAAGCGCTGCCGGACGCTCGGTTTCTATGATCCGGGTCCGACCGATGCCTGCCGCCCGCGCATCGTACTGACTACGGTCGATACCAGGCTGATCTCGCTGAAAGCCTCGGACGGCGCGCCCTGCGAAAGCTTCGGCAATGCCGGTATCGTCGATCTGACCGTCGACATGGGCCAGTGGATGCCGGGCGATCCGCTGAACCGCGATCAGACAGTTCCAACCATTGCCGGCTTCCTGACCCAGACCACCAAGCCCTGCGGACTCTTGGGATTCCCTTTGGCGCGGAATGCTGATTCTCTGCTCCCGTAGCGGGGAGATTTGCTATGGGAACCATGGAACGTCTGGTCTTGTCTGATCGTCAATGGGATCGGA
>JBKEBH010000212.1:0-2066 GCA_047973065.1 Paracoccus sp. (in: a-proteobacteria) | reverse complement strand
CCTGAACAGGGCTGTCGCACTACCGTCCCCAGTCGCCGCGGTCGAGTTCCATCGCTGTGGGCAGGACGCCAAGCATGTTGAGACGGATTTCAACCTCCTGCGCGCGTTCGATGGCCTCTTTTGAATAAAGTGGATGGTGCTCGAAACATTGCCAGAAGTCCATTTGGGTTGCGATCAATGTGCCGCCGTTCATCTGCTGGACACGCTCAGCCTCGGGCACGTCTGATGGGTTCAATGCAAAGGGCACCCAGCCAATCCAGCGGATGCCGCGCCGCGCCCGGTCAAGCGGGTGATGCAGGTGGAAGTAATCCGACGGGCCAAATTCCAGATGCTGCGGGCGTTTCCAGCGGGTGATGGCCTCGGCCAGAGCGATCATGTCATTGGCAGTGAAATTATAGTCAGGATGGAAGCGTTTGAACTCGGCAGACAGATTAGTCGCATAAAGACCCCATTCGTATTTCAGAATATAGTAGGTCCAATCACGTCCAGAGATACTCTCGCCATCATCCAAGATGGATACCCGTCCATCTTCATCATAGTATTCGCTTTGCTGCATTCTCTCTTTTTCAGACTGAATAAAGGCCTCTTCGTCCTCCCACATACGCAATCCAAGGCTGTTCCAGCCAAGACCAAAGATAGAAAGACGGTCTACCTGTCGTAGGACAGTTAAGAATTCCCGCGCACCTTCCTCGAAACGTTGATACTCTACACCATAGCGATGGGGTGTGAGACGCGCCCTCAAACCCAGATCAATGGGCTTTCCATCAGCAAGCCATTTTTCTAGCCACTCGTCCATGGTCGGACCTCCATCTCGTGATACCAGCCCTCGACCTCATCGAGGAGAAGGCGTCCAACATAAAGCCGTGTGATCATATGACTGAACACCCAGCTCAGTTCGACTTCGCCGAAATGCGGAATGACAACTCTATGTTGACGCCTGCCTTGTCTGACCATGTCATCAAACACCGTCACTTTTGCTCTTTCAGCCCAAGGCCTTAACTGAGGCCCCCCGCTGGCTGACCAGTCCTTTTGCTCCAGAAACCCATCATATCCGTGCTTCGCTTCGTAAAGATGGCACTCGATCGGGTGCAATCCGTCAAATTTAACACCAAAAAATTGCCAGCCCCCAATCTGGTTCGCACTGGGGACATAAAGATGCCAGGGACAGACGAAATGCTGATAAGCAGCCGCGTTTAGCTTTGTTGCCCGAGATCTTGCAGCTTCATCGGGTCCGTGGATTTGTTCGATAACTGGCGCGCCCATATCCCGTGCTGCGCATTCCGGGCAAGTCTCGCACTGCGGATCGTCATCGAGTTTTGTCGCGCCTTCGGTTTCCGTTTGGCCGTCGGGCGTGGCTTCTGGTTCTGTTTGTGTTTCGGGTTGCGTGTCTGTTTCGCCGCCACGGGGTGGAGGAACCGGTCGTGGGGGCCTTGGCTGCGGATCACGCGGTGGTGTTGGGTTCGGGCGTGGTTGTGGCGGTGCGGGCACCGGACGCGGAGGCGCCGGAATTGGCACAGGTCTTGGTGCGGGAGCCGGCCCTCTGAATGCGCGGCCAATGGCCTCAACCAATTCCTTTATTGCTGTTCTGCGACCACTCATGACCACCAGACCCCTGCCTGTTTGTCCACTCGTTCTGCTGATATGCGGAACATCGCACAAACATCGCCAAACCGGCTATCCGGGGTTCCAGTGTGTGCTGCAAGCAGTCTCGCAATTGTCGGGTCTTGCCAAAAGCCGGGGAGTTTTAGCACGCCCAGCATAATGAAGCGCATGCGGAGCCGTTTGTCGAGGATGCCAGAGGCAACAGCGGCCTTGCGTGCTTCGCGGATTGCTGCATAGAGTTGGTCGTCGGACAGATGGGCAACCTCCTCGGTATTTCGTTCTCTGAACATTGCGGCAATGTTGCGGTCATTCTGTTCAACGACCGAATCTCGCATGCGACCCCAAAGGGTTTCATTCATTTTGATGGTCATATTGGCAACCCTGCCCGCCGCATGGCCGTAGAGAGTTCGTCTGTTCTGTCACTATCCAACTGCCCTTTGAGAAAACGCCGGATTTCGGGGAGG
>JBKEBH010000172.1:0-4368 GCA_047973065.1 Paracoccus sp. (in: a-proteobacteria) | reverse complement strand
TCCCGAAATGAGCCCTTGCCCCGGCTGCGGCTCATTTCGGGAGGATAGGATCATAACCCGATTCTTCGTGCTGAAGCAGGTCCGACTGAAAGTCGGAGGGTTGTACCCAGACGTGGATACTCAAGAATTGGAGCCTCCGGCAAACCCAGCGCGGTTCAAAGTCTTGCTTTGTTCTCCAAGCGAATCATGAACGATATCAATATTTCTTGCCAGCACATTTTTCGGGAGTTGCCACGTATTCCAGCTTCGACGAAATTTTTGTGTCTACTTGGATTCGATGCGGATCTGGCGCGCTGACGTCAGCTTCAGCGGCAATCACAAGCCATGACGGTCGATGATGATGTGAGGCAGCCCCCTGGAGCAGTGCTCGACCCGCGCCTCGACATTATAGACGACCCTCAGGAACGCGGGCGTTATGATCTCTTGTGCGGGACCCGAGGCATACATGCGTCCCTGAACGATTACGATCACGTCGCGGCAGAAGCGCAGTGTGTGGTTAAGGTCGTGCAATGCGATCAGAACGGCCATGTCGCGTTCGACAGCCAGCGCCGAGACCAGCGATAGCACCTCAATTTGCCGGTTGAGGTCAAGCGCCGAGGTGGGTTCGTCCATCAGAAGAACCCGCGGTTCTCGCACAAGGGCGTGGGCCAGCGCAACCATCTGCCGCTGGCCACCGCTGAGCTCGCCCAGATTGCGGAAGGCGATGTCCTCAATGCGCAGCACGCGCAGCGTCCGGTCGATGCGCTCAAGCTCGGCATCGGAAACCTTCCATGATGCGCCCTGCTTGCTGGCCAGAACGACCGATTCATAGACCGTCAGAACCGCGTTTGCGCCGGTATCCTGCGGCATGTAGCAGATGTCACGGTCGGGCCGGACGCCTTCGGGCAGGATGATCTGTCCGGGGCCCTTGGCCAGCCCCGCAATACGTTTGAACAGACTGGACTTGCCGGCGGCGTTCGGGCCGATAACAGCCGTCAGCGAGCCGGGCGCGATAGCGGGCATGGTCACGCCCGAGACAACGGTCTGCCGGCCATAGCAGACACCAACCTCCTGCAGAGAAAAACCTACCATGCCCGTTTCCGATTGGTGAAGATGAGGGACAGGAAGAAGGGCACACCAACCAGTGCAGTGATAACACCGATAGGAAGGATCGCCCCCGGCACCAGCGTCTTGCTAAGGATCGAGGTGGCCGACAGGATCAGTGCGCCCGAGATCACCGAAGCGGGCAGGAAGAAGCGCTGATCCTCGCCCACCAGCATTCGCGCGATATGCGGGCCGACCAGCCCGACAAAGCCGATCGTGCCGACAAAGGCCACCGGGATCGCGGCCAAAAGGCTGACCGTCAGCATGGTTCCCAGCCGCACGCGCCCGACCTTGACGCCAAGGCTTGCGGCCTTGTCATCGCCCAGCCGCAGCGCCGTCAGTGCCCAGGCCTGTCGCGCGAACAAAGGCAGCGCGATGGCCAGCGCAAGCGCGGTCACCCCGACTTTGGCCCAAGTCGCCTTGACCAGGCTGCCCATGGTCCAGAAGACAACGGCACCCAAGGCCTGCTCGGTCGCCAGATATTGCAGCAGCGCCAGCAGCGCGTTGAAGCTGAAGACCAGCGCGATCCCCAGAAGCACGATGGTTTCCGTCGTCACCCCGCGCATCCGGGAAAAGACATGGATGAAGACAGCGGTCAGCATCGCCATGATGAAAGCGTTCACCGGAACGATAAAATCGACGAAGGCCGGCATCAGTGCAACGCCGAGGATCAGCGCCAGCGCCGCGCCGAACCCGGCCGCCGCCGACAGCCCCAGCGTGAAAGGGCTGGCCAGCGGGTTGGCCAGGATGGTCTGCATTTGCGCGCCGGCGGCGGATAACGACGCCCCGACCGTCACCGCCATCAGCGCGACTGGCATGCGAATGTCCCAGATCACCACGCGCAGGCGTTGGTCCACACTGGCGGGATCAATGATCGCGCCAGCAACCTCTCCGAGGGAATAGGCCGCCGGGCCGGTCGCCATGTCTATCGCTACTGTCAGCAACAAGACGAGCAGCAAGACGCCAAGCAGGGCGACGCGACGCAAGGTCAGCGCCCGGTATCGCGCCCGCGCTGTCACGGCGTCATCATAACTGGCACAGGCGACCATCTGATCACCCGTCCGATTTCAGCGAAACGAAATAGCCCGGGGCGTAGGGAACGGGCAGGAAACGGTCGTGCAGTTCCTTGAAAGTTGCCTCAGGGTCGACATCAGCGAACAGCTCTGGGTGGAACCACTTTGCCATCTGCTGCAACGCGATGAAGTGATAGGGGCTGTTGTAGAACTGGTGCCAGATCCCGTGGACGTTCTGATCGGTCACAGCGGCAACCCCGACATAGGCCGGGCGTTCCATCAGCGCGGCCAGTTTACGACGTGCCTCGTCCAGATCGGCATCGGGACCAACCCCAACCCAGCCGCCACCGGGCGCGCCCGCCTCCCAATTCGCGCCGGTCACGACAACCTGCCCCGGGTTCGATGCGATCACTTGCTCGGGATTGACGGTGCCGAAGGTGCCCGGAAGGATATCTGACGCCATGTTCGTGCCGCCGGCCATTTCGACCAGCATGCCGAAATTTTCGTTGCCAAAGGACATGCAGCATTCTTCCGAATAGCCCGCGGCGCGCTCGACAAAGACCAGCGGGCGCTCGGGATCCGCCTCGTTCAGCCGGTCGGTGATCATGGCGATGGTCTCGGCGCGAAATGTGGCCAGCTCGTCCGCCCGCTCCTCGGCATCGAAAAGCGTGCCAAGGATATCGAGGCTTGGTTCGGTGTTCTGCATCGGCGCATCGCGGAAATCAACATAGACTACGGGAATGCCCACAGCGGCGAGCTTGTCGTCCAGACCCGCCTCTTCCGTTGCGACCTGCGCTTCGATGTTCATGATGATGACGTCGGGATCCAGCGTGATCGCCTGTTCGGCGTCGAATGTGCCATCCTTGATACCGCCAAAGACCGGCAGCGCTTCGGCCTCGGGGAAGCGCTCGCGATAGAAGGCATAGGTCTGCGGGTCGTTCTTGATCAGGTCGTCACGCCAGCCCACGACGCGCGCAAACGGGTTCTCGGTCTCAAGCGCGGCAACGGCGTAAAGCAGACGCCCTTCGCCCAGTATGACCTTCTCGACCGGTCCTTCGACCGTGACCTGACGACCGGCCACATCGGTGATCTGGATAGGTTCTGCAAGTGAGGCAGCAACGCCAAGCGCGTTGGCCACAATGGCGAAACTCGCGCCTTGGAGCATGCGAAAAGTGGTCATCGTTGAGGTCCCCGATTTGAATTGATTGCGGGATCGCTACAAATTCTGATAAAATAAGTCAACTATTATCTTGACTGTTTTACTTTGCTTGCTGAGGTATCCCGTGATGAACCAATCAAGGGCGTGACAATGACCGACTCGAATTTTTCACTCAGGGACGAGATCAGGACTTATTGGTCGCAGCGCGCCGAAACATTTGACAGCCAGGTCGGCCACGAGATCTTCAGCGATGCCGAGCGTGCAGCCTGGCAAGACCTTCTATCGCGTCATCTTGGCCGGGGCGGCGGTCGTCGGGCGCTTGATCTGGGCTGTGGAACCGGTGTTATCAGCCAGTTGATGGCCGAGATCGGGTACGACGTAACCGGCATGGACTGGTCCGAGCCGATGCTGATGAGGGCACGCGCCAAAGCCGCCCAACGAGGGCATGCCACGCGCTTTATTCTTGGCGATGCCGAGCGGACCATGGAGCCGGACCAATCCTATGATGTAGTCGTCACGCGCCATCTGGTCTGGACACTGGTCGATCCTCCTGCCGCCTTCGCTGAATGGCGCCGGGTATTGCGCCCGGGCGGGAGCTTACTGATGATCGACGGGGATTTCGTGACGCCGACATGGGTTGCCCGGATTCGTAAATTGCTGGGACTTGCGCAAACCCGGTCGCATGCCTGCGATGACACGATGGCAAGAACCCATCGCGAGATCCTTTCGCGGGTCTGGTTCTCAGGTGGCGCTCAGGCGCCAGAAGTTGCGGAACTGATCCGAGCCGCAGGGTTTGCGACGGTGCATATAGACACCGATTTGTCGGCAATTCATCGCGCCCAAGGCCGACATCTCTCACTTTCGCGCCGTCTGGAACGAGGTGCGCAGCATCGATATGCAGTCCTGGCCAGCTAGTTGTTCAGTCCCGGCATCTGTTGGATCGGGTTCAGGATGGATCGCTCTGGCTCTGAAGTCCAGATTTTGCAGATGTTCTCGTACGGCGTGAGGCCGCTGAGCACCTTGAGCCGGCGTGCGAAGTTGTAGGCCGCCATGAAGTCACTGAGATGGCTGCGAAGCTGATCGTGACTTTCGTAGTGGAAGCGTTTGACGTTC
>JBKEBH010000255.1:0-16117 GCA_047973065.1 Paracoccus sp. (in: a-proteobacteria) | reverse complement strand
GACCTGATCCGCAGATCACCATATCGGCCGGCGGCCCCTGGAAGCGCCGCACATAAAGGCCTGAAAGAAGACCGCCATCGATCACACGACCAAATGGTCAGAAAACTCTTGCATACCGGGCGGCAACCAAAGAAGCCGGTAGTGTTAACACGCCCTAAGATCTTTGCGCTGCGCCGCCCGGCCTTTGCCGATGTGGCCGTGCAGATTGCCGGCGTGGCCTTGGCCCTAGTGCTTTGCCGATAGGATCTCTGCCGATAGCGGCACCTCGCGCAATATGCGGCTTTGCCGGCCTTCCGAAAACCTGCTCGATCTGCTGGAGTGGCTGCCGCCCGGTCCGGTCTTCAACGAAGACGGTGAGATGATGGTTGATGCGCAGGGCCGCCGCATCGGCTGAACGTTGCCGCATTGGCTTGCCCGAATCCCGATAAGCGATTAGCCTCGGCTGGCTTGGTGCGAAATCGGGATGTGCCTGACATGACTGGGTTTTCCAAACGAGTGATGATGACGACGGATGTCACGCATTTCGTCATCTTCCATCCCGAGGATCTGGCCCATGCTGCCGGCTGGCCGATCGCCTGGTATGCGGAACCCTTCATCTATCCCGGCGAAAGCGCCGCCGGGCGGCTGATCGGCTGGAGTACCGGAGGGGATGGCAGCTTCGCGCTGCGTCTGACCGATGGTCCGCTGACCGAACGCGAAGCCCGTTATCGCGGCCCAGAATGGGTCTTTCCGCTGAGCGTGCGTCATGGTGCCGTCTATCTCGATGGTACCGATGCCTTGCCGGGGATCGACCAGATGTGCCGGGCTGGGGAAAACCCCGATGCCCGGATCGATCTGGAAAACGGCGATTACGCGGTGACGGTTGCGGCGATCGAATGGGATGCCGAGCCCGGGTCCGAAGATGACAGCTTCGACAGCCTGCCCAATTACGTCGTTCAGTTCGCTCCGCGGCGCGGCGCGATCATCCCCGCCGCGCTGCGTCCACCCAGCCTGCCCTGCAGCATGTCTGAAAACGCCTCGGACGAGATCTACACCTATTCCTCGCGTCAGGCCGATCCGGCGGATTATGATCGGATCTATCCGGCCTTCATTTCGGCCAATGTGTCGCGGGCGGGACGGTCGTTTTCCTCGCAGGGCGAAGCGCCGGTCGAGGCGGCGGTTGCGCCCGATGCCGATCGTTTCGCCCTTTTCGAGGTGCCCTTCGTGATTGCCGCGCGGCTTGAGCGGGGCGAGCCGGCGGTGATTGCAGAATGCAGCGGCACCTCTGAAATGCAGGGCCGGGTCCGGCGCTATGAGTTTCGGGCGCTGCAACTGGTTCGGATTGCCGAGATCATGGGCAGCTTCACCGGCGGTGCCTTCGTCCCACCCCGGATGGGGGGGATTTTCCGTCGTCGCCCCAAACCGCTCGCGGATGATGCGCTGGTGGCCCTGCGCATTGCGCCGCTGGCGGGGCCGGATGGGGATGGCGGCCTGATCGGGCTTGCTCAGCTCAAGATGCGGGTGCTTGAGGATCTGCGCGGCGATGGTCTTTTGGCCCGCAAGCTTGGCGGGATCGCCGGCTATGAAGCGCGGCGGCTGGAAAGTCTGCAAAACCCGTCCCAGATCGAAGAATGGCTGATCGACAATTTGCCGATGCCGGCCCTGGCGCGGCTGCGGATCGCGGCACTGCCGATATTGGCGCGGACCGGCGATCTCAATGCGATCTATAATGGCATGGTGGCGGACATGCCTGATCCGGGCGCGTGATCAGCCGCGAAACAGCGCCTCGATCCGGGCGGCCTCGCCTTCCAGCCCCCAGGGCGGATTGACCACGAACATGCCCGAGCCGACCATGCCGTGCCCGGGCCGGGCCGGGGGGAACGCGATCTCCGAATTCAGGGCCTCGGGGAAAGCCGCGCGCAGGCGTTCGGTCATCGGTTGCTGGCGCTTATCAACCAGAACCGGATACCAGAGCGCCAGAATACCGACATTCCACTTGCGGGCAACATCCTGAAAGAAGGCCGGAATTTCGGCGTAATCGGATTTCACCTCATAGCTTGGATCGACCAGCATCAGGCCCCGGCGCGGGGTGGGCGGGCTTACCGCGCGGACCATCTGGAAACCGTCTTGCCGGTAAAGTCGGGCCCGACCGGCGAGCTTCGCCAGCGCGTCATGTTCAGCGGGGTGCAGCTCGGCCAGATGGGCGCTGTCGCCGGGGCGTAGGAAATGGCGGGCGATCAGCGGTGAGCCGGGATAGGCGCTGGCGCCATGCCGGACCCGGGTTGCCGCGAGAGCGCGGCTGAGCGGGTGATCTTCGTCCAGCCAGCCTCCGGCCTCGGCCCGGTTGATGCCGGCCTCGGCCTCGCCGGTCTTGCGCGCCTGTTCGGATGACAGATCGTAAAGCCCGCGCCCGGCATGGGTTTCCAGATAGCTTAGTGGCTTATCCTTGGCGGTCAGATAATCGAGCATGGCCGCAAGCAGGGCATGCTTGTGCAGATCGGCGGCGTTCCCGGCGTGATAGATGTGCTGATAGGACAACATGCGCCCTTATTCCGCAGCTGACTGGAAATGAAAAGCGGCGACGCCCAGGGAGGAGGAGGGGCGCCGCCGCGACAACGCTGGCCCAGGGAGGAGGAGGGGCCGCGTATGGGTTGCGACGCAGGCAGGGAGGAGGGGCCTGCATCGCGAACGTCTTGCCCCGAGGGAGGAGGAGGGGCTTCGACGTATCCGGTGTCTAGCGGCACCCTCGCAGGGAGGAGGAGGCGCGGGCGCCGCTGTCACCAACAAGGCCAAGGGAGGAGGAGAGGCCCTGTCGTATCTTGTCGGCGGCACCTCCAAGGAGGAGGGGGAAGTGCCGCCTGAGCCCGGACCCTAGGGAGGAGGAAGGGTCGGGATTGGAATTCTTACTTACCCCAAGCCGCCTCGGTGGCGATCTTGCTGATCATGCTCCGGTGGATCCCCAGATCGTCCAGCTCGCGGTTGGACAGGTTCGAGAGCTCATCAACGGTCTGGCGATAAACGGCGCGGCGCGCACGGCTTTCCTGGAACCGAGCAATCAGTCCCATGATGCCAGTGCCGGCGGCCCGTTCTTCGTGAGCGGTGTGGGTCAGAGTGTTGGTAACAGTCATTGTTCTATCGCTTCATCCGGGTCACTTACGAAGCGGCCCATCCGCCTCGTTGAAGACAAGATGGCGCTGATGCTGCGTTTGCACAATATCCAATGCCTCAATGCTGCCATGCAGAAAATGCAATACCGTCGGGATCTTCGCGATAATGAGAGGGTTTCGTCATCAAGTTTTCATGATGGATATATGTTAGCGTATGACAAACCTGTCGTTTTCGGCGGGTATTCTCTGCCAATGGGCGAAATGCCGCGTTTGTGCTGTGTCTTGCTGGCCATGGTTCTATGTGACGTAACGTAGAAACACCTTGCGCCGGGTTTTCCCCGAAACCCGGATCCGGGCCGCAAAAACCACTTCCACGGCGAATGTGTCTGAATGGTTGCCGGGGAATCGACGGGGCAAATCCGGGATCTGCGAAGTGATTCCCGGCGGATTAATCCGAAACTGTCGCGCGGCGGTTGCCTACGGGGGCGGGTGAAAGGGGAAAAAGATGCGCATGTATCAGGTCGATGCCTTTAGCGGCCAGCTCTTCGCGGGCAATCCAGCCGCAGTATTGCCGCTGGACGATTGGTTGCCCGAGCCGCTGATGCAGGCCATCGTGCAGGAAAGCAATCTGGCCGAAACCGCTTTTCTGCACCCGAATGGGAATGGCTGGGATCTGCGTTGGTTCACTCCGGTGATGGAAGTGGATTTCTGCGGTCATGCCACGCTGGCTTCGGCCCATGTTCTGACCGCGCATCTGGGCGCGCGGGCGCCCTTGGTATTTCAAACCCGCATCGGCGAATTGCGGGTCGAGAAGCTGGCCGAAGGCTATCGGCTCGATCTGCCCTGCCTGCCGCCCCGCCCGCTCGATATATTGCCGGCCGATGCGCTCAGCTCTTTTACCGCGCCACCCGAGCGCATCTTTCGCAATTTCGAAAACATCTGCCGATCTTGGCCATGCCGATCTGGTGCGAAGCTTTGTGCCCGAGCTGGCCGCGCTGACCCGGCTCGGCCGGTTGGGGCTGGTGGTGACCGGGCAGGGCGGGGCGGATGAGACGGCGGATTTTGTCTCGCGCTATTTTGCGCCTGGCGCAGGAATTGCGGAGGACCCGGTGACCGGCTCGATCCACTCGACGCTGGTGGCTTACTGGGCCGGGCGTCTTGGGCGCTCGGTACTGACTGCTTATCAGGCCTCGCCGCGTGGCGGATGGCTGGGCTGCGAGCTGGCCGGGACCCGCGTGCTGCTGAGCGGCAGGGCTGTCACCTTCATGGAGGCGCAGATCTTCCTGCCGTCTTCCGGCGCCTGAGGCTGTCCGGTTGTGGTGCGGCAGCCGCTTGGGCGCGGAGGGCGGCGAGAGGTGGGGTGGCGACTTTGGGAATGGATGGGAATGGGGTTCTGTCCGGGCTGGGAATCGCTGGGAACGCGTTAATCATTCGAATCACCGTGGCGTGACAGGCCGTGATTCGAGGCGTTTCCGGCGGCGCTTCGGCGAGAAGTCTCCGCTTTTGTCCAGGTGAATGGCGGATTTTGGGAAATGCTGGGATCTTGTGGTGGGAGCCTCTCCATCACAAGATATGGTGTCATATGACTGCGTTATGTCTATACCTGCGGATGGTGTTGTTTTGGGTGGCGGATGTTCTGCGATCGTTCGCCTGGGGCCGTGCTGGGTAACGATCCGGTGACCCATTGTTTTCCATTGCGTCCCATAAATTCCCATGTCATGACGGATATACGGAGACGGGCTTCAAGGGGCGTTCAAGACCCCGAAGGCGATAGCAGGCTTCATACAGGCACCCGCTTCCGGACAAAGTGGTCCCGAATGTGCGAGCAGCACTTTCCCCAAGGTGGCACTTATAGGGACCAGCCCGCCAATGTGCGGGCCCCAGAGATGGGAACGAGGGCGGCGGATCGGGCAGTGGCAGCGGCCCGGTCCGCCTTTCTTTTCCGGGTGGCCGGAAAAGCAGGCAGGATCGAAGGAGAGGCGGGCCAGTGGCGCGCAACAAGTTCAGAGGCTCGGAAGACGTCAAGGTGGATGGCAAGGGTCGCATGTCGATCCCGGCCCGCTTTCGCCGTATCTTCGAAGCCGGCGATCCTGACTGGAAGCCCGCTGAACGTGCCCGGATGATCGTGGTCTACGGCCCGGAAAACTGGAGAAAACTTGAGTTCTATACGGTCGAAGCCGTCGAGCGCATCGATGATGAGATCGACCGCCTGCCGCGCGGCTCGCAAGAACGGCTCTGGCTGGAAACCCTGATGAACGGCATGGCGACCGAGGCCGAGATCGACACCGATGGCCGTCTGGTCCTGCCCCAGAAGCTGCGCGACAAGATCAACCTCGACAATGAAGCCTTCTTCACCGCCAAGGGCGATTTCATCGAGGTCTGGAGCCCGGCGAATTATTCCGAAGCCAGCGGCACGCTTCAGGAATTCATGGCGCAATACCCGGCGGATTTCGACCCGCGCAGCTTCCTTGCCGCTGCGCAGCCCCAAGACGGGCGCGAGGGCTAGGCCATGGCCGGTCCCGCCGCAGACGATCCCCATATTCCGGTCCTGATCGACCCGTTGATCAATGCTGTCGCGCCGCTTGGCGGGGTTTGGGTCGATGGCACTTTCGGGGCCGGTGGCTATGCGCGCCGTCTGCTTGATGCCGGCGCCGATCAGGTGATCGGCATTGACCGCGATCCTCGCGTGTTTCAGATGGCGCAAGCCTGGGTCGGGGCATATGGCGACCGGCTCAAGCTGGTGGAGGGCACGTTTTCCGATCTCGACCGTCTGGCTGGCGGGCCGGTGGACGGGGTAGTGCTGGATCTTGGCGTCAGCTCAATGCAGCTCGATCAGGCAGAGCGCGGATTTTCCTTCCTGCGCGAGGGGCCTTTGGATATGCGCATGGGGGCCGATGGGCCAAGCGCGGCCGATTTGCTGAACAGCGCCGGCGAGGCCGGGATTGCCGATGTGCTTTATCATTACGGCGAGGAACGCGCCTCGCGCCGCATCGCCCGCGCCATTGTCGCCGCCCGGCCGCTGGAGACCACGGCACAGCTTGCCGAGGTGATTGCCAGCCAGCTGCCGCGGCCCAAGCCCGGGCAGAGCCACCCCGCGACCCGCAGCTTTCAGGCGATCCGCATCTGGGTGAATGACGAATTCGGCCAGCTTGCCGAAGGGCTGGTCGCGGCCGAGCGCGGCTTGCGTCCGGGCGGACAGCTGGCCGTTGTCAGCTTTCATTCGCTGGAAGACCGGGTGGTCAAGCGCTTCCTGCAATCGCGTTCGGCAACCGCCGGGGGCGGATCGCGCCATGCCCCGGTCGCGCAGCTCGATGCGCCGACCTTTACGCTGCCCTTCCGCCGGGCGATCGGCGCGGATGATGCCGAACTGGCGGTCAATCCGCGCGCGCGAAGTGCCTTTTTGCGGGTGGGGATTCGGACCGATGCGCCGGCCCGCCCGCTTGATCGCGATGCCATTGCCCTGCCGCGTCTGCCGGTGAAAGGGGGGCGGCGATGAGATCCTTCCTTTATCTGGTCATTGCCATGCTGGTGATGTCGCTGGCGTTCTGGGCTTATCGCGAAAATTATCGCACTCAGGACGCGCTGAACGAGATGGAAGCGATGCAGCGCGACATTGCCGGTCTGCGCGAACAGCTGGTGGTACTGCGTGCCGAATGGGCCTATCTCAACCGGCCCGCGCGGCTGCGCGAGCTGGTCGGACTGAATGCCGAGAAGCTGGATCTCAAGCCGATTACCTCGGATCAGTTCGTCGAGGCCGGGAATATCGACTATCCGCCGCCGCCGATCAAAGGGCCGCCGCGCCGCCCCGAAAACTTCGTTCCGCCCGATGATGGGGCGATCACCGATGACGATCCGACGCTGTCCGAACAGGAGCCTCAGTGATGATCCGCAAGCCTCTGCGCCCGCTGGCCAGCATTCTTCGCGCTCGGGAAACCGGGCAGAACCCCGACGAGATCGAGGCGGAGAACCGTGCCGAACGTCAGGCTGAGATCCAGGATCGTGCCCGCAAACGGGCCGAAGGCCGGCTGGTGCTGATGGCACTTGGCTTTCTGGTGGCTTTCGGGACGGTCGGCGTCCGCATGGGGGCGCTTGCGGCTTCCGATCCAGCTGAGCCGCGCGCCCAGGCGAGCGGTGCCCAGATCATCAGTCAGCGCGCCGATATCACTGACCGCAGGGGCCGGGTGCTGGCAACGAACATGCTGACCCACAGCCTTTATGCCCAGCCCAATCAGATGGTCGATGGCAAGCGGGCCGCCGATACGCTGGCGCAGATCTTCCCCGATCTCGATCATGAGCGGCTGGTTCGCGATCTGACCGATCCCAAGCGCAAGTTTCTGTGGATCAAGAAGAAGATCAGCCCCGAACAGATGCAGGCCGTCCACGATATCGGCGAGCCGGGCCTGCTCTTCGGCCCGCGCGAGATGCGGCTCTACCCCAATGGCCGGATCGCCAGCCATATCCTCGGGGGCTCTGCCTTCGGGGCCGAAGGGGTCAACAGCGCCGAGGTGGTCGGCACCGCCGGGGTTGAAAAGGCCTTTGACGGCTGGCTGCGCAACCCCGCCAATGAAGGCGCACCGCTGACGCTGTCCATCGACCTGACCGCGCAATCGGCGATGGAGGAAGTGCTGTCTTCGGGCATGCGCCGCATGAATGCCAAGGGTGCCGCCGGCATCCTGATGGAGATCAGGACCGGCGAAATCGTCGCCATGGCCAGCCTGCCCGACTTCAACCCCAATGACCGCCCGAGCCCGCTGCTGAAGGGCGATCCCTCGGACAGCCCGCTGTTCAACCGCGCGGTGCAGGGCCAGTATGAGCTGGGTTCGACCTTCAAGATCTTCCCGGTCGCGCAGGCGATGGATCTGAAGCTGGTCAACCCCAACACCCATATCAACACGAGCAGCCCGATGAAGATCGGCAAGTACAATATTAACGATTACCACAATTACGGGCCGAGCCTGTCGGTCACCGATATTATCGTGAAGTCGTCGAATGTGGGCACGGTGCGGGTGGCGCAGATGGTCGGGGTCGAGCGGCAGAAGGATTTCCTCAAGAAGCTCGGTTTCTTCGAGCCGACCAGGATCGAGATGGTCGAAGCCCCGACCGGCAAGCCGATCGTGCCGGCGAAATGGCCGGCGGTGACGGCAGCCACGATCAGCTTCGGTCACGGTCTGGCCGCCAGCCCGCTGCATCTGGCGGCGGCCTATGCGACGCTGGCCAATGGCGGGCGCAAGGTCACGCCGACGCTGGTCCATGGCAAGCCCGAGCCGGTCGGCGAGCAGGTGATATCCGAGCAATCGGCCAGGCTGGCGCTGAGCCTTCTGCGCGAAGTGGTCAAGCGCGGCACGGCGCGTTCCGGTAATGTCGAAGGCTATGAGATCGCCGGCAAGACCGGCACCGCCGACAAGCCGCGTCCCGGCGGGGGCTATTACGAGAATAAGGTGGTGGCGAATTTCGCCTCGGTTTTCCCGTATAACGATCCGAAATATGTGCTGGTGGTGACGCTGGATGAGCCCTCGGTTTTGGCTGGCGGCGGCGAAAGCCGGGTTGCCGGTCTGACCGCCGTTCCGGTGGCAGCCGATGTGATCAAGCGTCTGGCGCCGGTGCTCGGCCTGCGGCCCGATGACATGAAGGATCTGCCCGAGATTGATGCGCGCCCCCAAAGCGCGCTAAAGGTCGCCGCGAAAGAGTAAGCGCGGCTATGTGACGGAGCGAAGATGACTGAGGGTGCAAAGCGGCTGTCCCGGCTGGGACTGAATGCCATCGGCGGGCATGATCCCAAAATCACCGGCCTCTCGGTCGATAGCCGCACGGTCAAGCCCGGCCATCTTTTCGCGGCGCTGCCCGGCTCGGCGATCCATGGCGGCGAGTTCATTCCCTATGCGCTGCGCATGGAGGCCGGCGCGGTCTTGACCGATGCCGCCGGCGCGGCGCTGGCGGCCGATGTGCTGCGCGGCTGGGACGGCGCACTGATCATTGCCGAAGATCCGCGTCAGGCCCTGGCCGGGGCGGCGGCGCTGTGGTTCGGGCGGCAGCCTGAAAAAGTCGTCGCGGTGACTGGCACCTCGGGCAAGACTTCTGTCGCGAACTTTACCCGCCAGATCTGGCAGTCGCTTGGCCATAAGGCGATCAGCCTCGGCACCATGGGCGTGCAGGGCGATTACGAGGCAAAGCTTGCCCATACCACGCCCGAGCCGGTGACGCTTCACCGCATTCTGGCGGCTGCCGCCGATGCCGGCGTCAGCAATGTCGCGATGGAAGCGTCTTCCCACGGGCTCGATCAGCGCCGGCTCGACGGGGTCCGGGTGATGGCCGGGGCTTTCACCAATTTCAGCCAGGACCATCTCGATTATCACGCCGGTTTTGACGAATATTTCGCGGCCAAGGCGCTTTTGTTCAACCACATCCTCGAATCCGGCGACGCGGCCGTCATCAATACCGACGGCGAGCGGGGCCGCCAGATGGTCGATATCGCCCGCGAGCGTGATCTGGTCCTGACCACCATCGGCACCTCTGAGGGCAGCGATTTCCGCATTCTCGGCCAGCGCTATGACGCAACCGGGCAGGAGCTGCGCTTCAGCCATGCCGGGCAGACCCATCTGGTGCGGCTGAACCTGATCGGCGGTTTCCAGGCCGAAAACGTGCTGGCGGCTGCCGGGCTGGCCATGGCTTCGGGCGACGATCCGGCTGCGGTGACCGCGACGCTGGCCGGGCTCGAAACCGTGCGCGGGCGCATGCAGCTGGTGGCGCAGCGCGACAATGGCGCGGCGGTCTTTGTCGATTACGCCCATAAGCCAGGCGCGGTGATCGCGGCCCTGCAATCGCTGCGCCCCCATGTCATGGGCCGGATCATCGTCGTTCTGGGCGCGGGCGGTGACCGCGATAAAAGCAAGCGCCCGCTGATGGGGCGGGCCGCGCGCGAGCATGCCGATGTCGTCTTCATCACCGATGACAACCCGCGCACCGAGGACCCGGCCGCGATCCGGGCCGAGGTCATGGTCGGTGCCGGACCTGAAGCGACCGAGGTCGGCGACCGGGCCGAGGCGATCCTGCGCGGCGTCGATGCGTTGCAACCGGGCGATGCGCTGCTGATCGCGGGCAAGGGGCATGAGACCGGGCAGACCATCGGCAGCGATGTCTTCCCCTTTGACGATGCCGAACAGGCCTCGGTTGCCGTGGCCGCTCTGGATGGGAAGATCTGATGGCGCTCTGGACAGGTGAAGACGCCGCCCGCGCAACCGGCGGGCGGGCAATTGGCGATTGGCAGGTGGAGGGCGTCAGCATCGACACCCGCACCATTCGGCCGGGCGATCTTTTCGTCGCTCTGCAAGCGGCCCGGGACGGGCATGATTTCGTGGCGCAGGCGCTGGACAAGGGCGCGGGCGCGGCGCTTGTCAGCCGGGTGCCGGACGGCGTGGCCGAAGATGCGCCGCTGCTGATCGTCGATGACGTGCTGAAGGGGCTTGAAGACCTTGGCCGGGCCGGGCGGGCGCGGATCTCGGGCAAGGTGATTGGCGTGACCGGCTCGGTCGGCAAGACCTCGACCAAGGAAATGCTGCGCGCCGCCCTGGCAAAGCAAGGCCGCGTCCATGCCGCCGAGGCCTCTTACAACAACCATTGGGGCGTGCCGCTGACCCTGGCGCGTATGCCCGAAGACACCGAATTCGCCATTATCGAGATCGGGATGAGCAATCCCGGCGAAATCGCCCCCCTCGCGAAAATGGCCCGCCCGCATGCGGCGCTGATCACCACGATTGCCGCGGCCCATATCGGCGCCTTCGGCCATCTTGACGGGATCGCCCGCGAAAAGGCCTCGATTTTCGAAGGGCTGGTGCCAGCCGGTGCCGCCATCATTCCGACCGGGCTTTCGACCACCTGGATCCTGCGCGAGGCCGCCGATGCGGCCGGCGCGCCGATCCTCAGCTTCGGCGATGAGGGCGAGGCCCGGCTGATCTCCTCCGAGGCCGAGGGCGACAGTCTGCGCCTGCGCGGCGTCTTGTCGGGCAAGCCGATCAACTTCACCCTGCGTTCGGTCGGCCCGCATTTCGCCGCCAATGCCATGGGCGTTCTGGCCACGGTCAGCGCGATTGGTGCCGATGTCATCGGCGCGGCCAAGGGTCTGGCCGACTGGTTGCCCCCGCAGGGGCGCGGCGCCATCGAGGATCTGAACGGTATCCGGCTGATCGACGATGCGTTCAACGCCAATCCCAGCTCGATGCGGGCCGGGCTTGGCACGCTGGCCCGCCTGCCGGGCCGCCGCCGCGTAGCCATTCTGGGCGATATGCTGGAACTTGGCGACAGCGAAATCGAGGACCACCGCGCCCTGGCATCCGATCCTGTCATGGACAATGTCGATCTGGTCCATGCCGCCGGCCCCTTGATGCGTCATCTTCACGAGGCGCTGCCCGAGACCAGGCGCGGCTTGTGGTCAGAATCCGCCGATGGGCTGGTCGCGCAGCTGGACGAACTGGTTCAGTCGGGCGATACCGTCTTGGTCAAGGGCTCCAAAAGCTCATATATCAGCCGCGTTGTCGCGGCATTGCGCAAGGCCGGGGACACGGCCGAGGCAACGGGGACATAATTCATGCTTTACTGGCTTTATGAAGTGACCGACGGTTGGAGCGCCTTCAACCTGTTCAAATACATTACCTTCCGGGCGGGCGGTGCCTTCTTCACCGCGCTGATCTTTGCCTTCCTGTTCGGCCGACCGCTGATCGAATACCTGCGCCACATGCAGAAGAAGGGACAGCCGATCCGCGATGACGGGCCGGAAAGCCATTTCGCCAAGGCCGGCACCCCGACCATGGGCGGGATCCTGATCCTTTCGGCGATGCTGGTCGGAACCCTGCTCTGGGCGCGGCTTGGCAATGGTTATATCTGGCTAGTGCTGGCGGTGACCTATGGCTATGCCGCGATTGGTTTCGCCGATGATTACGCCAAGGTCAGCAAGCACAATACCAAGGGTGTCTCTGGCCGGGTGCGTATGGCGCTCGGGCTGGCTCTGGCCGGGGTTGCGGCGATCTGGACCATGTATCTGCAACCTGCGGATCTGAGCGGGCAGCTGGCCTTTCCCTTCTTCAAGGATGCGCTTCTGAACCTGTCGATCCTTTATATCCCCTTCGCAATGATCGTGATTGTCGGCGCGGCCAATGCGGTGAACCTGACCGACGGGCTCGATGGGCTGGCGATCATGCCGGTGATCATTGCGGCCGGCACCTTCGGGGTGATCGCCTATGTGGTCGGCAACTTCACCTTCGCGAACTATCTCGGCGTGCACCGGGTTCCGGGCACCGATGAGCTGCTGGTCTTTGTTGCCGCCCTGATCGGCGGCGGGCTTGGCTTTTTGTGGTATAACGCCCCGCCGGCAGCGGTCTTCATGGGCGATACCGGCTCGCTGGCCCTTGGCGGCGCGCTTGGCGCAATCGCCGTGGTCACCAAGCACGAGATCGTGCTGGCGATCGTCGGCGGCCTTTTCGTGGTCGAGGCGCTCTCGGTCATCATCCAGGTGCTCTATTTCAAGCGCACCGGCAAACGCATCTTCCTGATGGCCCCGATCCACCACCACTTCGAGAAGAAGGGCTGGAAGGAAAGCCAGATCGTCATCCGCTTCTGGATCATCGCGCTGGTTCTGGCCCTGATCGGGCTGGCGACGCTGAAGCTGCGGTGAAGTCAGATGGATCCTATCGAGAAATTTCTGGGTAAAGCCTATGCGGTGATTTCCGTTCTGAGCACATATGCTTCGGTTGGGACACTGGCCGCATTATCATGGGTTGGAGCAATGAAGGGATATCTATTGGGCTTGGTTTAGCTTTGCAGGTTTCCTTGTCGCTACGGTTCTGGTGTTCACTTATGTAATGGAGCGTTTGGTGGCTTTTCTCCTTCAGTTTGAACATGGGGCTCAAATGCGACTGGCCGGTGCCGAAGTTGGGATCGTTGGTACTATCGTCTTGGGGGTGCTTATGATTGCACTTGCTGCTGGCCAGTTAGCGCTTCCTGGGGTGCTCTAATGATCCCTGTCCAAGGCGTTACCGATCAGACCATCGCCGTTCTCGGCCTCGGCCGTTCCGGCAAGGCGACTGCTGCCGCGCTCAAGGCCGGCGGCGCTCATGTTGTGGTCTGGGATGACGGGCAGGAAGCGCGCGCGCAGGCCGAGGCCGAGGGGCTGGAGGTCCGCGATCTCGGCCGCGCCGAGGCCTGGGAAGGGATTTCGGCGCTGATCACCTCGCCCGGCATTCCCCATCTTTATCCCAAACCCAATCCGGTGATCGCGAAGGCGCTCGATCTCGGGGTGCCGGTCGATAACGATATCGGGCTCTTCTTCCGCAGCTTCGCGACCCGGGACTGGGATGAATTCGACACCGCGCCGCGCGTCATCACCATCACCGGCTCGAACGGCAAATCGACCACCACGGCGCTGATCCATCACGTCCTGAAATCGGCCGGCCGGCCGACCCAGCTTGGCGGCAATATCGGGACCGGGGTTCTCTCGCTCGAACCGGCCCGGGACGGCGAGGTGGTGGTGATTGAGCTGTCCTCCTATCAGACCGATCTCGCCCGGGCGCTGACCCCGGATGTGGCGGTCTTCACCAATCTCTCGCCCGATCATCTTGACCGTCATGGCGGGCCGGGCGGCTATTTCGCGGCCAAGCGCCGGCTGTTCGCGGAAGGCGGGCCGGATCGCTGCGTGATCGGCATTGATGAAATCGAGGGCCGCTATCTGGCCAATCAGCTGGGGCAGGGGCCGGGCGATGACCGGGTGATCCGGGTCTCATCGCATGAAAAGCTCGACCGCTTCGGCTGGTCGGTCTTTGCGAAGAAGGGCTTTCTGAACGAATATCGCAAGGGCCGTCAGGTCGCATCCATCGACCTGCGCGAAGTCACCGGCCTGCCGGGCGAGCACAATCACCAGAATGCCTGCGCCGCCTATGCCGCCTGCCGCGCCGTCGGCATCGCCCCGCGCGAGATCGAGGCGGCCTTTCACAGCTTCGCCGGCCTGCCGCATCGCAGCCAGACCGTGCGCGAATTGAACGGCGTGCGCTATGTCAACGATTCTAAGGCGACCAATATCGACGCCGCCCAGCAGGCTTTGCACGCATTCAAACGCATCCGCTGGATTGCTGGCGGGCTTGGCAAGGATGGCGGGATCGCCGCGCTGCAAGGCCATCTGGATGATGTGGTGAAGGCCTATCTGATCGGCCATTCCGCGCGCGATTTTGCCCTGCAACTGGGCGATACGCCCTATGAGGTCGTCGATACGATGGAAGCCGCCGTCACCCGCGCCTCAGCCGAGGCCGAGCCCGGGGAAACCGTTCTGCTGGCCCCGGCGGCGGCCAGCTTCGATCAATACCCGAATTTCGAAAAGCGCGGCGAGCATTTCACCGCTCTGGTCAGCGCGCTCTGATGCGCGGGCGCCGGTCCGTTCAGGGCCGGCTGGTTGATAGGAATTTTGTCGAAATGAAACCGTCGCGCCCCTGGGTATCACGGATCGCGACCCAACCGCTGCCGGGTTCGGCAAGCGCGGTAACTGTCTGGCCGCGAGACAGCCGTCCAACCACCTCATCCGAGGTCGAGGGTCTGGCCCGGAAATTCACCGAGGAGGCCGTCACATAAAGTGTCTGGCCCTGGCTGCCGCTCAGATCTTCCGCCGGGGCTGCACTGGCGTGTTCGGGCGACGGCCGCAGGGCAGGGCCGGCGAAGCGCGGCGTGTTTTCCGGGGTCTGAACCACATCGGTCACAATGGAGTTGTCAACCGGCCTGCTCGGAACGGCAGGGTTTTCGCTGGCGCCTTCCCCGGTTTCTGCGGCGGCGGCTTCGATCCTGCGGCCATCGCCTTCCCCGAAGACGACAAGCACCGTGACCATGGCCAGAACCGTCAGGAAGATCAGCTTATACATTACCCACACTCATTATTTGCCTCTCGGCAGGACCGCCGCAACGATATGTGGTGCTAACGCAGCTGACAAGCTGGCCGTTCCGGCAAGTCATGACCTTTGTCGAAAATTCTGGCTGGACCGCCCCGCGCGCAGGGCCTAAATCCATGCCATGTCCGATGATCTGATCCCCGAGCCGTCCGAGAACCTCAGCGCCGAGCCGCTGTCGCGCGCGATTGGCGAGCGCTATCTGACCTATGCATTGTCCACGATCATGCACCGGGCGCTGCCCGATGCGCGCGATGGTCTCAAGCCCGTTCACCGGCGCATCCTTTACGCGATGCGCGAATTGCGTCTGGTCCCGACCGGGCCGTTCCGCAAATCGGCGAAGATTTCGGGCGATGTCATGGGCAATTATCACCCCCATGGCGATGCGGCGATCTATGATGCGATGGCGCGTCTGGCGCAGGATTTTTCCATGCGCTACCCGCTGGTGGACGGGCAGGGGAATTTCGGCAATATCGACGGCGACAGCCCGGCGGCCTCGCGTTATACCGAAGCGCGGCTGGCTCAGCCCGGCGATGCGCTGATGGAGGGGCTGACCGAAGATTCGGTCGAGTTCCGCCCCAATTACGACGGCACGCTGACCGAACCCGTGGTGCTGCCGGCGGCCTTCCCGAACCTGTTGTGCAATGGCCAGTCGGGGATTGCGGTCGGCATGGCCACCAATATCCCGCCCCATAACCTGCATGAAGTCATCGACGCCTGCCTGCATCTGATCAAGACCCCGGATGCGCGCGATGACACGCTGCTGAATTTCGTCCAGGGCCCCGATTTCCCGACCGGCGGCGTTCTGGTCGAGGATGCCGAAACCCTGCGCGAGGCCTACCGGACCGGGCGCGGCAGCCTGCGTCTGCGGGCGCGTTGGACGCAGGATGATGTGGGCCGCGGCTCCTGGCAGATCGTGGTCTCCGAGATCCCCTATCATGTCCAGAACTCCAAGCTGTTCGAGCGTCGGGCCGAGCTGATTCAGACTAAGAAATTGCCGATCCTTGCCGATGTGCGCGACGAATCCGCCGAGGATATCCGCATCGTGCTGGAACCCAAGACCCGCAGCGTCGATCCGGCGCAGCTGATGGCGGCGCTGTTCAGGGCCTCGGATTT
>JBKEBH010000227.1:0-2095 GCA_047973065.1 Paracoccus sp. (in: a-proteobacteria) | reverse complement strand
AGCCACGTTGACCGAAGCGGCAGCCCTCTGCATGATATGGTAGCAGAGATTTATGCTTCAGGCAGCTTCGCCATCCATGCTGCAACAAGATCGCGACTGAGAACCGTCAACCACGACGTCGATGCAGTTCTCGAACTGAAATGCGCCCCCAACAGCGACCCAGAGCAAGTTCTGCTGGCACTTTACCAGGCGATCAAAGGAGAGCCAGGCAGCAGGTACTTCGACTATCCCATCGAAATGAACAGCCGCTGCATCACCGTCACGTATCCCGACGGGGTAACCGTAGACCTTATGCCAGTCGTGCGCCTTGAAGGGAAGCCTGAACGGGTCGCGACGCTCTTTCATTTCAAGCCAGAAGGCGGCGAGCGGTATCACAAGGAGATCAATCCGAAAGGATTTGCCGATTATTTCAACGATCGCGTTGAAACAAGCGAGATCTTTCGCGATAAATTTGACGCCCGCCGATATCTTGTCGACGGCGAAACCTATGTCGAAATGGCTACTCGGACCTCGTCGGAAACCTCGGCATTCGCCCTCGTGAGGGCAGATACACAGCCCCTACCAATCTACGTCCCCCTAGATCAGAAATCACCAAGGGTTGTTGCCTTACAGCTGATCAAGCGCTTTCGTGACAAGAGGTTTCGCAGACATGACGAGCATCGCAGTCGGCGCAAACCTCCTTCTGTTGTCATGGCAACTGCCGCCCTCGATGCAGGCCATATGACCGACAGCCTCTTCGAGGAGGTGATCGCAATAGCGCGGCATATGCGTCGGTTGATCCAGCGCGCCGAACAATATGTGGAACTATTCGAAGTTCGAAACCCCGCGCACTACCCTGACATCTTCACAGATCGCTGGCCCCAGACAAGGAGCGATCAGCAGCTTTGGGCATCGGATCTTCAAATGCTCATTGAACGATTGGAGAACCTCAAGCAGATTGGCTTTGTTCCGGCTCTGGTGCGCTCGACATTCGATGATCTGTTTGGAGAGGGCGCCGGAGAAACTGCGCTTCGTGCGTACCATCGCGCACAATCCGTTCAGCTAGAGAACGGCGCTCTTGGGATGGTTCCGGACGGAAAACTGAAACCCATCAGCGCGTCCCCGGGCCTCGCCGCGCCCGCCCTCGGTGCCGGCGCCGCGGTTGCGACGGGGCTTATCAGACCAGCGCGAGCAAATACCAACATGGGAGGGATCGTGCCCGATGATAACTGTTGGTAATCAGATTGCGGATATGGCTCGCACCTTCCCGGATTGGTCATGTAATCAATCCGAGGAAAGGACCGCGATCTGGATCGGATATCTGCGTCCGCACCAGACGACCTACAAGCTGCGCGTTGAATACACAGAACCGCTTCTTCCAGAAGGCCGATCATTACTCTATCTTCAGCCCCTTGTCGAAGTTTTGGATCCGATCCTGCAACCTCGCTTTGGGAACCCTGAGGGTTTGCTCCCTCATGTTTATCTGAGCCATCCCAGAACCCAACGTCCGGGACCATTCCTTTGTTTGTTCAATGATGAAGCAAGGGAATGGTCACCGGAAGATTTGATCAGCAACACGACCATTCCGTGGGCCGCGAATTGGTTAAGCTGCTATGAAAGCTGGCGGGCCACCGGTATCTGGTTTGGCTCGGGAAAGCACCTCCGGGCTCATACAAATGGACGCTCCGGTGTGGCAAGGCTTATGGAAAGATATAATGCAACAACCTCAATCCCGGCGTTCGCAGGGAACAATTTTCCACCGCCGCCAGCAACTCGAATGGGCAGCAGATGAGTTTCGCATACTGTCAATAGATGGCGGCGGAATTAAGGGTATCTTGCCTGCCGCGATCCTAGCAGAATGCGAACGTCGCTTCCTAAAAGGCGGCTCAGCGGCCAGCTATTTCGATATGATTGCTGGCACCTCTACGGGCGGAATCGTTGCGTTGGGGCTTGCAGCCGGTATGCGTGCCGAAGAGGTCTTGCAAATTTACCTTTGCAACGGAGCTGCGATTTTTCCTGTTCCGTGGACACCACCAGTGCCGTTCGGAAACCACCTCCGAAAGGCCTACCAGTCTGTCCGTGATCTTGCAGTCTATCGGTATGATCGGGAGCCGCT
>JBKEBH010000168.1:0-21317 GCA_047973065.1 Paracoccus sp. (in: a-proteobacteria) | reverse complement strand
AGAACGACAACATCGTCTATATCGGCGACCTGATCCAGAAAACCGAAGCCGAGATGCTGCGCACCCCGAACTTTGGTCGCAAGTCGCTGAACGAGATCAAGGAAGTGCTGTCCGGCATGGGTCTGCACCTTGGCATGGATGTGGTCGACTGGCCGCCGGAAAACATCGAAGACCTGGCCAAGCGTTTCGACGACCAGTTTTAAGACAGGGTAGGGTGGGGTTTTACCCCACCTTCCCGCCCCCCGGGCATTCCGCCCCAAGGAGAGCGGCCCGCACGCATGGGCTGCCGGACAAAGCAAAAAGACGTAAAGGAGACATATCATGCGTCACGCACGTGGCTATCGCCGCCTCAACCGCACCCATGAGCACCGCAAGGCGCTTTTCGCCAATATGGCCGGCTCGCTGATCGAGCACGAGCAGATCAAGACCACCCTGCCGAAAGCCAAGGAACTGCGCCCGATCGTGGAAAAGCTGATCACCCTCGCCAAGCGCGGTGATCTGCATGCCCGCCGTCAGGCCGCGTCGCAGCTCAAGCAGGATCAGCACGTCGCCAAGCTTTTCGAAGTTCTGGGCGCGCGCTACAAGGACCGTCAGGGCGGTTATGTCCGTATCCTGAAAGCCGGTTTCCGCTATGGTGACATGGCGCCGATGGCGATCATCGAGCTGGTTGACCGCGACCCGAACGCCAAAGGCGCTGCCGATCGCGCCCGCGTCGAGGCCGAAGAGGCCGCCGAAGATTGATTCGCGGTATATTGCCGTTCGATCCGGCCCCGCTGCGCAGTTCGCAGCGGGGCTTTTTCATGTTCGAATTGTGCGTGCGCGGAGATGTGCCGATCCGAACTGCCTGCGACGGCCGCAAAGTGCTTACTATTTCCGGGGTTTGGGTTAGTTCTAGGCGAGAAATATATTGAAGCCACCATATCTTGCGTTGGCGGGCCAGAAATATGCTTCCCTTGCAGTCCGAAACAAGCCATTGTGGCAAGGTATCCTTTTGTTAGAAATTGACCCAAAAATCGCAATGCCACCCAGATCTGAAATCAACGCTCTTCTTGCCAAATTAAATCCCTTGGCGCCGAAGGGTTATTTTATCGGGCTGCACATTCGGTTTGCTGCGCCGATCATGCAGTTCCAGACCTACTCTGCGGAATGGCTCGACCATTATTCGGCCAGAGCATATGCGCTTCGCGATCCGATGATCGCTTGGGGTTTTTCCACCAATGGTTCGACCCGTTGGTCCGCATTGCCGGTTCCCGATCCGTTCGGGATTCTCGACGATGCTGCGACATTCGGGATGAAGTACGGTGTTGCTGTTTCCTGTGGACCGATCAGCTCGCGCACAATTGCCGGGCTGACCCGTAGCGACCGTGAGTTTAACGATTCCGAGATCGAGGAGATCTCGAAACTTATCCGCCAGCTCCACGATATTACGGAGCCGCCGGAGAGCCTGACCAAGGCTCAGATTGAGGCCCTCCGGTGCATTGCGGAGGGCGACCGCCATGCGGCAGCGGCTGCCAAACTTGGAATTACGGAAAGCGCATTCAAAGCCCGGCTCATCTCTGCGCGCGAGAGGTTGATGGCTCGGACGACTGCTGAAGCGCTTCAGCGAGCCAAGGAATACCGTCTGCTATAGGGCGCGTCGCCCATTGAACCCGGGCGCACTGGGGCCTCTCCCTCAATCCCAGGAGAAAAGACAATGCAGACGACAACGATTTCTTTCACGAATATGCATACCCACGGTGAGCTTTTTGCCAATATTCTGCGCGCGCGCCGGCAGAGCTTCATCGTTCAGAACAATTGGGACCTTCCGCAGGCAGAAGGCATGGAGTTCGATCAATATGACACGCCGGCCTCGCGTTGGGTCGCGGTCCATGAGCGCGGCGAGGTTCTGGCCGGCATCCGCCTGACCCCGACCACGGCGCATTGCGGGGTTTATTCCTACATGATTCGCGATGCACAGCGCGGCATTCTGGGCGGAACCATTCCGCAGAACCTGCTTTATGAGGAAGCGCCGATCGACGATCATGTCTGGGAATCCAGCCGGGTCTTCGTCAGCCATACCGTGCCGATGACCGCGCGGCGCAAGGTCCATGCCGAGCTGATCATCGGGCTCAATCAGGCTGCGCGCGAGCTGGGGGCGGTGCGCCATATCGGGCTGATCGATGCGAACTGGCCGCGTTGGTATCGCCGTTGCGGCATCGAGGGCGAGGCGCTCGGTCCGGTGCTGAACTTCGATGATGGTTCCTTTCAGGTAGTGGCGACCAATCTTGTTCAGAAGCTTCATTGAGGCTCTTTTGCAAGCGTGATGGGCGGCGTATCCTTCGCCCGTCATGACCGATCTTTTCGACAATATTCCGGGATCAGATCCCGCCCGGAAACGGGATACGGGGATCCGGGCGGCACCTCTGGCCGACCGGATCCGTCCGCGCAATCTTTCCGAGGTCATCGGTCAGGGTCAGGTGCTGGACGGCGCCGGCCCGCTTGGCGCGATGCTGGCCGCGGGCAGCCTGTCTTCGCTGATCCTCTGGGGACCGCCGGGGGTCGGCAAGACCACGATTGCCCGGCTGCTGGCCGCCGAGACCGATCTGCATTTCGTCCAGATCAGCGCGATCTTTTCGGGCGTGCCGGAACTGCGCAAGGTCTTCGAGGCCGCAAAGCTGCGCCGCCAACAGGGCGGCGGCACGCTGCTGTTCGTTGACGAAATCCACCGCTTCAACCGGGCTCAACAGGACAGTTTCCTGCCGCATATGGAAGACGGCACCATCCTGCTGATCGGGGCCACCACCGAAAACCCCAGCTTCGAGCTGAACGCCGCGCTTTTGTCGCGCGCGCAGGTCGTGGTGCTCAAGCGGCTCGATCTGGCGGATCTGGAACTGCTGGCGCAGCGGGCGGAACGTGAACTGGGCCGGGCGCTGCCGCTTGACGGGGCGGCGCGCGAAGCATTGCTGGAAATGGCCGATGGCGACGGGCGGGCGGCGCTGAACCTGATCGAGCAGGTCATGGCCTGGAAACTCGATGCGCCGCTGAGCACCGATCAGCTGTCGCAGCGGCTGATGCGGCGGGCGACGCTTTACGACAAGTCGGGGGACGAGCATTACAATCTGATTTCCGCCCTGCACAAATCGGTGCGCGGCTCCGACCCCGATGCGGCGCTTTACTGGCTGGCGCGGATGCTGGAAGGGGGCGAGGATCCCCGTTACCTGGCGCGGCGCATCACCCGGATGGCGGTCGAGGATATCGGTCTGGCCGATCCGGCGGCGCAGCGTCATTGCCTCGATGCCTGGGCGCTTTACGAGAGGCTCGGCAGCCCGGAGGGCGAGCTGGCACTGGCGCAGGCGGTGATCTATCTGGCGCTCGCGCCGAAATCCAATGCCGGCTACGCGGCTTATAAGGCGGCGCGGGCCGAGGCCAGGCGCACCGGCAGCCTGATGCCGCCCGCCCATATCCTGAACGCGCCAACCAGGCTGATGAAGGAACAGGGCTATGGCGCCGGCTATGCCTATGACCATGATGCTGAGGACGCTTTCAGCGGCCAGAACTATTTCCCCGAGGGCATGAAGCGCCCGGTGCTTTACAGCCCGGTCGAGCGCGGGTTCGAGCGCGAGCTGAAAAAGCGGCTCGACTGGTTCGTGCAGCAGCGGGCCAAGCGCGGCGGTTGACTTTGCCCGCGCCCCGCCACATGCACGGGCCATGATGAATCCCTTCCTTCAGGTCGCCCTTGGCGGGGCCATTGGCGCGACGGCGCGTTACGGCACCTATCGCCTGATCTCGTTTCACGGGCCGGGCTTTCCGGTTGCCACCGGTGTGGTCAATGTGCTGGGTAGCCTGGCCATGGGGCTGCTGGCGGCGCTGATGGCATATCGCTGGAACAACCATTATGCGCCGCTTCTGCTGACCGGAATGCTGGGCGGATTCACCACGTTTTCCGCCTTTTCGCTGGATGCGCTGACCCTGTGGGAACGCGGGCAGACCGGCGGGGCGCTGATCTATATTCTGGCCTCGGTCGTGCTGTCGCTTGGCGCAGTGATCGCCGGCATGGCCATTGGACGGGGGCTTTGGGGATGAGCGGTGTACAGACGGTCCGCGTCGCTGCGGATGAGGGCGATCAGCGGCTGGACCGCTGGCTGAAGAAGAAGTTTCCGCAGATCACGCAGGGCGCGGCCGAAAAGATGTGCCGCACCGGGCAGATCCGCGTCGATGGCGGGCGGGTGAAGGCCAATACCCGCGTCGAGGCCGGGCAGGAGGTACGCATACCGCCCTTGCCCGATGCGAAACCCGCGCCGAAGACCGATGCGCCCCGGATCAGCGCGAGCGATGCCGAAATGATCCAGAAGGCAGTGATCTGGCAGGATCAGCATATCATTGCTATCAACAAGCCGCCGGGCCTGCCCTCCCAGGGTGGCTCGGGGCAGGGGGATCGCCATGTCGATGGGCTGAGCGAGGCGCTGAAATTCGGCTATAAGGACAAGCCGAAACTGGTGCACCGGCTCGACAAGGACACCTCGGGCGTTCTGTTGCTGGCGCGCACCGACCGGGTGGCGCGGGCGCTGTCGGAAGCCTTCCGGCACCGCGATACCCGCAAGATCTACTGGGCGGCGGTTGCCGGCGTTCCCAGCCCGAAGATGGGCACCATCCGTTACGGCCTTGTGAAGGCGCCCGGCCATGGCCGCAGCGGCGAGGGCGAAAAGATGATGGCCATCCATCCCCGCGACGTGGACAAGACCGAGGGCGCCAAGCGTGCCACCACCGATTACGCCGTGCTCGACAACCTGGCGCAGCGGGTCAGCTGGTGCGCGCTTGTCCCGATCACCGGGCGCACCCATCAGCTGCGCGCCCATATGGCAGAGCTCGGCCATCCGATTGTCGGGGATGGCAAATATGGCGGCTCGGGCCAGGAAAATCTCGGCGATGGCTGGGGCGCGCAACTTGGCGGTGAAATCAGCCGCAAGCTGCATCTGCATGCCCGCAGTATCTCCTTCATCCATCCGATCACCAGGGAGAAGATCTCGCTGACCGCGCCCTTGCCCGATCACATGCGGCGGACCTGGAAGACGCTCGGCTGGTATGAAAACGACGTGCCCGCCGATCCTTTCACGGAGGAGACATGAAGCTTGTCGTTTTCGATGTCGATGGCACGCTGATCGACAGTCAGGCGCTGATCGTCGGGGCGATGGAGGCCGCGTTCGAGACCGCCGGGCTGCCGGCCCCGACCCGCGATCAGATCCTGTCGATTGTCGGCTTGTCGCTGCCGGTGGCGATGGCAAGGCTGGCACCCGAGGCGCCTGAGACCCGGATCGCGACGCTGGTCGAGGGCTATAAACAGGCGTTCATGACCCGACGGGTCTCTTCCGAGGCGCCGCTTTATCCCGGTGCGCGCGACTGTCTGGAGGCGCTGTCACTGCGCGATGATCTGTTGCTGGGCGTGGCGACGGGCAAATCGCGGCGCGGGCTCGATGCGATGCTGGATCACCACGGGCTGCGCGGTTTCTTCGTGACCCTGCAAACGGCGGATAATCACCCATCGAAACCGCATCCCGAAATGCTGCTTTCGGCCTGTAGCGGGGCCGGTATGGATCCCGCGCATACGGTGATGATCGGCGATACCGATTACGATATCGACATGGCCCGGGCCGCTGGCACCGCTGCCATAGGTGTCGCCTGGGGCTATCATCCGGCCGAGGCGCTGCGCGCCGCCGGTGCCCCGATCGCGGCTGATTTCATCGCATTGCGAGCCCTGATCGAGGAGTGGTCGGCATGAGCGAGTGGAAAGCCCGCCGGTTCTGGAAATCCGCTGCCGCCGAGCCGGCCGAGGGGGGCTGGCGCGTCACGCTGGACGGCAAGCCGGTGATGACACCCGGAAAGCATCCGCTGATCCTGCCGACCGAGGCTCTGGCGAAGGCGATCGCTGCGGAATGGGATGCCCAGACCGAGGTGATCGACCCCAATCGCATGCCGCTGACCCGGGCGGCGAATTCGGCCATCGAAAAGGTGGCGCCGCAGCACGAGGCCGTGGCCGACATGCTGGGCGCTTACGGCGGCACCGATCTCCTGAGTTACCGCGCCGCCGAGCCCGACATCCTGAATGCCCGTCAGGCCGAAGCCTGGGACCCGCTTCTGGACTGGGCGGATGAAACCATGGGCGCGCGGCTGAAGACCACGCGGGGCGTGATGCCGATTGCCCAGGACGCGGCGGCGCTGGCGCGGCTGCGGGCCCGGCTCGATCCGGTTGATTCTTTCCGGCTGACGGCGTTGCATGATCTTGTATCTTTGCCCGGCTCGCTGGTACTGGGTCTGGCGGTATTCGACGGCAGGTTGAATGCGGAAGAGGCCCATGCGCTTTCACGGATCGACGAGGCGTATCAGGCTGAGATCTGGGGGCGCGATGAGGAGGCGGATATCGCAGCCGATGAGCGCTTGAAAGCCATAAGAAACGCCGAATATCTGCTTTCCCTGTTGAAATCGTGAGGGGCAGGGGATCAAGCGAAGCTTGACGCCCGGGGTGTGATCGGCACAATGCCGCCTAACGGGGCATTCAGAAACCTGTGATACGGCCTGGCGGAAGACCCGCCGATAGGGAAGGAAGATCCATGAAGGCATCCGCCATATTCGGCGTCGCAGTTGCAACAGCCATGCTGACCGGGCCCGCTCTCGCGGCCGATGGCGGTACGCTGGAACGGGTCAAGAATCGCGACAAGCTGATATGCGGTGTCAATCCCGGTCTGATCGGTTTCGCCGCGCCCGATGCCAATGGCAACTGGACCGGCTTCGACATCGCCCTGTGCAAGGCGATTGCGGCCGCGGTTCTGGGCGATCCGTCCAAGGTGGAATATGTCGCAACCCCGGGGCAGGCCCGTTTCGAGGATCTGTCCACAGGCAAGGTCGATGTCCTGACCCGCAATTCGACCTGGACCTTCTCGCGCGATACCGAACTCAAGCTCGATTACGCCGGGATCAATTATTACGATGGGCAGGGGTTCATGGTGCCGCGCTTATTGGGGGTCAGCTCGGCAAAGGAACTCGACGGGGCGACGATCTGCGTCCAGCTCGGCACGACGACCGAGAAGAACCTCGCCGATTATTTCCGCGCCAATAACATGAGCTATCAGGCGGTCAGCATCGAAACCAGCACCGAGGGCGAGCAGCAATATATCGCCGGAGCCTGCGATTCCTATACGACCGATGCCTCGGCCCTGGCAGCGACGCGGGCGGCTTTCGCCAGCCCCGATGCCCATGTGATCCTGCCCGAGATCATCTCGAAGGAACCTCTGGGGCCGGTGGTGCGGCACGGCGATAACAACTGGGGCGATATCGTCCGCTGGACGCTGTTTGCACTGATTGCGGCCGAGGAATACGGCGTGACCTCCGCCAATATCGAGGAGCTGGCGAAGAATTCCGAAAACCCCGAGGTGCGGCGCATGCTAGGTGGCGGCGACGATCTCGGCGCGATGATCGGGCTCGACAAGGACTGGGCCAAGCGGGCGATCTCGGCCAGCGGCAATTACGGCGAGATTTTTGCCGCGACCATTGGCGAGCAGACCCCGATCGGCCTGCCGCGTGGGCTGAATGCGCAATGGACGCAAGGCGGGCTGATCTACGCCATGCCATTCCGCTGAGGTTGACCTTGGGTCATGGGCCGACATCAGAAACGCATGAGGGCCCGGATCTCGGGCCCTCATGCGTTCAGGTCTGTCGAATGTTTCAATCAAGGCCGATGCTGGTGCGTCGTTCTGCCCCCGTTGCCTGTTCGGAGTGATAGGCAATCAGCCGGCCTATCAGCTGGAACAGGCGGTCACGGTCGCGCTGACCGAGCGGGGCCAGCAGGATATCCTGCTGACGGTCCATCTGCTCGCGCAGCTCCTGCCAGCGTGCCTTGCCCGCCGGGCTGAGGGTCAATGCGTTATAGCGGCGGTCGGATTCGGGCTTGTCGCGCTGAACCAGACCCTGCTCGCCCAGATCGCTGACGATCTTGGTGACCGCCGATTTCTTGAGCACAACCGTTGCGGCCAGATCGCTTTGCGATATGCCGGGGTTGAGCCCGATCAGGCTGAGCAGTGCCACGCTTCCGCTGATTGTGTCGTTCTCGCGGTCGAATTTTGCATTGACAGCCTTCACATGTGCCCGGAGCACCCGAGACATGAAAGAGAGATCATGTGCGAGATAGCCAAGTTTGATCCTGCCGTCTGGGGCTGCGGTTTCATCAAAATCTATCATCTCAAAAGAGCCTTTGCCGGCATTGATGTAATGGGTGCCGCCAAGTAAGCGGCGAGGTTAATGTCAGGTTATAAGTCGTCGAGCCAAGTATTATTGAAATCTTGCCGCGCACATTAAGGATTCCTGCGCGGTTTAGGTCAATCTGGAAAGGCGTGCTCAGCGCCATCTTGCCAATCATGGGCTTTCATGCGGCAAGATCACGCTGCCGGCCGCCCGCGCCCCGATCTGCCTCCATTGGGGAAAATGTCGGGAATGGACTGATATGCCTGCGGATTGTGCAGCATGACGCTTGCATAACCGATCCGCTTTGAGGCAACCTGTCTGACATAGTCTGACCCGCCGAGGAGCGGGCCGGATTCCAACAGGAGAAAAGCATGAAGAAACTCGTCGCGTTCACCATGACGGCTATGCTGCTTGGTTCGGCCGCTTCGGCCGCCAATCTTGTCTATTGCTCGGAAGGCTCGCCCGAAGGATTCGACCCGGCACTCTACACCTCGGGAACGACCTTCGATGCCTCGGCCCGCAACGTCATGGACGGGCTGGTCAACTTCACCCGCGGTGAAACCGCGACCGAGCCGGGACTGGCCGAAAGCTGGGAAGTCAGCGAAGACGGTTTGGAATATATGTTCCATCTGCGGAAGGGCGTGAAATTTCACAGCACCGAATTCTTCACACCGACCCGCGATTTCAACGCCGATGACGTGATCTTCACCTTTGAGCGTCAGGGCAGCCCCGAGAACCCGTATTTCGCGATGACCCCGAACGCGAACTATGAATATTACAACTCGATGTCGATGCCCGACCTGATCAAGTCGATCGAGAAGGTGGACGATTACACGGTCAAGTTCACGCTGACCCGTCCTGAAGCGCCGATGATCGCCAATGTGGCGATGCCCTTCGCCTCGATCATGTCCAAGGAATATGCCGATCAGCTGATCGAAGCCGGCACGCCCGAGCTGTTCAACCAGCAGCCCATCGGCACCGGCCCGTTCAAATTCATCGGCTATCAGAAGGACGCGGTCATCCGCTATACCCGCAATGACGAGTACTGGCAGGAACCGGCGGCCATCGAGAACCTGATCTTCGCGATCACCCCGGATGCTTCGGTGCGCTATCAGAAGCTGAAGGCGGGTGAATGCCATATCATGCCTTATCCGAACCCGGCCGATCTGGAAGCGATGAAGGCGGATGAAAACATCAACGTTGTCAGCCGCGAAGGTCTGAACGTGGGCTATATGGCCTATAACACCAAGATGCCGCCCTTCGACAATCCGAAGGTCCGCAAGGCGCTGAACATGGCGATGGACAAGCAGGCCATCGTGGACGGTGTGTTCCAGGGCGCCGGCGCGGCTGCCAAGAACCCGATCCCGCCGACCCTGTGGTCCTATAACGATGCTATCGTCGATGACGCCTACGATCCCGAAGCCGCCAGGAAGATGCTGGAAGAAGAGGGCGTCACCGATCTGTCGATGAAGATCTGGGCGATGCCGGTGCAGCGCCCCTATAACCCCAATGCCCGCCGCATGGCGGAAATGATCCAGGCCGATTTCGACAAGGTCGGTGTCAAGGTCGAGATCGTCTCCTATGAATGGGGCGAATATCTCGACAAGTCGAAGGCCGAAGACCGCGACGGCGCGGTTCTGCTCGGCTGGACCGGGGACAATGGCGATCCCGACAACTTCCTCGCCGTGCTTCTGGGCTGCGATGGCGTCGGCAATGCCAACCGCGCGCAGTGGTGCAATGAGGAATTCGACACGCTGATCAAGATGGCCAAGGAAGAATCCGATCAGGCCGAGCGCACCAAGCTTTATGAAGAGGCGCAGGTCGTCTTCAAGGATCAGGCGCCCTGGGCCACCATCGCCCATTCGGTCGTCAACGAGCCTCTCGCCAAGAATGTCGAGGGCTACAAGATCGATCCGTTCGGCGGTCACATCTTCTACGGTGTCAGCCTGACCGAATAAGCCTCGACAAAGCTTAGCGACCGGGCGGCACATTGCCGCCCGGTCGATGTGTTTGATGTCGATCCATTCCTGCCAAGCCCCGGGACCCGCCGATGCTGAGCTTTCTCGCCCGACGATTTATGACCTTCGTGCCGACATTCATCGGCGTGACGATCATCGCTTTTGCCTTTATCCGCCTTTTGCCGGGCGATCCGATCCTGCTGATGGCCGGCGAGCGCGGGGTCAGCCCCGAACGCTATGCCGTGCTGCAACAGCAATTCGGCTTCGATCAGCCGGTCTGGAAACAGTATTTCGATTATGTCGTGGGCATCTTCCACGGCGATCTCGGTACCTCCTTCGTGACCAAGAAGCCGGTGCTGACCGAATTCATGACCCTGTTCCCGGCCACGGTCGAGCTGGGTCTGTGCGCCATCATCCTTGCCATTATGCTGGGCATCCCCGCCGGGGTGATCGCAGCCGTCAATCGCGGCAAGTTCTTTGATCAGGCGCTGATGTCCACGGCGCTGATCGGGTATTCGATGCCGATCTTCTGGTGGGCGCTGCTGCTGATCATGGTGTTTTCGACCGGGCTCGGCTGGACGCCGGTTTCGGGCCGGATCGGCTTGCAGTATTTCATTACCGGGCCGACCGGCTTCATGCTGATCGACAGTGTGCTGTCGGGCCAGTCCGGTGCGTTCCGCTCGGCGGTCTCGCATCTGATCCTGCCAACGATTGCGCTGGCGACGATCCCGCTGGCGGTGATTGCGCGCCAGACCCGTTCGGCCATGCTGGAAGTGCTGGGCGAAGACTATGTGCGCACCGCCCGGGCCAAGGGCATGTCGCCCTTGCGCGTCAATGGCATCCACGCGCTGCGCAATGCCCTGATCCCGGTGGTGACCGTGATCGGCCTGTCGGTCGGCACGCTGCTGGCCGGTGCCATCCTGACCGAAACCATTTTCTCCTGGCCCGGCATCGGCAAATGGATGGTCGATTCGATCTTCCGCCGCGACTACCAGGTCGTGCAGGGCGGGCTTTTGCTGATCGCCCTGGTGGTGATGGTCGTGAACCTGATCGTCGATGTGCTCTATGGGCTCATCAACCCGAAGATCCGGAAGGGCTGAACCATGAGCGATATCACTGTCACCCCGACCTCTGCACCTAAGGCGCCGCCGTCGCGTTTTCGCGAATTCTGGATGTCGTTTCGCGAAAATCGCGGCGCGGTCATCGGTCTGTTCATCTTCCTTGTCTTTCTCTTCATTGCGATTTTCGCGCCGCTGCTGGCCCCTTATGCGCCAGATGAGCAGTTCCGCGATGTTGGCCTGATTCCGCCGGTCTGGCAGGAGGGCGGATCGAGCAGTTTCCTTCTGGGCACCGATCCCCTGAGCCGCGACATGCTGTCCCGCCTGATTTATGGCGCGCGCTTTTCCTTCTTCATCGGCCTTCTGGTGGTCAGCGCGGCCACGCTTTGCGGCGTGGTCCTTGGCCTGATTGCCGGTTTCGCGCCGAACTGGCTCGATACGCTGATCATGCGGCTGATGGATGTCGTGCTTTCATTTCCGAGCCTGCTGCTGGCGCTGGTTCTGGTCGCCATTCTCGGGCCGAGCCTGACCAATGCGATGGTGGCCATCGCCATCGTGCTGCAACCGCATTTCGTGCGTCTGACCCGGGCGGCGGTGCTGTCGGAACGTTCGCGCGATTACGTCACCGCGGCCCGCGTGGCTGGCGGCCGTCCGATACGGATCATGTTCCGCACCGTGCTGCCCAACTGCCTTGGCCCGATCATCGTGCAGGCGGCGCTGTCATTTTCGACGGCGGTGCTCGATACGGCGGCGCTTGGCTTTCTGGGCATGGGGGCGCAGCCGCCGACCCCGGAATGGGGCACCATGCTGGCCGATTCGCGCGACTATATGACAAGCGCGCCTTGGGTGGTGACGCTGCCCGGCCTGTGCATCCTGATCACCGTTCTGGCCATCAACCTGATGGGCGACGGTCTGCGCGACGCGCTTGATCCCAAACTGAAGCGGAGCTGAGCCATGGCACTTCTGGAAATCCGCAATCTCAGCGTCGATTTCTCCACCACCTCGGGCAGGTTCCGGGCGGTGGACGGGGTCGATGTCACTGTCGATCAGGGCGATCTGCTGGCGATCGTCGGCGAATCGGGATCGGGCAAATCGGTCTCGATGCTGGCGCTGATGGGACTTCTGCCCTGGACCGCCACCGTGACCGCCGACAAGATGGAATTCGACGGCCATGACCTTCGGACCATCTCGGCCAAGGCCCGGCGCAATATCGTCGGCAAGGACATCTCGATGATCTTTCAGGAGCCGATGTCCTCGCTGAACCCGGCTTTCACCATCGGCTGGCAGATCAAGGAATCCTTGCGCAAACATACCGATCTGAACCGCCGCCAGCGTCAGGGCCGCGCGGTCGAGCTGATGCGTCAGGTCGGTATTCCCGCCCCCGAAAAGCGGCTTCAGGCCTATCCGCACCAGCTTTCCGGCGGGATGAGCCAGCGCTGCATGATCGCCATGGCTCTGGCCTGCAAGCCGAAGCTGCTGATCGCGGACGAGCCGACCACGGCGCTGGATGTGACCATTCAGGCCCAGATCCTGGAGCTGCTGACCGATCTGCAAAAGACCACCGACATGGCCATGGTGCTGATCACCCATGACATGGGCGTGGTGGCCGAAACCGTGCAGCGGGTTCAGGTGCAATATGCCGGCCAGCGGGTCGAATTGCAGGATGTCGGCGGGCTCTTTGCCGATCCTCATCACCCCTAGACGGCGGCGCTGCTGGCGGCCCTGCCGGAACGCGCCACCGAAAAGCGCCTGCCGACCATTCCGGGCGTGGTGCCCGGCCAGTTCGACCGGCCCGATGGCTGCCTGTTCTCGCCGCGTTGCAGCTTTGCCGATGCCCGCTGCCATGCGCAGCGCCCGCGTGCTGCCGGGACCGATCTGGGGCAGGCGCTTTGTCATTACCCGCTGGTCAACGGCCAGCCGACCGGGAAGGAGACCGCAGCATGAGCGATCCGATCCTTACCGCCACTGATCTGACCCGTCATTACGAGGTCAGGGGCGGTTTCATGAAGCCCAATGCCACGGTGCGCGCGCTCGACGGGGCCAGCTTTACCCTGACCCCGGGCAAGACCCTGGCGGTGGTCGGCGAATCTGGTTCGGGCAAATCGACCCTGGCCCGGGTCGTCACCATGATCGAGCCGCCGACGACGGGCGATCTGGTCATCGGCGGGCGTCAGATCGGCGCTTCTGGCGCCGCCCATGACCGCGATCTGCGTGCCATGGTCCAGATCGTCTTTCAGGACCCCTATGGCAGCCTCAACCCGCGCCAGACCATCGGTCAGACCCTGATGGAGCCCTTGCAGCTGAACCGGCCCGAGATCGGCGCCGAAGAACGCGAAAAGCGGGCGCGCGACATGCTGACCATGGTCGGGCTGCGGCCCGAGCATTTCGAGCGCTACCCGCATATGTTCTCGGGCGGGCAGCGCCAGCGGGTTGCGGTGGCCCGGGCGCTGATGCTCGATCCGAAGATCCTAGTGCTGGACGAGCCGGTCTCGGCGCTGGATCTGTCGATCCAGAGCCAGGTGCTGAACCTGCTGACGGATCTGCAGGAACGGCTCGGGCTTGCCTATCTGTTCATCAGCCACGATCTGTCGGTGGTGCGCCATATCGCCGATGAGGTGCTGGTGCTCTATCTTGGCCAGCCGGTCGAGATCGGCCCGAAGGATGCGATTTTCGACGCCCCGCGCCATCCCTATACCAAGGCGCTGATGTCGGCGACGCCGGTTGCCGATCCGGCCCTGCGCAAGGAACGCATCAAGCTGGAAGGCGAGCTGCCCTCGCCGATGAACAAGCCGCAGGGCTGTTCTTTCAACCCGCGCTGCTGGCGCAAGCAGGATATCTGCACCAAGATCGAGCCGAAGCTGGAAGGGCAGGACCATTGCTTCGCCTGCCACAATCCGATCCCGCTGGACGATACGGCGGCGGCCTGAGACCGGGGGGCTGCGCAGCCCGTGCGAAAGTGCTTGCCGCCCGGAAAAGCCTGCGACCTGCAGGCTTTTTCTTGGCGGTTCCGGTCCGCATCCGCTAATGCAGAGCCATGGCTTTCAACTATGATGCACTTTATGGCGAAACGTCCAATGCCCTCGGGGAGCCGACGCCGATCTTTTTCAGCTTCTTCAAGGGCTTTGATCGCCAGAACGCCCGTATTCTGGATATCGGATGTGGGCAGGGGCGGGATGCGCTTTTCATTGCGCGCTCCGGGCACCGGGTGACCGGCGTCGATATTTCCCCGACCGGGATTGACGATCTCAACGCCGCGGCGGCGGCAGAGCAGCTGGCCATCTAAGGCGTCGTTGCCGACATTACCGATTATGCGCCGGAGGGGCTGTTCGATGCGGTGCTGATCGACCGCACATTACACATGCTGCCGCGCTCGGCCCGGCTCGCCGTGCTCGGCAGGCTGCTTGACCATGTCGCCGCGGATGGCTGGTTGCTGATCGCCGATGAGGTCTCGAATATCGGCGATTTCGAGGATGTGATTTCAGCCCATCCGGCCTCATGGCAGCTGCGTGAGCGCTCGGCGGGGTATCTGTTCATGCAGCGCGCCGGATAGGCCGCACGCACTGCCGCCGTTGATCCAAAAAGCCGCCGCGATACGTTCCCGCCTTGCCGGCGAAGACATGGCACGCAGATCATGCCGGCGGGTCATGCTCAGCCCCGGGCGAGGGGGGAAACGGGCCTCAAGAGGCGGATTTTTAATCGATCCCGGATATGAGGCTTCGATTGGCAGAGCCCGCCGATGCAGATGGCTTGACGGCCACGGCATCGCGCGGCAATCAGTTGCCATGATTGATATCCGCCCCGTCGCCCATACCATTGGCCGGATTACCTTCGTGCTTGGCACGATGATGGCCGTGCCAATGCTGATCGACCTGGCTGCCGGGGATCCGAACTGGATTCATATGGCACAGTCCATGGCGATTGTGACGGTGGTCAGCGGGATGATCGTTGCGGCGACCTTCTCGGCCAGCCATGGTCTGAGCATCGAGCAGAGCTTCCTGCTGACCTCGGGTCTTTGGCTGGTCATGCCGTTGGCCGGGGCTCTGCCCCTGATGATCGGTGTGCCGGCGCTGAACTTCACGGATGCCTATTTCGAAGCCATGTCGGGGCTGACCACCACCGGAACCACGGTGATCCCCAAGCTGGACGATCTGCCAGCGGGTGCGAATATGTGGCGGGCGATCCTGCAATGGTCCGGCGGGCTGGGCATTGTCGTCGTGGCCATGGTCTTTCTGCCGGTGATGAAGGTCGGGGGGATGCAGTTCTTCCGTTCGGAAGGGTTCGACACGCTTGGCAAGGTGCTGCCCCGCGCCGGTCAGATCGCGGCCGAGATGACCTGGATCTATGTCGGCATCACCGTGGCCTGTACCGTCCTTTACGTGATGACCGGGATGAGCATCTATGATGCTGCCCTGCATGCGCTGACCACCTGCTCGACCGGCGGCTTCTCGAATTACGATGCGAGCTTCGGCATGTTCATCGGTCCGGCGGAATGGGTGGCGACGGTGTTCATGATCCTGGCATCATTGCCTTTCGTGCGAATGCTGCAAGCCTTGCGCGGCGATGTCGGGCCGATCTGGCGCGATACCCAGGTCCGCACCTATCTGCGCTGGATATTCTATTCGGTGGCCGTGATCGTCCTTTACCGGCTGGCCTATGTCCATCAGACCGCCCATCCTTGGGAGGTGATCCGCGAAACCACTTTCAACGTCATCACCATCTTTTCGGGCACCGGCTTTGCCTCGACCAATGTGCTGGAATGGGGGCATCTGCCCTTCGCGCTGCTGTTCTGCGTGGCGCTGATCGGGGGCTGTACCGGATCGACCGGCTGTTCGGTGAAGATCTTCCGCTATCAGGTGCTGTTTCAGGCGGTGAAGGCCCAGATCCGGCGCATGCATTCGCCGCATCGGGTCTATCCGCTGCGGCTGGAGGGCAAGCGGCTGGAAAAGGACGTGGTCGATTCGGTGATGAGCTTCTTCACCCTGTTCGTGCTGACCTTCGGGCTGCTGATCGTCGCGCTGTCGCTGACCGGGCTGCATCCGAAAACCTCACTGACCGCCGCCTGGACGGCGATTGCCAATGTTGGCCCGGCCTGGGGCCCCGAATTGACCGGCAATGGCAGCATCGAAAGGTTCCCCGACAGCGCCAAATGGATGATGAGTTTTGGCATGTATCTGGGCCGGCTTGAACTGATCAGCGTGCTGGTTTTGCTGCTGCCGCGCTTCTGGCGGGGCTGAGGCGGAAGACATGAAAAAGCGGGCCTCCTTCGGGAGGCCCGCCATTCGCCACGAAACTCTGTGCCGTTCAGTTTGCCGGGGAAAGCGCACCGCCGATACCGGGTAGGGCGGGCGCGTCACCTTGGGCCGGGGTCGCCCCGTCCGCTGCTGCTTCGGCTTCCTCGTCGGACTGAGCCGCGACCTCCTGCACTGCGGCGACGGCCGCAGCGGCCAGCTCTTCCTGACTGGGCTGGAAGCGGCTGAAGCTGTCGGCGATCTCGGCGGCGATGCGCGGGGCATTGGTGGCGTCGTCGAGCGGCCAGATCAGGACCCAGCCTTCGGCCCGACCGTCTTTGACGCGGGCCTCGGCCCTGCCGCTATGCGTGTCGTTCTGCCCGGAAAGCACGGCAAGCCCGCGCTTGACTTCGCGCTTGGGGGAAGGCACCCAGCCGAGCGCGGTGATCAGCCCGGTTATGTCCTCCATTTCCTGCTGGCCACCTTCCTGGGAAAACAGGATCAGTGCCGCGCCCGAATCGTCCTTCGGTCCATAGATCGACAGCGCCCGTTCGGTCCGCAGCGGCACCAGCCGCGACATCGGCGCAATGAGCTGAAGCCCGGTATAATCGTCGCTGAGCTGGCTCAGCCCCATGTCCTGACGCCAGGCGAGGCGCTGATCCATCAGCACCCGGATGGCGTCTGCCGGATCCGGGGTAGCGCGCTGCGAGGCGATGGCGGCGGCAATGGCGGCGCGCGTTTTCGGGCCGGACTGCCCGTCGATCTCGCCATCGTAATATCCGAGCCAGCTCAGCAGGTCCTGCACATCCTCCATCGGTGGCATTTCGGCGGCGGTTTCCGGTGCTTCGGGCCATTCGGGAACCTTGCCGAAGGTCAGGTTCGATCCCATTTCCGCCAGCGGCGCGACGATGCTGCCGCTGGGAATGGCATCGCCATTGGCCAGAAGGTCGCGCCATTGCGTGGCGGCGGCCTCGCTCAGCGGGCCGGCGGCGATGCTCAGCCGGTCATCGGGCAGTTGCCAGAGCCCGGCCTCGGGGATGATCTGACGCCATCTTGCCAGCGCGGCATCGGCCTCGGCGCGGTCCTTATAGGAAACGATTCGGATGTAATATTCGGGCGCGGCAGGCTCGAGAAGATCGTCGTCGGCGGCTTCGGGCTGCGACTGGGGGGCGGCTTCGGCAGCGGCGCCAGCGACGATCCCTGCGGTCGATGCCTCGGCGACCGGGGTTTCGGTCATGCTGGCCGCCCCGGTCTGATCGACCCGGTTATCGGACAGGGCGGTGGCCTCGACCCGCCCGGCCGGGGCAAGCATGCTGTCGGCGGGAATGGTCCTGGCTTCCTTCAGCGCGGTCATCTGCGGCTCGGCCAGCTCGCGCGGCAGCGGGCCGAGGGCTACGGCCAGCCAGTCATCGCCAAGCGGGAAGGTGACCACCGGCAGATCGCTGATCCTGCTCTGCCATTGCGTTGCGGCTTCCATGGCCGCCTCGGGGCCGCGCTTGGCTTCGACCCGGATATAGACATCCTCGGCAAAGGCCAGCCCCGGCAGGGCAACACCCAGCAGCAGCATGGCGGTTCGTTTCATCATGTCCTGTCCCTTCATGTTTTGCGTTCGGGGTATCGTCTGCCTTGGTCCGATTGACCATGACCCGTGTCGCGCCTAAGAACACGCGTACATACTGGCAGACATACGAAAAAGGATGCCCCGATGACCAGCCCCCGTGATGCGGATAAGCCGCGCTGTTTTCAGGATGTGATCCTGCGGCTCCAGGCGCATTGGGCAAAATCGGGCTGCGCGGTTCTTCAGCCCTATGACATGGAGGTCGGCGCCGGCACCTTCCATCCGGCGACCACCCTGCGCTCGCTGGGGCCGCGGCCCTGGGCGGCCGCCTATGTCCAGCCCTCGCGCCGCCCGACCGATGGGCGTTACGGCGAGAACCCGAACCGGCTTCAGCACTATTATCAATATCAGGTGATCATAAAGCCTTCGCCGCCGAACCTGCAGGAGCTTTACCTCGACAGCCTGCGCGCCATCGGGCTCGATCCGATGGTCCATGATGTGCGCTTTGTCGAAGACGACTGGGAATCGCCGACGCTCGGCGCCTGGGGGCTTGGCTGGGAGGTCTGGTGCGACGGGATGGAGGTCAGCCAGTTCACCTATTTCCAGCAGGTCGCGGGCTATGACTGCCAGCCGGTCTCGGGCGAGCTGACCTATGGTCTGGAACGCCTCGCCATGTATGTGCTGGGGGTCGAGCATGTCATGGACATGCCCTTCAACGATCCCGAAAGCCCGATCCCGCTGACTTACGGCGACATCTTCCGCCAGACCGAGCAGGAATATTCGCGCTGGAATTTCGAGCAGGCCGATACTGATATGCTGCTTCAGCATTTCAAGGATGCCGAAGCCGAATGCGAGTGCATCGTTTCCGCCTCGCAAGCCGACAGCGCCGGGCGCCATATCCTGATGGCCCATCCCGCCTATGATCAGGCGATCAAGGCCAGCCACCTGTTCAATCTTCTGGATGCGCGTGGGGTGATTTCGGTCACTGAGCGCGCCGATTACATCCGCCGGGTCCGGGCGCTGACCAAGAAATGCGCCGATCTGTTCATGCAGACCCCCCTGGCCGAGGTCGCGCAATGAGCAACGGAAAGATCATCGCCTCGATGCTTGTGCTCTCGGCACTTCTGGCCGGGCTCGCGGTCTATTATCTGCAGGTCTACGGTTTTTATGAGCCGGTGGACCAGATCGCCGGTGCCGAAGAAGTCCATCTGGTCGCCGATGACATGCAGCCCATCGCGGTTGCGGTATCCGAGTTTCGCGGCATCGACGCCGACAGCTCGCCCCTGCGTTATCGCGCCTGCTTTCGCATCGGCGATCTGCCCGAAGGCGCGCGCCCCTATGAAAAGGCCACGCCGCTCAACGGGCCGCGCTGGTTTTCCTGCTTTTCCGCCAAGGGCCTGACGGGTGATCTGGCCAGCGGGGCCGCCACCGCCTATCTGGGTCAGTCCGATATTCATCCGGGCGTCGATCGGGTGATTGCCGTCTATTCCGATGGCCGGGCCTTTGCTTGGCATCAGCTCAATTCGTCCGCCGAAGAAAAGAAGGTCATCGAATAATGTCCGATCTGCTGATTGAACTCTTTTCCGAGGAAATTCCTGCCCGCATGCAATTCCGCGCCCGCGAGGATCTCAAGAAACTCGTCACCGACGGCCTGGTCGAGGCCGGGCTGACCTATCGCAGCGCCGGTGCCTTTTCGACGCCGCGCCGGCTGACCCTGTCGGTGGAAGGGCTGGATGCGGCGTCGAAGCCCGTGCGCGAGGAACGCAAGGGTCCGCGCGTGGATGCCCCTGAAAAGGCGCTGGAAGGGTTCCTGCGTTCCACCGGGCTGTCCAGGGACCAGCTGGAAATCCGCGATGAAAAGAAGGGCCAGATCTATTTCGCCGTGATCGAGCGCCCCGGCCGCCCGGCGGCCGAAATCATCGCCGAGGTTCTGGAAAAGACCATCCGCGATTTCCCCTGGCCGAAATCGATGCGGTGGGGCTCGGGCAGCCTGCGTTGGGTGCGCCCGCTCCATTCGATCCTGTGCATCCTCTCTGACGAGGCCGGCGCCGAAGTCGTGCCGCTGGACGTCGATGGCATCGTTTCCGGCAACAGCACGCGCGGGCATCGCTTCATGGCGCCGGATGCCTTCACCGTGACCGGCTTTGACGATTACGCCGCCAAGCTGCGCCGCGGCAGGGTCATGCTGGACAGCGGCGAGCGCGAGGCCGCCATCGCGCAGGAGGCCGCCAATCTGGCCTTTGCCCGCGGCTGGGAGATCGTCGAGGACAAGGGCCTTCTGACCGAGGTTGCCGACCTTGTCGAATGGCCGGTGGCGCTGATGGGCGCGATCGAGGACCGCTTCCTGACCCTGCCGCCCGAGGTGCTGCAGACCTCGATGAAAGAACACCAGAAATTCTTCTCGGCCCACAATCCGAAGACCGGGCGGATCGAGGGATTCGTCACTGTCGCCAATATCGAAACCCCCGATGACGGCGCGATCATTCTGGCCGGCAACCAGCGGGTGCTGGCGGCGCGGCTGTCCGATGGCCTGTTCTTCTGGGAAAACGATCTGCGCGAGGCGCGGGCCGGGATGGCGGACTGGGCCAAGGGGCTGAAATCGGTCACTTTCCATAACAGGCTGGGATCACAGGCCGACCGCGTGGCGCGCATTGCCGCGCTGTCGCGCGAGATCGCGCCTATGGTCGGGGCCGATCCCGATCAGGCGGCGCGGGCGGCGGAGCTGGCAAAGCTCGACCTGCGCTCCTCCATGGTCGGCGAGTTCCCGGAATTACAGGGGGTGATGGGGCGGTATTATGCGCAGGCCGCAGGCGCGCCCGAAGCCGTGGCCGATGCCGCCCGCGATCACTATTCTCCGCTGGGGCCTTCGGACGATGTGCCGAGCGCGCCGGTGTCCGTCGCCGTGGCGCTCGCCGACAAGATCGACACGCTGACCGGGTTCTGGGCGATTGATGAGAAGCCTACGGGGTCCAAGGATCCCTTTGCGCTGCGGCGGGCGGCGTTGGGTGTTATTCGGTTGGTGTTGTCGTCTTCTAAAAACATTCCGCTCTCGCGTGTTTTCAGCGCACCGTTAACTAGGCGTCAAAATATTGAGTCGCTCGAATACTGGGCGTCGAGCATGGATATTCAGGATCATGAGCGCAAGGACCGTCTGCTTGAGGCGTTCATGAATGGTACACTCACTGAAACCGAGTGGGATTTGCGGTTGGAAGATGGAGAATTGTTCGATGAGGCGAACCCAGCAGGTCGTTCGCTACCTCTCAACAGTCATATCATCGAGAAATATGACTTAGTCAGGAGCGAC
>JBKEBH010000162.1:0-1795 GCA_047973065.1 Paracoccus sp. (in: a-proteobacteria) | reverse complement strand
ACTGAATCGCCCTGGGTTTGGTGGAGGCTCTTGATCCTTGATGGAGGATATGAGCTATGAATACGAGTGTGAAGTCCAAGACCCACCGGCGGTACTCGCCGGAGATGAAGGAACGAGCGGTGCGGCTGGTGCTCGCGTTGCGCGAGGAGACCGGCGAGAAGCATGGATCGGTGAAGCGGATTGCTGAGCAACTCGATATCGGTGTGGAGTCGCTGCGGTCGTGGGTGAAACAGGCCGAGATCGACACCGGTGACCGCGCTGGCACGACCACGGCCGACGCCGAGGAGTTGAAGGCGTTGCGCCAGGAGGTTCGCGAGCTGCGGCGAGCGAACGGCATCTTGAAGACGGCCTCAGCTTTTTTCGCGGCGGAGCTCGACCGCCCCTCGAAGTGATCATCGATTACATTGACGCACATCGCGACGAGTTCGGAGTTGAGCCGATCTGCAAGGTGCTCACCGAGCACGGCTGCAAGATCGCTCCGTCCACGTACCACGCGTCCAAGACCCGCCCGCCCTCGGCCAGGGCTATCACCGACGCGGCGATGATGCAGGTGTTGATGGTGTTGTGGGTCGCCAACAAGAAGGTCTACGGCGCGCACAAACTCTGGAAAGCGGCACGACGCGCCGGGCACGACATCGGCCGCGACCAGACGGCACGGTTGATGCGTGAGCTGGACATTCGCGGCGTCAGCCGGCGGCGCAAGAAGGTGTTCACCACCGTTGCTGACTCCGACGCCACCCGAGCACCAGACCTCGTCAACCGCAACTTCACAGCGAAGCGGCCCGATGCGTTGTGGGTGACCGACCTGACCTACGTGCCAACACGATCGGGGATGGCCTATGTGTGTTTCATCATCGACGTCTACTCGAGACGCATCGTTGGCTGGACCGCCGCGTCGAACATGAGAACCCAGATGGTCCTCGACGCGCTCGAGATGGCACGAAGAACCCGCGGCGGCAAACACCTCGTCGGGCTCGTCACTCACTCCGACGCCGGGTCCCAGTTCACGTCGGTGCGCTTCACCGAACGACTCGATGAGATCGGAGCCCGGCCCAGCATCGGCACCGTCGCAGACTCCTACGACAACGCCCTCGCTGAGACCGTCAACGGGCTCTACAAGACCGAGTGCATCTACGGGCCCGACACCACCGGGTGGGATGACGTCGACCAAGTCGAGCTCGAAACGTTGAGTTGGGTGCACTGGTTCAACCACGAACGGCTCCACTCCCACTGCGGCGACATCCCGCCCGCGGAGTTCGAAGCAGCGCACTACGCTGCACACCAGGCCACCCCAACCGGGGCTGGAATCCAATAACCCAAGCCTCTACGAAACCCAGGGCGATTCAGTCCGACCAGGGGGTGCCGGACAGGGCGATCGAAATGATGAGCAACATCGATGTGGCAATAACGCGCCATGATCTCGAATACTGACAGCGATCGACCATAACCTAAACCTCCGCGCCTTGAGACGTACTTCCCATATATAGCGACCCAGTTCATTGGGTGCAATGTGAATCGAAAGTCCGGAAATGTCCGGAAATGTCCGGAAAAAGTTGAAGACGGACGGTTGTCAAGATCTTCCCGACACGGCGCGAAGATGTCGCTACATGGTGACGAGTTCGAGGCGGGAACAGTAGCCCCGGTTGCGAGATGAAGTATCGTTGCGACTACTCGGTCTTTATTGCTTGCGGCCAGCAAAAAGGCGATGGCTATTCGTCGCTCGGTGCTGACTCTGTGGGGCCGGGGGAGCGGTTTGCCAGCGTGGACGACAGCTCAATCAGATGAGGTGCACGGT
>JBKEBH010000131.1:0-13409 GCA_047973065.1 Paracoccus sp. (in: a-proteobacteria) | reverse complement strand
CGGCTTCTACAATCCCAGACGGCGGCATTCAGCCCTTGCCGGGAAAAGCCCCGTGGCCTTCGAGAAAAAGGCCGCATGAAAGAGCAAAGAAACCGGCACTTTTCCGAGACAAGTCCACCATTCGATGCCGACCGCCTGCTGTTGGCCTGGAACATCCGCCTGCTCGATCTGCTGCCCCTGCCGGCGGAGATCATGCAGGCCGGCGCCAGCTTTCATCAGCTGGTCCAGATCCTGCACAAGCAGGGCATCTTCCGGAGCGGGGCAACGCTGGAGCGGATCATGCGGTGGGTGCGAGAGCACGGCATGCAGCCTTCGCTGCGCGACGAGCTGTCGACCGCCAGCGGTCATCATCTGGCGCTGGCGATGCGGGCCATGCCCGATGGCGGCTTCGTGATCAGCTTCACCGATATCACCAGCGAGCGCCGCGCCCAGGCCGCGCTTGCCGAGACCAACGAGACGCTGGAGGCCAGCGTGCGCCGGCGCACCTTCGAGATGGAATCGGCCCGCGACGATGCGCTGCGCGCCAATCAGGCCAAGACCCGCTTTCTGGCCGCCGCCAGTCATGACCTGCTGCAACCGCTCAATGCGGCCAAGCTGTTTCTGGCCTCGGTCCAGCCCGAGGCCCTGCCCCCGCGAGAGGCGATGCTGATGCAGCGGGTCGAAAGCGCGTTTTCCTCGGTCGAGGCAATCTTGCATGCGCTGCTCGACATCTCCCGGCTCGATGGCGCAACCGATGTCCAGCACAGCCAGGTCGATCTGGGCGCGCTCTTTGCCTCAATTGCCACCGATTATCGCGAAACTGCGGCGCGCAAGGGCATTTTGCTGCGCTTCGTGCCGACCCGCGCGGTCATTCTTTCCGATCCCGGCTATCTGCAACGGATCATCCAGAACCTCGTGGTCAATGCCATCACCTATACCGCCGGGGGCAAGGTGCTGTTCGGCGCCCGTCACCTGCCCGGCGGCAAGATCCGCATCGAGGTCTGGGATACCGGCCCCGGCATCCCCGCTTGCGAGCGCGAGGCGATCTTCGAGGAGTTTCACCGCCTCGATACCGGCCTGGCCCAAGCGCCGGGCATGGGGCTGGGTCTGTCGATCGTCAAACGTGCGGCCATGCTGCTGGATCATCAGCTCTCGCTCGACAGCCGCGAAGGGCATGGCACGGTCTTCCGCCTGACCGTCGAGCAGCCACAGCACCCACAGGCCCATGGCGAGAGCCGCGCCCCCGAAGCTCTCGCACCGCTGCCGTTTTCGGACATGATCGTCGTACTCATCGAAAACGAGCCGGCCGTGCGCGATGCAATGGTGGTGCTGCTCGATCAATGGGGGGTCAGCCCCTTGCCTGCGTCCGATCATGACGGCGCGCTGAAACTGATCGAGGAAATCGACGAGGTTCCCGACGCGATCATCGCCGATTTTCAGCTCGATCACGGACGGAGCGGTATCGAGGCGATCAGCATGCTGCGGAGCAGATTCGGCAATATCCACGCCCTGCTGGTCACCGCCGATCGCAGCGACGAGCTGGCCAGCATCGCGCATTCGCTGGGAATATCGCTGCTGCGCAAGCCCCTTCAGCCGGTCGCATTGCGCAGCTGGCTGTCGCGCATTCCCAAGACGATCAGGTAAGCGGACTGATCCCGCCCCTTCAACCCTTGCCCTTGGCTTTCGCCGCCAGATCGCGGGCGATGCCGTATGCGCCCTTGATGCGTTCGGCATCCGTGCTCCAGCCGCGTCGGATGACGATCTTGTTGTCCACAACCTTGGCCTCGCCGCGCTGATCGGTCAGGTATTCGACCAGACCGGCCGGGTTGGGGAACCTGTCGCCGTGGAACTGCACGGTCACACCCTTCGGCCCGGCATCAAGTTTCGCGATATTGGCGCGCTTGGCCATCGCCTTGATGCGGATCACGTTCATCAGCATGGTGACCTCGCGCGGGACCGGGCCGAAGCGGTCGATCAGCTCGGCGGCAAAGCCCTCCATCTCGACCTTCGAGGAGATATCGGCAAGCCGGCGGTAAATCCCCAGCCGCACATCGAGATCGGCGATATAGCTGTCGGGGATGGTCACCGGCACGCCAAGGTTCAGCTGCGGCGCCCATTCGTCTTCCGGCGTGCCCTCCAGCTCGCCCGATTTCAGCTTGGCGATAGTTTCTTCCAGCATGGCCTGGTACAGCTCGAACCCGACCTCCTTGATATGGCCGGATTGTTCCTCGCCCAGAAGGTTCCCCGCCCCGCGCAGATCGAGATCCTGCGAAGCCAGGTTGAAGCCAGCCCCGAGCCCGTCGATATTGCCCAGAAACTTCAGCCGGCGCTCCGCCTGCGGTGTCACCGGCGCCCGCGGCCTGGTGGTCAGATAGCAATAAGCCCGGATGCGCGAGCGCCCGACCCGGCCCCGGATCTGATACAGCTGGGCGAGCCCATAAACATCGGCGCGCCAGACGATCATCGTATTGGCGGTCGGAATATCCAGCCCGCTTTCGACGATCGTCGTCGCCAGAAGCACATCATATTGCCCGTCATAAAAGGCGTTCATCCGCTGATCGAGATCGCCGGCCGCCATCTGGCCATGGGCCACGACAAAGCTGATTTCGGGGACGTTCTCGCGCAGCCAGTCCTCGACTTCCGGCAGATCGGCAATACGCGGCACCACGAAAAAGCTCTGCCCGCCCCGGTATTTTTCGCGCAAAAGCGCCTCGCGGATGGTCAGACTGTCGAATTCGCTGACATAGGTGCGGATCGCCAGACGGTCCACCGGGGGCGTGCCGATGACGGACAGATCGCGCACACCCGACAGCGACAGTTGCAGCGTGCGCGGGATCGGGGTCGCGGTCATGGTCAGGACATGCACGTCCGAGCGCAGTTCTTTCAGGCGTTCCTTGTGGCCGACGCCGAAATGCTGCTCCTCGTCGATGACCAGCAGGCCGAGATCGCGGAACTTCACCGCCTTGGCCAGCACGGCATGCGTGCCGACCACGATATCGACGCTGCCATCCGCCAGCCCGGCCCGGGTCGCCGCCGCATCCTTGGCGCTGACAAAGCGCGAGAGCGCATGCACGTTCAGGGGTGTACCCCGGAAACGCTCGGCAAAGCTGCGGGCATGCTGGCGCGCCAGCAGCGTGGTCGGGGCGATCACCGCCACCTGCTTGCCTTGGCTGGCCGCGATATAGGCCGCGCGCATCGCCACTTCGGTCTTGCCGAAACCCACATCGCCAACCACCAGCCGGTCCATCGGCCGGCCAGCGGCCAGATCGGCCATGACATCGTCAATCGCCGCCATCTGATCGTCGGTTTCGGTATAGGGGAAGCGGGCCGAGAAGGCCTCCCAGTCGTGATGCTCGGGCTCAAGCACCGGGGCGGTGCGCAAAAGCCGTTCAGCGGCGACCCGCATCAGGCGGTCGGCGATCAGGCGGATGCGTTCCTTGAGGCGCGCCTTGCGGGCCTGCCAGGCACCGCCGCCGAGGCGGTCGAGAAGGCCTTCTTCATGGCCATCACGGCTGAGCAGTTCGATAGTCTCGACCGGCAGGAACAGCCGGTCGCCGCCGGCATATTCCAGCGCCACACAATCATGGGGCACGCCGCCGGCTGTGATGGTTTCCAGCCCCTTGTAGCGGCCGATGCCATGTTCGACATGAACGACCAGATCGCCCGGCGTCAGGGCGGTCGTGTCCTTCAGGAAATTCTCGGCCCGGCGGCGTTTGCGCGCACCCCGGATCAGCCGGTCGCCCAGCACATCCTGTTCGGAAATCACCGCCAGCCTGCCAAGCGCCAAGCCATCGGCGACAAAACCTTCCTCCAGCGGCCAGACCGTGAAGCCAAGCGCGCCGGGCTGATCGGGCAGATCCGCAAGCCGGGCGATATCGCTGCCACCCTCGATCCCTTCGTCATGGATCAGCCCGCGCAGACGCTCGCGTGCACCGTCGCTGAAGGAGGCGATGACGACGCGGTGGCTCTTGCGCAGCTCGCGCAGATGCGCCGCCAGCGCCCCGAACAGATCGAGCTGCTCGGCCTGCCGCTCGGGCGCGAAATTGCGCCCGATCCTGCCACCGGCATCGAGAACGCCGGGCCCGGGCGGGACGGCATTCACCGACAGGCGCAGGATGCGCCGCCCGCCCAGCCAGCCGGCCCATTCGGATTCAGGCGCAAACAGCGTTTCAGGCGGGACCGGGCGATAGACGTTCTCGGTGCCGCGCCTGTTCGCGGCCTCGCGCCGGGCCGCGTATTGTTCGTTGATCATTTCCCAGCGGGCTTCGCGGACCTGTTCCATCCGGTCATCGAACATGACCGAAGCCTCGGGGAGATAATCGAAAATGCTGTCGAGCCGGTCATGGACCCAGGGCAGCCAATGCTCCACCCCGGCCAGCTTGCGCCCGGCACTGACCGCCTCATACAGCGGGTCATTGGCACCGCCGCCATATTCGCTGCGATAGGTGGTGCGGAACCGGGTGATCGCCTCGTCATCGAGGATCACCTCAGAGATTGGCACCAGCTCCAGCCGGTCGAGCTTGTCCTTGCTGCGTTGGGTTTCGGGATCGAACCGGCGGGCACTGTCCAGAACATCACCGAACAGATCGAGCCGGATCGGGCCCGATGGCCCCGGCGGCCAGATGTCGATGATCCCGCCGCGGATCGCATAATCGCCGGGCTCGGTCACGGTCGGGGCCTGGGCAAAACCCATCCGGGTCAGCCAGGCGCGCAGGCCGGGCTCATCCATGCGGCTGCCGACCCGGGCGGTGAAGGCGGCATCCATCAGCGTCGCGCGCGGCGGCACCCGCTGGATCGCGGCATTGAGCGTGGTCAGCAGCACGAACCGCCCCGGCACCGCCCGATGGGCCAGCATGGCCAGCGTCGCCATCCGCATCGCCATGACATCGCCGGCAGGCGAGACCCGGTCATAGGGCGTCGTGTCCCAGGCCGGACATTCCAGCACGGTGATATCGGGGGCAAAGAAGCGCAGCCCTTCGCGCATCGCCTCGGCGCGGCGGTCGTCGCGGGCGATGTGGATGACGGGGCCGCGTTCGGCCTCGCGTGCAAGAAGCGCGGCGTCATAGCCCTCGGGGGCGCCGGAAAGTGTGATGATATCAGCCATGGGGTTCAGATAAAGCGCAAGCGGGCGAGGTCAAGGTTACAGGCCATTGGGATGAAGCATCATCCACAGTGAGGCCCAGAAGAGGGTCACCACCAGCGCCAGAACCGAAACGACCATCTGGACGATGCGGTAGCCGCCGATCCGGCGCAGCATCTGCGCGGCGGCCTCGGCCGGGGGGATTTCGCCCTGACGCGCGGCTTCCAGCATCGGAGAAAGTCGGCAGGCCAGCCGCAGCCGCAGGGCCAGCAGCAACGCCTGGGGCAGCAGGATCAGGCTCAGCGCCTGAGCCATTTCCAGCCCGAAACCGAAGCCGAGCACCATCAGCACGGTCGCAATGAAAGCGATGACACCGCAAAACACTGCCCCCTCGATGCGCGCGATTCGCCAGCGCGGCAGGTTCAGCAACAACCAGTCGAGCAGCAGCGCCGCCTCATCGGGCAGCACCGGGCCGCCCCCCTCCGCCTCGCGCAGCGCCCGGCTCGCGCCGGCCAGCACATCGCCCGGCACGCCCAGCACATGACGCCCGCTCAGCGTCCAGACCGTGATCAGGACCAGCCAGAACCAGGGCGAGGAGAAGGAGCGGGCATCGAGGATCGTCAGGATTTCGGTCATGAATATGCGGGAAGGTCTGCTTGTGATGGCGCGGCTGCGACCTTAGAACAGGAGTGAAACAAGGAAAAGCTGAAAGCCCATGTCCCTGACCGCGCCGCTTCCCCCCTTCCCGACGACCCGCCTGCGCCGGCTGCGCCGCACGCCCGCCCTGCGTGAGATGGTGACCGAAACCCGGCTGAGCCCGGCCGATCTGATCTGGCCGGTCTTCGTGACCGAGGTCACGGGTGCCGATGTCGAGATCCCTTCGATGCCCGGGGTCATACGCTATACGGTCGATGGGGTGAAGGCGGCGGCGGAACGCGCGGCGCGGCTTGGCATTCCGGCGATCTGCATCTTTCCCCATTCTGATCAGGACCTTAAGACCGAAGGCTGCGAACGGGCCTGGGACCCGGACAATATCGGCAACCGCGCCATCCGCGCCGTCAAGGACGTCGCGCCCGAGCTGATGGTGATGACCGATATCGCGCTCGACCCCTATAACGCCAATGGTCATGACGGGATTGTGCGCGGCGGCGAGATAGTCAATGACGAGACCGTCGAATGTCTGGTGCGCATGGCGCTGGTTCAGGCCGAATGCGGCGCCGATATCCTTGGACCCTCCGACATGATGGACGGGCGGATCGCGGCGCTACGCGCGGCGCTGGAAGGCGCAGGTCACGGCCAGGTCGCGATCATGTCCTATGCGGCGAAATTCGCCTCGAGCTTTTACGGCCCGTTCCGCGATGCGGTCGGCGCATCGGGCCGGCTGGTCGGCGACAAGAAGACCTATCAGATCAACCCGGCCAATCGCGAAGAAGCGCTGCGCTGCGTGACGCGCGATCTGTCGGAAGGGGCCGATATGGTCATGGTCAAGCCGGGCATGCCCTATCTCGATCTGTGCCGCGAGGTCCGAGACCGCTTTGCGGCCCCGACCTTCGCCTATCAGGTCAGCGGCGAATATGCGATGCTGCAGGACGCTATCCGTCAGGGCTGGCTTTCGCGCGACGCGGTGCTGGAAAGCCTTCTGGCCTTCCGCCGCGCCGGATGTGATGGCGTTCTGACCTATTTCGCCCCGGAAGCCGCGGAAGCTCTGGCCTGAGAGTGGTTAATTCGCTAATATGCCCTCCAAATGATGAGGGTATGAGCATGGCACACCACAAGGTTTTGACGCGTCGCGGTTTCATCGCCGGATCGGCAGTTCTGGGACTGGCGGCTTGCAACAACGGCACCAGCACCAATGCAACCCAGGTTCTGGACGGGCGGGTGAACGGCACGCTGAACGAGCTTTATACCAAATATCCCAATGCCCGACCGCTGGTCGAGAACGCCCATGGCGTGCTGATCATTCCGGTGATGACCCAGGCCGGCTTCGGCTTTGGCGGATCCTATGGCGAGGGCGCGCTCAGGATCGGCGGCAAGACCGTGGATTACTATTCGGCCACGCAGGCCTCTTTCGGCTTTCAGGCCGGGGCCCGGCAATATGCGCAGGTCGTGGTCTTCCAGACCGAGCGCGCGCTCTCCGAATTCCGCTCGGCCGCCGGCTGGGTGGCGGGGGCCGGGGCCTTCTATGCCCTGCCCGCCGAGGGGCTGAGTGTCGGCACAGATTCCGTCACCCGCAATCATCCGGTGGTCGCAATGATCTTCGGCGAGACCGGCATCATGGCGGGCGCCACCATCGAAAGCACGAAATATACCCGTATCATTCCCTCCAAGCTCGGCGTGCGCTGAGCTTTCGTGAAGCGCCAGAATGACAAAAGGGGCCGCAAGGCCCCTTTTCGTTTGGCGATGACCGGCTCGGCGATCAGCCGCCGGCGATGATGCGCACATAATTGCGGGTTTCGCGGTAAGGCGGAATGCCGCCATATTTCTGCACCGCGCCCGGGCCGGCATTATAGGCTGCCAGCGCCAGACGCCAATCGCCAAACTGATTGTACATCATCCGCAGATACCGGGCGCCGCCTTCCAGATTCTGGACCGGATCGCGCGGATTCACCCCAAGTTTGGCCGCCGTGCCCGGCATCAGCTGCGCCAGCCCCATCGCGCCCTTATGCGAGCGCGCATTCGGATTCCAGCGCGATTCCTGATTGACCAGACGCAGGAACAGCGCCTCGGGAATGCCGTATTTGCGGGCCATGGCCTGGGCATGGGGAATATAGGCCGAGTTCTTGCCGCTATAGGCCTTGGTCGAAATCGTCGGCGACAGCTCGATCGTGGTCACATTGACGACCTGCCGGCCGCTGGGACGCAAACGCTTGGACTGCTGGTACTGGCTGGCCAGACGCGAATCCATCAACTGCTTCTGACGGGAAAATTGTGCCTTGCGGTTCTTTTCCGAAACCCTTTTGAGGGTGAGCCCATCGGCGGAAGCCGGAATGGCAATCGAAGATACAGCCAAGGCAACTGCGCCAATCTTCACGAATAAGCCAAGGCTCTTCAATGTCTTACCGATCATGTCCCTTACCCGTGCCTCATTATTTTACGACGACTATACGCGATTTGCATGAAATCGCCAGTCGCTTGATTTCCCGGCCCCACCGACCGGACGGTTCGGCGATATTTCGCCGAGCCTTCCTGCATTAACCATTCCCTAAACATTCTCTGCAATCAACCTGTGAATCGCACTCGGGCCGCAACGCCGACGCATTCCTCTTGCCGGCGCGGGTCGCCCCGCGTTAGACACCGCCACGACACAGGAAAGGTGAGATATGGCAGGCAGCGTCAACAAGGTCATTCTGATCGGCAATCTGGGCCAGGATCCCGAAGTCCGTTCGTTCCAGAATGGCGGCAAGGTGGTGAACCTGCGCATCGCCACGTCCGAGCAGTGGAAAGACCGCAATACCGGCGAGCGGCAGGAACGCACACAATGGCATTCGGTCGCGATCTTCTCGGAGCCGCTGGCCCGGGTGGCCGAGCAGTATTTGCGCAAAGGCAGCAAGGTCTATATCGAAGGCCAGCTGGAAACCCGCAAATGGCAGGATCAATCCGGTCAGGACCGCTATACGACCGAGGTTGTGCTGCGTCCCTATCGCAGCGAACTCACCCTGCTCGACGGACGCGGCGAAGGCGGCGGCAGCCGTGGCGGCGCCTCGGGCGGCGGATATGGCGATAGCAGCGGATATGGGAATGCGCCTTCGGGCGGCGGCAATCAGGGGGGCGGCAGCCGTCCCGATTTCGACGACGAAATCCCGTTCTGATCCCCGTTCCGATCAAGCGAAAGGCCCGCGCGACGCGGGCCTTTTTCCTTTCAGATCAGCGCGATACGGCCAGAACCTTCGCCACATCCTCGGGATCAACCCGATCGGTGACAAAGGCCTCGCCAATGCCGCGGGCGAGGATGAAGTTCAGCTTGCCATCGACGACCTTCTTGTCCTGTCCCATCAGCGCGATCAGCGCCGCGTCATCGGGCAGCTCGCCCGGCACATCCGACAGCCGCGCCGGCATGCCCATCGCCGCCAGATGTGCGCCGACCCGCGAGGGGTCTTCCTGGCTGCACAGCCCCATCCTGGCCGACAGCTCGAATGCCAGCGCACAGCCGATCGCCACGCCTTCGCCGTGCAGCAGCCGGTCCGAATAGCCGGTCGCCGCCTCCAGCGCATGGCCGAAAGTATGGCCGAGATTCAGCAGCGCCCGCTCGCCCTGCTCGGTCTCGTCGCGCTCGACAATCCCGGCCTTCATGGCAACGGAATGGGCCACGGCATGGGCACGCGCTTTCATATCGGTATTCAGACGCGGGGCATTTTCTTCCAGCCAGGCGAAGAAGCGCGCATCGCCCAGAAGCCCGTATTTCATCACCTCGCCGTAACCGGCCCGGAAATCGCGCGGGCTGAGCGTGTCGAGCACCCCGATATCGGCCAGAACCAGCGCCGGCTGGTGGAAAGCGCCGATCAGGTTCTTGCCATGGGGGGAATTGATCCCGGTCTTGCCGCCGACCGAGCTGTCGACCTGCGCCAGAAGCGTGGTCGGCACCTGCACGAAGCGCACGCCGCGCCGCAGGATCGCGGCGGCAAAGCCCACCAGATCGCCGATCACCCCACCGCCAAGCGCGACGACGATATCGCGCCGCTCGACCTTCTGTTCCAGAAGCCATTCGACGCTCTGGGTCAGACAGGGCCAGGATTTGGTGCCCTCGCCCGCCGGCAGGGTCAGAGCCTCCGACGCGATCCCCTCGGCGCTCAGCGCTGCCTGAAAGGCCGGCAGATGCAGGCGGGCGACATTTTCGTCGGTGATGATGGCGATGCGGGGGCGGGCCAGAAACGGCGCGATCTCGGCACCGGCCCGGGCAATCAGCCCCTCGCCTATGCGCACGTCATAGGCGCGCTCACCAAGCGGAACGTGAACGATATGGGTCATTTTGCCTCCAGAAATTCGGGCCGGACACGGCGGATCTCGGCAATGGCGCGGCGGGCGGTGGTCTCGATATCCGAGCCGTTATCGGTCGGCACCCGCAGATCGGCTTCGGCATAGATCGGGTTGCGCTGTTCGATCAGCGCCGCCAATGTGCCCCGCGGATCCTTGGTCATCAGAAGCGGGCGGGTCGGCCGCTGACGCACCCGCGCCCAAAGCGTTTCCAGACTGGCATCGAGCCAGAGCGCAATTCCGGCAGCCCGGATCAGATCGCGGTTGCGCGGCTGGATCCAGGCCCCGCCCCCGGTCGAGATGATCCTGGGTTCTCCCTCCAGCAAACGGGCGAGCACCTCCGATTCGCGGTCCCGAAAGAATGCCTCGCCGTCGCGGGCGAAGATTTCAGGGATGGACATGGCGGCGGCCCGCTCGATCTCGGCATCGGTATCGGTGAAGGGCACGCCGAGCTGGCGGGCGATTTCCTGCCCGACAGCGGTCTTGCCGACCCCCATCATGCCGATCAGCGCGATTTGTCCTATCATTTCGCCACCCCGCAGATTTCCTGCCGTCAATGGCGTGATCTTTCCGGAATTGCCAGTTATAAAGCAGCGAACCGGCCGACAGGGCCGGAAAAGAGCGGTGTCGAAAGGGCTGATGATGCGGTGGTTGCTCAAAATTCTGGTCGTGATCGTGGTGTTCGGGTTGCTGGCCTTGGTGGGTTTTGCCTATTTCGGCGACATGGCCCCGCGTCAGCAGGAAATGCGTCAGCCGGTCGCACTCGATACCGGCATGGCGCCGGCAGCTGCCCCCCCGGCATCCGGGGCGAGCGCCGCCGAGCAGGCCCCGGAAGCTGAAGATAGCGCCGCCGAAGATGCCGGCACGGCCGCCAACAGCGGGGCCGGGGCTGGCGAAGGCGAAGGCACGGAATCGAATGGGCTCGACTGACCATATCAGATCGTGCTTGGCGGCGCTGGTTCTGGGCGGCTCGTCGGTCGCATTTCCCGCCGCGGCTCAGCAGGGTCCACTTGCCGCCAATGACTGGCTGAGCGGCAAGTCTTCCGCACCCGCCAATTCAAGCGCCTGGCGCCCAGGCGATCCGGTTCCCCCCGATGCGGCGCGGCTGCGCCCGCCCAGCCATGGCGAAAACCGTGGGCCGGCCGGACAGGACATCGCCACCAGTGCCGGCACGGTGCCGGTCGGCGTTCGCCGGCTTGGCGCAACCGATCCCGATGCAGCCGGGATCATCTCGGCCCGGCAGGCAGGACTGCCCGACAGTTTCTGGAATGGCGCCGGCTTCGATATGGCGCAGCATGTGATTCGGATCCGACCGAGCCTGCCGGCCTCAGCCTCGCTGACCCGGCGCACTCTTGAGGCGCAGCTGCCCCCGCCCGCCATTCCCTCCGAGGTCCGTGCCGGGGATTTCTTCCTCGCCCGCGTCGATCAATTGATCGATCAGGGTTCCCTGCCCTCGGCAATGGCGCTGCTCAATGCCGGCGGGCAGGACAATGCCGACACCTTCCGGCGCCAGTTCGATATCGCCCTGCTGATGGGCAGCGAGCAGCAGGCCTGCGCCCGGATGGCGGAGGCGCCGGGGATTTCCAGCGACCTGGCGGCGCAGATCTTCTGTCTGGCGCAGGCGGGCGACTGGCCGGCAGCCGCGCTGCTGCTGACCACCAGCCAGCGCCTGAACATGATTTCTCCGCAGATGGCTGAGCTGCTGGAGCGCTATCTGGACGATTCCAGTTCCGATGCAGAAACCGTCCTGACGCCGCCCGACCCGATGACACCGCTGGCCTTCCGCCTGCACGAGGCCATCGGTCAACCGCTGCCGACCAACGATCTGCCGCTGAAATATGCCTGGAGCGAGCTTGACGACCATTCCGGCTGGAAGGCGCAGCTCGAAGCCGGCGAAAGGCTGGCCCGGACCCGGGCCCTGCCCGCCAGCGAGCTGCACCGCCTTTACACCGCACAGCGCCCGGCCGCTTCGGGCGGAGTCTGGGAACGCGCCGCCGCCATTCAGGCGCTCGACGCGGCGCTGGCGACCGGCGATGCGGCCCGGATCGGCCCTGCGCTGATCAGCGCTCATCACCGGATGGAAAATGCCGGACTGCGCGACAGCTTTGCCACTATGATCGCTCCCAGACTGGCGCCCGGGATCCTGACAGGCGACAGCGCGCGACTGGCGCTCTGGCTGCGGCTCTGGGTCGGGGCGACCGAGTTGAGCGCCGCGCCTGCGGATCCGCTCGATGCGGCGATGCTGGCTCTGGCCACTGGCGGGCAATTCGAAGCCCTGACCCCGGCGCTCGGCGCATTGGCGCCGATCTTCGCCGCCGATCTGCCGCCTGCTCCCGGTCCCGATGACGGGGTTGCGATTGCGCCGGCGCTTTACGGCGCGCTTGCCGATGCCGATGCCGGCACCCAGGGCGATGTGACCCGGGCGGCGCGCGGGATCCAGACCCTGCGCCAGCTGGGCCTGATCGCCGATGCACGAAGGGTCGGCACCCAGATCGCGCTCGATCCGCTGCTCAAGAGCGCCGTGCAATGAGCGCGCGCCAGCGTATCGCCGCCTTCCTCGATGCCCAGGCATCCGAGGCAGGCGCGGCGCGCAACACCATCCTCGCCTATGGCCGCGATCTGGCGGATTTCGCCGATTGGCTGGAAACGCTTGGCCTGGCACTGGAAAGCTTCAGCCGCGACGATATCACCGCCTATCTGAGCGCCTGCGAGGCCGAGGGGCTGGCCCGTTCGACCCGGGCCCGACGGCTTTCGGCGATCCGCCAGCTGACCCGCTTCGCGCTGGAAGAAGGCTGGCGCGAGGACGATCCCGCCATCCGCATCTGCGGCCCCGGCAAGACGCAGCGCCTGCCCAAGGTGCTGAGCCAGGAGGAGGCCGGCCAATTGCTCGACGCTGCCCCCGCCATCGGCCGGACCACCGTGGATCGCGCCCGCAATCGCTGCCTGATCGAATTGCTTTACGCCACAGGCATGCGGGTCAGCGAGCTGGTCTCGCTGCCGGTTGCCGCCACGCGCGGCGACCCGCGACTGCTGCTGATCAAGGGCAAGGGCGGCAGGGAGCGCATGGTGCCGCTGTCCGGCCCGGCGCGCGATGCCCTGACCGATTGGCTGTCCCTGCGCGACAGCGCGCCCGCAGACAGCGCCCTTGGACGGTTGATCAAAGGCAAGGGCGGGCGGTTCCTGTTTCCCGCCGCCTCGCAGACCGGCCATATGGCCCGCAAGTCGATGAACGATCTGATCCGCGATCTGGCATTGGCTGCCGGGATTGACCCGGCCCGGGTCACCCCCCATGTCATCAGACATGCCTTTGCCACCCACCTGCTGGAAGGCGGGGCCGATCTGCGCGCCATCCAGACCCTGCTCGGCCATGCCGATCTGT
>JBKEBH010000124.1:0-5822 GCA_047973065.1 Paracoccus sp. (in: a-proteobacteria) | reverse complement strand
TCAGGGCGATCCGCACCGCCTCACGCTTGAATTCTGCTGTCGGTTTGTTCGTCATTGTCCGTCTCCTTGATCGCTCTCATGCTCTCAAGAAACCGGCACTTTTCCGAGACAAGTCCACTCGACCTCGCATCTGATCATGTCGCTGGCCGAACGCGCCGGGCCGGGGCCCAAGGGCGCGGGCGATATCACCGGGATCTTTTCGGTGCTGGTCGCCGGCTCGGATATGGAGGAACCGATTGCCGATATCCTGCGCGGGGTTCTGGACGGCCATGTCGTCCTCGACCGCGCCATTGCCGAGCGCGGGCGCTTTCCGGCGGTCGATGTGCTGCGCTCGGTCCGCGCTCGCTTCCGCAGGCGGTGAGCGGCGCCAAAAACGCGCTGATTTCCCAGGCCCGTACCCTGCTGGGGACTTATGCGGAATCCGAATTGATGATCCGCGCCGGGCTGTATTCGGCCGGTTCCGACGCCAGTCTCGATGAGGCGGTTCAGCTTTACCCGGCGCTTGACGCCTTCATCGCCCGGGACAGCCCGGAAGGATGCGCGGCCAGTTTCACCTTGCTGGCCAACGTCCTGCGCAGCCCGCCACCGCGCGCCGGGCAAGCGTGTCGAAATGCAAATGATTGGTATGGGAGGCGTTCGAGCCCGGCCCCAGAACGGTCGTGAAATAAAGACAGGCGCCGTGACGGGCCGCCTTTTGAAACCCTTCCTCAACAGCGCCGATGCCATTTCGGGGGGCAATCATCAGCGCGCTTTCATCGGACAGGACCACCCCCATCAGATCAAAGGCAGTGCCGCGCCCATGCGCGGACAGCCCGCTATCGCCGATCCGGGGCCGGCACTGATAGGTCGAGCCGGGCAGCAGCGCGGTGATACGCGGCGCGCCGGGCAGCATCCGGGCAGCGGGCTGCGCCTCATCGCGCACCCAGAGCGCGAGGCTCAGCGCGGTCGGACAGCTCATCACCGCGCCGCCTTCGATCTTCAGATCCGGCCCGGCTTTCAGGATACGCAGCGGCCGGGCAATTCCACATGCGGGATTTTCCCCGGCCTCGGCCCTGATCGGCGCGATTTCCTTGAAGGAGACGCCGAGCGTTCTCAGCCCGGCCCGGCAGATGCGATAGGCAATCTCCTGCGCTATCGCATTTGACGATGTCGGCTCAGGCAACATCGCTTCGGCAGCCAAGCGCGACGCCTCAATCTCCGTCTCTGGTGCGGGCGCGGCGGGGCGAGGCAAGGGGCGCGCCGGCTGTTGCGCCAATGCCGGCTGAAGCCAGATCCAGAATATCAGCGCATAGGCGGTCCCGGGCAGCCAATGCGCCCGGCCGACCATCTCAATTCGCGCCCGCAGTGCCGGCCATGCCGGATTGCAGCACATTCGCCGCCGCCCCGCCCGCGGCGGGCGACACCACCGGAGCCAGCGCCGCATCCAGAGGATCGCCAGCCGGCACCGCGCGCGCGGTCAGCCCGACCGGACGCGGCAGCGGTGCGCGCGAGGAGATCAACATGCGTGAAACCGGCGCGGAAACTGCGGCGGCCATTCCGGCGGCCTGCACCGCCTTTGACACGCCCTTCGCCTCGCCCATCACATCCACCAGCGTATCGCCCTTTTCCAGAAACTCGACCGTGGTCACCCCGGGCTGCACCATATGCGCCAGTTCTTCGGCATCCCAGTTGGTCAGGCGCACGCAGCCATGTGACTGACTGACGAACAGCCGCGATGGCGTCGGGGTGCCGTGCAGGCCATAGGTCGGCTTGGTCAGCGCGATCCAGACCGAACCGACCGGGGCATTCGGTCCTGGCGGCAGGGTGAGCACGGTCTTGTTCTCGCCCTGGGTGAAGTTGATCGCCGGGTTATAGGTATATTCGGGGTTGAGCGCGACCGCGCGCACCTTATGAGACCCGCTTGGCGAAGGGGTCTCGGTCGAACCGATCGTGGCCGGATAGTTCACCACCATGTGACCTTCGCTGTCATAGGCCGCAACCCGGTTGGTGCCCTTTTCGACGAAGATCCGCGTCACCTTGGCCCTGAGCGGTTTTGAAGGCGCGATCACCTTGATCGTGCTGCCGGCGACCAGAGGCACCCCGGGATTGAGCGCCGAAATGAATTTCTCGTCCATATGGAACCGCTCGCCCAGCTTCTCGGCGACGCTGGTGAAGCCGAGCGAGGTCATGTTGGACTTTTCCAGATAATCATTGGGAATATGGCTGGTCAGCTCGGTCGCGTCGGCCTCGGTGATGGTGTAATCCATGGTCATCGCACCGCCGGCAAAGGGCTGCAGCGCCGCCCAGACCGAATCGTCCATCACCCCATCGGCAGGCAGGCCCGTGCGCCGCTCGAAGGCGGCAATCGCGCTGCGGCTCATCCCGCCCTTGACCCCGTCAATCACCCCCGGAGAAATCCCCGAGCGATCCAGCATCACCTGCACCTTCACGGTCAGTGCCGATTGCCCCGAGGGCAGATCCCCACCGCCATAGCTTGCCGTCTCTATCGCCGCCGCCGTCACCGGTGCCGCACCGGCAAGCCCGGGCAGCGCAGCAGTCAGAATCGCCGCAAGAATTAGCGGGCGGATAGGCTTGGACATGGAAGTCTCCTGCATCAAACTGGACCGGGCACCCACGTCGCGCCCGATCCCGGCTTAACGCGCGAAGTTGACGCGATGGCCCGGCGGATAGACGCGCCGCGAATGCGACAGCGCGGAGCCGTCGCACCACAAAGTGCGGTCCAGCGTCAAGACCGGCAAGCCCTTTTCCGCACCCAGCTCGCTGGCGCATTCCGGCGTCAGGCGGGTAGCGAGAACTTCCATACGGCCAGAAAGCTGGTCGATATTCTCGCGCATCCATTCCAGCGGCTCGGCCTGACGGATCATTTCGGTGGTCAGGTTGGCGGCGCCCTTGGTGGCCAGATAGCCGATTTCGACGCAATAAGGCGCCTCATCGGCCGAAATCACCGAACGATAGCGGATCAGCGGCTCATTGGGCGAGACATGCATGATGCCGGCAATCTGCGATGAAGCCCGCACAATATCATGTTCGGTCATCCGGTAGGTGTAGGCGGCGCCGACGGCCTCGACCTCGGCGCGAATCGGCAGCGCCTCGGCGCCGGCTTCGGGCAGGCGGGTGTCGGCGACACGGGTGCCGACCCTGCGGCGCCGGTGCACGATGCCGTCCTGCGCCAGCTGCGAGAGCGCCCGGTTCACCGTCGCACGGGCACAGCCCATTTCGCGCGCCAGCTCATGTTCTGTCGGGATCAGCTGTCCGGCCGGCCATCGGCCGCTGCGAATCCGCCGTAGAATTTCATCCTGAACCGCACGCCAGGTATTCTGGGACGGTCGGCCGGCGGGCCGGATCGTGGCCTGAGGTAAGATCGGTTCGCTTTTATCTATCAGCATCAACTTGGACCTGCAATCGAAGATGGGCTCTGATACCCTGTGGCAGATAGGTAAGAATAGCTGCCCAAATAGTCAAAACGTCTCGGTGCAAACAACACACTTGTGAATTGTAGTGATCTCATACTCGCCCCCCAAGTTTGTCCTATATTTGTTGCATTTTCTTGCGAAACGTTCCGTCACATAAGAAAGCAGCAGACAAATTTGAACCAAATAGTGCAATAATTTTCCTGTGAAAGCTACAAATATGTCCAAGAAATCAACTCCCTCGTTTCCAGATTATGCTTATGAACTGGACGCGAAAATTTCTGGCGCCCGCCGCGTTGCCGGCGTCGATGAAGCCGGCCGCGGACCTCTGGCCGGGCCGGTGACGGCGGCGGCAGTAGCTTTCAGCCCTGATCGCCTGCCGTCGGGGTTGAATGATTCGAAAAAGCTCAGCCCGGCACAGCGGGTCCGGCTGGCCGACGAAATCCGCGATTGCGCCGATTGGGCCGTGGTCCATGTCTGGACCGAGGATATCGACCAGCTGAACATCTATCACGCCAGCCATGTCGCCATGCGTCGGGCAATCGGTGCCCTGAAAATCCCCCCCGATTTCGCGCTGATCGACGGCAACGCCCTGCCCCGCGATCTGCCCTGCCCGGGGCGGGCGATCATCAAGGGCGATGCGCTGAGCGTCAGCATCGCGGCGGCTTCGATCCTGGCCAAGACCGAGCGCGACCGGATCATGGTGGATTTGGCGCAACAGTTTCCCGGTTACGGCTGGGAGAGGAACGCCGGCTACCCGACTCCCGAACACAAACGCGCCCTGATTGAATTGGGACCCACCCCATATCATCGGCGCTCATTCGCACCTGTCCACAACATCTTGTGTAAAGTCACAAACACAACCGATTGATTCAAATAAATAAATTGACGGCGAATCACCTCTGACTCATCATTGCCCCATACCAGACCGGAAAAATCCGGCGCATCGAGAGGCAGAAATGAGTAACCAAAGACCCGCGTCCGCGCGCAGCTTACCGCTGAACCAGATCCTGGCCGGCGATTGCATCGAGGTGATGAACTCCCTTCCCGAAGGCAGCATCGACCTGATCTTCGCCGACCCGCCCTATAATCTTCAGCTGCGCGGCGATCTGCACCGGCCCGACAATTCCCGCGTCGATGCGGTGGACGATCACTGGGACCAGTTTTCCAGCTTTGCCGCCTATGACCAGTTCACCCGCGAATGGCTGGCCGCTGCCCGCCGTCTGCGGAAGCCCAATGGCGCGATCTGGGTGATCGGTTCCTATCACAATATCTTCCGGGTGGGGGCCGAGCTGCAAAACCAAGGTTATTGGATCCTCAATGACGTGATCTGGCGTAAATCGAACCCGATGCCGAATTTTCGCGGCAAACGCCTGACCAATGCCCATGAGACCCTGATCTGGGCTTCGAAATCGGAAAGCGCAAAATACACTTTCAATTATGAAGCGCTGAAAATGCTCAATGAGGGCGTGCAGATGCGTTCGGACTGGGTGCTGCCGATCTGCAATGGTGGCGAGCGCCTGAAGGACGACAAGGGCGACAAGGCCCATCCGACCCAGAAGCCCGAATCGCTGCTGCACCGGGTGCTGATCGGCAGCACCAACCCCGGCAATGTCGTGCTCGACCCGTTCTTCGGCACCGGCACCACCGGCGCGGTCGCCAAGATGCTGGGCCGCGATTTCATCGGCATCGAGCGCGAGACCGGGTATCGCGACGCCGCCTCCAAGCGGCTCGACCGGATCCGCCGGCTCCATGCCGAAGCGCTGGCGACCTCGACCGGCAAGCGCGCCGAGCCGCGCGTGCCCTTCGGTCAGCTGGTCGAACGCGGCATGCTGCGCCCGGGCGAGGAGCTTTATTCCACCGGCAGCCGCTACAAGGCCAAGGTTCGTGCCGATGGCAGCCTGACCGGCGGCGATATCAAGGGCTCGATCCATCAGGTCGGCGCCAAGCTGGAAGGCGCGCCTTCCTGCAATGGCTGGACCTACTGGCATTTCAAGCGCGAGGGCAAGATGATCCCGATCGACGCTTTACGCCAGCAGATCCGCGACGAGATGGACGAACGTCCCAACTGATCCGACATCACCAGTTTCGCCACGTCCGACTGCCTTCGCTCGTTCGGCACGGACAAACTTGCCCCGCTGTCAGCTGATGGCGGGGTCTTTTGTCTACATCATCTGTCTGATTGTTGAATGCATATTCATAGTTTAAAGCGTTTTGATGTTAACCTTCGACATATCCGGCGGCCTTGAAGTAGTTCCAGCACTCGGCTGGGTCGTAAGGACCGCAGATTGCTCCAAGCGGCGTTGTTGCATAAGTCCTTTCCGGGCAGGATTCACACGGCGAATCCATGGGTTTAATGGTCTGTCATGACCCGACCTGACCCTGCCCGCTATCGCACGACGAACTGGAAGT
>JBKEBH010000083.1:0-7835 GCA_047973065.1 Paracoccus sp. (in: a-proteobacteria) | reverse complement strand
AGCAGTCAGCTAGTGGACTTCACCGTGGCCTTCAACGCCGGCGATCTGACCCCCTCTCAATTTGACACGGTTGGGAACCTCTTGTTTGACACGATCTGCTGCGCGGTGGCGGGCACGGCTTAGTAGCCAGCCGGAATCGTAGCGGACGTCGCAATGCGCGCTCCGGATGGGCAGGGCGCGACGGTCTTCGGCCACGGGTTTCGTACCTCGCCCGAGATCGCGGGATTGGCCAACACGATCATGGTGCGTACATACGATTCCAATGACGCGTATTTTGGGCATCCGAGCGACATGATTCCCGGAATACTGGCCGCCGGAGAGATCGTGGGGTCTTCTGGCAAGGACATCCTGACAAGTATTGCGTTGGCCTATGAGGTCTACGCGGCCTTCGCGCGTTCGGCGCCCTACCATCTCGATTCCTGGCTGGATCAAGGCGTTTTCATGAACGTAGGAACTGCCTTGGGAGTTGGAAAGCTCTGGGGACTCTCCCCGGATCAACTCGCCAACGCGACATCTCTCGCGCTTACTCCGAACCTGCCTCTCGGGGTCAGTCGTTGGGGCACCTTATCAATGATGAAGGGTTGCGCCACCGGCTTCGCAGTGCGCAATGGCATCTTCGCGGCGACTCTCGCACAGCGGGGTTTTACCTCGTCGCCCGAACCGTTCGATGGAATCTTCGGACTAAAAAGCGCGATCGGAGACTTCGATCTGCGCCTACCGATCGGATTGGACGGGAGGCGGGTGGTCGATATGGTCTACATCAAGCCCATTCCGGCGGAGAATAACACCATCGGTCTCATCGAGCTTGTGCCGGAAATTCTGGCTTGGGCTCCGGTAGATCAAATCGATCTGATTGAAATCGAGCTCGCCACGGGTCTCGATGTCCATCTCGCGGATGAGTCCAAGTATGATCCGAAGACTAGAGAGAGCGCGGACCATAGTCTGCCCTTCATGTTGGCGCGGGCCCTCGTCGATGGCGAGCTCACACTTGCTTCCTATCGGCAAGAGGCTCTGCTCGACCCCGGACTGCGACTGCTAATGCGGAAGATTCGGGTTCTCGGAAACGAGGCGATGAAGGCGCGCATGCGCGCGTCACGTGGCGCCGAGGCGAAACCCGCGCGCATCCGTGTGAAAGCGGGAAACCGGCTGTTTGAGCGCGAGATCGAGGGACATAGCGGTCATCCGGAGCGCTCGCCGGCCGAGCGGCGCGAAATGCTGGACCGCAAGCTCGATCGCTGCTCCCAATTCGCAGGCGTAGGCGAAGAGCGGCGAGAGAAGATCCGCTCAACTTGGTGGTCGGCCAACACTGCTCCGGACATCGGTGTTCTTATTGCTGACACCTTAGCGGATCCGGTCGAAGCCTCCACCAAGGTGTCGCGCGGGCCTTTGGCGAACTCTGTTCGATGACGCAGCACGCCTTGACCCACTTGGATCGTTCAGACGCCCCTCTAGACGGCGGCCAGACAATCATGAGGATACAAGCGTCGTGAAATTCGCGCTTCCAGAAGCCATCGCAAACGCCGAATCTGAGCCGTATTGGTGCGCCTCGACGGAGCGCCGACCTGTTCTTCGCCAGAGTTGCGCTTGGCCGCCGCATACCTTTATGCGCTCGCGCACTTTGCCTTGTCTGCTGGAGCGACGATCTTGAGGGAAATGAGGCGCGAGGCGAAGGAAAAGTGCACAGCTTCGCCATGATCCGCGCAGAGTGCGGTCGCAAAATCCGTGCTTCGGCACATCAAAAAGGGAGATTCACAATGAAAAATATGACTAGACTTCTGGCAAGCATGGCTCTTCTACTTGCGGGTATGTCCTCGGCGAAAGCCGAGACGCGCTTGACATTTGTCGGGTTCGCCCCAGCGGGAGCCGGATCCGAAGTCATACCGAATTGGTGGATGGATCAGATCGAGGAACGCACCAATGGCGAGGTTGAGTTCCGACGGTTCCCAAACCAACAGCTCTGCAAGACCGGAGAAATCGTCGAGTGCGTACGAGACGGCCGCGCGGATGTGGGATCTACGCCACAGGCTTACACGCCTGCTTACTTCCCGATCAGCCTTCTAGACAGTCTCCCTATTTCTTCCGATCAAGCAGCTATCAACAGGGCATTCTGGCAGTTGTACAAAGACACACCGGAATTCAGGGCTGAACACGAACAACTTGGGCTTCACCTGCAGCTTTACTGGGCTGCCGATCCTCTGCTTGTCGGCACGACATTTGAAGTGGACAGCCCGGATGATTTTACCGGCAAGCGTATTCGCGGTGTCGGGATCGGGCCTGGTGCCTTCGTCGAGGTGCTGGGCGCGCAGCCGGTTGCTCTGACATCGACAGAACAGTACGAGGCTCTACGATCCGGTGTCGTCGACGGCGTGACGAGCTCGTTCGAAGGCGGAATTGCGATGCGGCTTAACGAGGTCGCCGACTACTGGTATGATCCGGGATTCGGAACCTATGCCGGTGTCGGACTGTGGCTTTCAGATGCGGCGTGGCAGCGTTTGACGCCAGAACAGCAGCGGATTGTCTCCGAAGTCTCGGGTGAGCTGGCGAATGGCAAGGCCAACGAGTTACACTTTCAGACGCTCGCGGGATTTTGTGATCGGTTTCGCAGCGCCGGCAATGTGAAGATCTTTGATGCCTGGCCAAAAGATCAGATGGATGCGGTTAAAGCGCAGGCGAGCGAGAAAGCATACGATCAGTGGGCTTCGAACGTCGAGCGCGCCGGTATCGCCAATCCACGCGCAATCTACGACCACTTTGTTGAGCTCGTGAAAGGTAGCGAAAATCCCACCCCCGTCTCGCGGGCTCACGAATGCATGAGCTACTACAGATAAACATTATCGCGGCGCCGACGGGCTCCCCGCCCTGCGTGCAAGCGGCATTGATACAACGAGGGAATTCGGATGACTGTGTCTGAGCCAGAAGAGCCTTCTCTAGTGAGCCAAGAGGTGCATCTTTCGCCCAGGACATCTCGGATAATGGCGCGGCTGTCACTCGTACTCGTGCTCATTTCGGGGTCGGCGATTGTCGGGTTGATGCTTGCAACGTCGTATGACGTAATCGCGCGTAAGGCACTCGGCTTTGGGCTTCCCGGCGTGGTTGAGTGGAGCGAGGTGCTGCTCGTGATTGTCGTGTTCACCGGCATGATGTCGGCGGAGTTGAGCGGATCGCATATCCGCGGTGCTTCGATCCTGCCGCGTTCGTCCCGCGGCGGGATAGGGGCGGCAATGCGCTGCCTCGGTGACGCCATCGGCGCGGCGGTGCTCATCTGGGCGGTCGTTGTAACGTCAGAGGCCGCCTTTGCATCTTACAAGGTCGGGGAGTTCCGAGAGGGGCTTTCCCGGGTGCCCGTTTGGCCTGCAAAGCTTGCGATCCCTTTAGGATTGGCCGGCTTCGCGCTCGCTCTCGTCTTCAGGGCAATCGGGCAGGCTGCTCTAATTGGATCTCGCGCTAAGAAGAGCATGTCAGGGAAGCCAAGAAGATGATCGAAACTCCCTTTGCGTTCGCCGTCATCGCATTTGTCGTAGCCGTTCTGATCGAGATCCCGATCGCGATCGCCATCATGCTGGCGGGTCTGCTTGGTCTCGCCATGGATATTGGGCCCGCCGTTACCGCACGGGTGCTGGCCTCCGTCTTTTACCAGACCACAGCGAACTATACGCTTTTCGTCGTGCCGATGTATGTCCTTCTCGGGGCTTTGATGTCCAACGCGGGAATTGGCGAGCAAATCTATCGCTCGGTTCAACGGGTTGTTGGCTGGATGCCGGGTGGTCTAGCTGCCACCGCTGTGGGTGCGACATCTTTCTTCAGCGGGATTTCCGGATCGAGCGCCGCTGACACCGCAACCTTCGGCCGGATTTCCGTGACGGAGATGGGCCGTCACGGATACGCGAAGCCTTATGCCGCCGCAGTGGTCGCCGCTGCGGGAACGTTCGCGAGCCTGATACCTCCGAGCGTCGCAATCGTCATCTACTCGATCCTCGCCGAACTAAGCATCGGCAAGATGATCACTGCGGCGATCGTGCCCGGTGCGCTTTCCGCTGGCGCGTTGACCGTCTTTGTCATCGTGCGGGCCATTCTGTCCGAGCCGAAGGATGGCCGGGGCTCGCGACGGCGGGAGGCGGAACTTGGCCACACGCTCGCTGAGGGCGAAACGGGGGTCCGAACCAGTTCTTGGTCGAGGGACCTGATTGGCGTCCTCTACGCCGCTCTGATTTTTGCCGTGGTTGTCGGCGGCCTCTATGGCGGTTACTTCACCCCCTCTGAAGCAGGCGCGGTGGCCGCGTTAATTGCGCTAGTGATCGCCTTGATCGCAAAGCCTTCGGCACTTAGCCGGCGGCGGATCCTGACAACTTCGTTGCGCGAAGCGGCCGAGGTTACCAGCATGATCTTCATGCTGATGATCGGCGGGGCAACGCTCGCCTATTTCGTGGCCTCGACAGGCGTAACGATGGAAATCGTTGCCTGGGTCACAGAGCTGGGGATTTCGCCCAGTCTGATCGCGGGCATTATCCTATTGTTGATGCTGCCGCTTGGGATGGTTCTCGACGGACTCTCCATCATGCTGCTGATAGTGCCGACGGTCTCTCATCTGCTATCCCAAATGGGGCTCGACGGAATCTGGTTCGGCATCCTGATGCTGAAGTGCATCGAGATCGGGCTTATCACCCCGCCAGTCGGTATGAACGTCTACATCGTGTCAGGCCTAACCGGGGTCTCCGCCTCGGCCGTATTCCGTAGCATCTGGCCCTTCATTGTGCTCGACATCTCGCTTACGGCTCTGATGTTCTTCTTCCCGCAGATCATTCTCTGGTTGCCGGCGCAGATGGGGTATTGAGCGCCCGGTATGCAAACACCCGCAAACGCTCGGTCAGGACTGCTGCGCGATCGATCGGAATAGAATCCAGTTTATATCAACCTTGGCTGACCTGCCACGGAACTTTCATCCGGCCGCGACCCGAGTCCTGTGGTCATTTGCCCTGCCTACCGATTTTGGACCGGCCGAAGTCGGAGTTTTCGACCTTGTTGCCCTGCGGACCTATTGGCGCCTGGCCCGGCCCCCGGATTGGCTGTTTCCTCGTCGTGACGGCACCGGCCCGATCAGTGCGACGGTTCTCCATGCCGCCTGCCGCTCGGCGCGGGCCGCTGCCGGCATCGACAAGCGCGTGACAGTGCATTCATCAGAATCTCCTCGTCGATCCTGCCGAGAAAATTCCACTTTCGCATCCCCTTAACCATGGGGAGGATTGCCGGCGGCATTCAGCCCTCGCCGGGAAAAGCCCCGTGGCCTTCGTGAAAAAGGCCGCCTAACATGAGCACCTGACCGGAACGAAACCGGGACAGGTCCACCTCCGGGCTCGTCTCAGATGAAGGCCGTTGAAATCGCAGGAACCGCTGCGATGACTAGCAGTCCAATAAGCAGAGCCGCGATATACGGCCAGATCGCACCCATCGCTTCGTCCGGAGACACGTTTCCGATGCGACAGGCGATATAGAATCCGATGCCGATCGGCGGGGCCATCAGACCGACATTCATGGCGGTAACAATTACCATCGAATAGTGTATGTCATTGATCCCGAAGCTGGTCGCGATCGGATACATGATCGGCGCCATCAGAACGATCGCCGGAAGCCCCTCGAGCACGCAGCCTAGTCCCACAAAGATCAGGATCGAGATCAGCATGAATGTTATCCAACCGCCTGGAAGCCCCGTGACCCATGTCGCCAACATGGTGGCGAAGCCAGTCTGGGTCAGGGCCCAAGCCATCGCGGACGCTGTTCCGAGAATGAGAAGAATCGCGCCCGAAAGGGCCGCGGTCTCAACGAACATTCGATAGAGCCTGCGCAGGCTGATGCCGCCGTAGAACATAATCCCGATCAAAATCGCGTAGAGCACTGCGATCGTCGAGACCTCGGTTGCCGTCGCGAAACCGCTCGTAACTGCTCCACGGATCACGAACGGGAGAACCAGAGCGGGCACCGCTACGGCGAGTGCTTTGAAAATGACCGCCGCAGACGCGCGCCTCTCTCCAGCGTTTGTCTCGTGACGCGCTTTCCAGCGAGCCAAAGTACAGAGCGCCAGCAGCAGGACAATGGCAATTACGAGACCCGCCGAGAAAAGTGCTGCGATCGAAACGCCTGCGACACTACCGAGCACGATAAGAACGATGGAGGGGGGCACGGTATCCGCCATAGCAGAACCAGTGGCCAAAAGGGCGATCATCTCCTTTGGCTTGTGTCCCCGCCGCTTCATTTCAGGAAACAGCGCAGGCGCGACCGTGGCCATATCGGACACTTTAGAGCCGGAGATACCCGAAACTAGGAATAGAGATACCAGCAGCACAAATGAGAGCCCGGCCTTCACATGGCCGAGCAGGGAAGCCATGAAGTCGACGATTGCCTTGCCCATCCCAGTTGCATCAAGAACGCAGCCTAGCAGGACAAAGATTGGAACGGAAATAAGGATCAGACTGGACATTCCTTCGTCCATTCGGCCCACAATCACGACAAGCGGAAACGTGGTCGAGAAGGCGAGAAATGCGATTGAGCCCAGGCCGAAGCAGAACGCAATAGGAACTCCGAGCGCGAGACATGCCGCAGCGGGCAGGATCAACAGCAAGGCGATGTCAACAAAACCCATGCCCGCGAGTTCGGGACCCGACCACCAAGCCGTCCCCGCCAGGACGGCGATTACCACGGCCGCTCCAAGAACGTCGATAGGGGAGGATCGGCGAAGGGTGTGGCTCAGCACGATCGCTGCCATGAGGACTATCCCGACGAGGATCGCCGCCGCGCGGTACGAGTTGGGTATTCCGAGCGTAACTGATCGGATGAGCGCTTCGGATATCATGTATTGGTAGGCGGGTCTGATCAGCGCGACCAGCATCGTTGCTACGGCCAGATTGGCCAAACATTGTACAAACGCCGCTGGCCGCTCCGGGAGAGTTGAAACCACGACTGTTAATCGAAGATGTTCATTTCTGTCGAGTGCAATCGCGGCACCAAGCATGGCTAGCCAGAAGAAGCAAATCGACGCCGCCTCATCGACCCAAACGAACGGAAGTTGCATCACAAAGCGTGAGACGATGGCGATCAAGAGCAGAGAGATGATCGCCAGCAGGAGCGCCGCGGCGATTATCTCGATCGGGCGCATCCACTTCGATCCCGGTCGTACGTCAGCAACTTCCGATATGATGACATCTGTCGAGCCAAGCTCAGGAAGCTTCGGCGCCTCGAGTTCTTCAGTGCGAGTCATTTTCTGGGTCCCTTGATCGAGGGCAAGTAAAGCGGCTTATCCAGTGTGAACTTTGTCCCTAGCCGAGCGGACCAGTGTACTGTTCAAGCAGGGCCCACGCCTCCTCGCCGAATTGCTCACGCCAATCCGCGTAGTATCCGGTCTCACGCAGTTTCGCGCGGAAGGGTTCGATATCCGGTTCGTTGAAACTCATTCCGGCCTGCTCCAACGACGCGCGAAGCTGCACATCAGCGGCGGCGATGTCGGCTCTCTGAGCCACGGCCGCGGCGTCGAGGTTGCGCGTGATGATCTCCTTCACATCATCCGGAAGCTGGCTCCATCGCCCAGAACTGGCGAAGAAGTAGAAGCCGTCCCACATGTGCCGGGTCAGAGAGCAGTACCGCTGCACCTCGAAAAGCCGCGCGGAACTGATGAGTGACAGCGGGTTTTCCTGGGCTTCGACAACGTTTGTCTGCAGTCCCATGTAGACCTCGCCGAAGGGGATGCTGACCGGAGCAGCGCCGAGCGCCTCGAATAAGGACGTCCAGATCGGACTGACTGGAACGCGAATTCGGAGCCCATCGACGTCTTCAGGGCCATTGATTGA
>JBKEBH010000063.1:0-7166 GCA_047973065.1 Paracoccus sp. (in: a-proteobacteria) | reverse complement strand
GTAAGACTTCCAGTTCGTCGTGCGATAGCGGGCAGGGTCAGGTCGGGTCATGACAGACCATTAAACCCATGGATTCGCCGTGTGAATCCTGCCCGGAAAGGACGTATGCAACAACGCCGTTCAGGTGCGAACTTTATTGTCTAGGTGCAAACTTTATTACTCGTGTACAAACTTTATTCCTATCTTACAACATCAAAGCTAGGGCAGGCTCGCCTATTCCACCGTTACCGATTTCGCCAGATTGCGGGGCTGGTCCACATCGGTGCCTTTCGCCACGGCCGCGTAATAGGCCAGATACTGCATCGGCACCGCATAGGTGATCGGTTGGAAGATGCCGCCGCCCGAGGGCATGGTCAGCGCGGCGCGGATGCCGAGGCCGGCCTCGGCGATGCCCTCGGCATCCGAAATCAGCAGGACCTGGCCGTGACGGGCCATGACTTCCTGCATGTTCGAAACCGTCTTCTCGAACAGCGCATCGCGCGGGGCGACCACCACGACCGGCATATGCTGGTCGATCAGGGCGATCGGGCCGTGCTTGAGCTCGCCCGAGGCGTAACCCTCAGCATGGATATAGCTCAGCTCCTTCAGCTTCAGCGCGCCTTCCAGGGCCACCGGATAGAGCGGACCACGGCCGAGGAACAGCACATCCGTGCTTTCCGACAGCCAGCCGGCGAGGCGCTCGCATTCCTCGGCGATGCTCAGCGACTGATTGACCAAGGCAGGGATCGCGCGCAGGTCAGAGAGATGGGCGGCCAGTTCGGCATCGGTGATCCGGCCGCGATCATGGCCGGCCTTCAGCGCCAGCACGGCCAGAACGGCCAGCTGGCAGGTGAAGGCCTTGGATGAGGCCACGCAGACCTCGACCCCGGCCAGCGTCGGCAGGGCGGTATCGGTATCACGGGCAATCGCCGAGGTGCCGATATTGACCACACCAATCGTCCTGGCGACCTTGCCCGAAGTGTAATGCAGCGCAGCCAGGGTGTCGGCGGTCTCGCCGGACTGGCTAATGAAGATCCCCCAGCTTTTGGGCGACAGCGGCGGCTCGCGGTAACGGTATTCCGACGCGACATCGAGATCGCAGGGCAGGCCGGCCAGCTTTTCGAACCAGTATTTCGCCACATGGCCGGCCAGATAGGCGGTGCCGCAGCCGACAAGGGTCAGCCGGTCCACACCCGAAAAATCCATGCCCTCGGGCAGGACGATCCGGTCGTTCTTGATATAATGGTTCAGCACATCGCCCAGAACCGCCGGTTGCTGGGCAATTTCCTTGGCCATGAAATGGCGATAGCCGCCCTTGTCGATGGCCGTCGCGCCAACGTTGATCCGGGCGATCTCGCGATGGGCGGGGCGGCCTTTGCCGTCGAAGATTTCGGCGCCGGCGCGGGTCAGGATGACGAAATCGCCGTCTTCCAGATAGCTGACCCGGTCGGTGAAGGGTGCAAGGGCGATGGCGTCCGAGCCCACGAACATCTCGCCGGTGCCATGTCCCACAGCCAATGGGCTGCCGCGCCGGGCCGCGATCATCAGATCGGGCTGCCCGTCGAGCAGAAAAGCCAGCGCAAATGCCCCGTGCAGGCGCGAGACGGTGGTGCGGGCGGCGTCAATCGGGGACAGGCCATCGGCCAGATATCTGGCGGTCAGCATGGCGACGGTTTCGGTATCGGTATCCGATTCCGGGGTGTATCCGGCGGCGATCAGTTCTTCGCGCAGTTCGCGGAAATTCTCGATGATGCCGTTATGGACGACGGCGACCGGGCCGCGCCTATGGGGATGGGCATTGCCTTCGGTGGCGGCGCCATGGGTGGCCCAACGGGTATGGCCGATGCCGGCATGACCCGAGAGCGGTTCCGTCACCAGCCGGTCCGAAAGGTTCACCAGCTTGCCGACGGCCCGGCGGCGGTCGAGCCGGCCGGCATCGTCGATGGTGGCGACGCCTGCGCTGTCATAGCCGCGATATTCCAGACGTTTCAGCGCCTCGACCAGCTGCGGAGCGACCTGATGATTGCCGAGGATCCCGATAATGCCGCACATCAGCCTTTGTCCTTCTTTGCTTTCTGCTCGCGCAGGCTCTGCATCAGCCGGCGTGCAAGGCCGGGTTTCGTCGCTTGCCGCGCCCGGCCAAGACCCAGTGCGCCTTCGGGCACATCCCTGGTGATCACGGATCCCGAAGCGGTCATCGCCTCATCGCCGATCGTCACCGGCGCGACCAGCATGGTGTCCGAGCCGATGAAGGCGTCGCGGCCGATCTCGGTCCGGTGCTTCATGACCCCGTCGTAAGTGCAGGTCCCGGTGCCGGCACCGATATTGGTGCGCTCGCCGATATGGGCGTCGCCGAGATAGGTGAGATGGCCGACTTTCACGCCCTCATCGAGCACGGTATTCTTGATCTCGACGAAATTGCCGACATGGACATCGCCGCCCAGTTCTGCGCCGGGGCGCAGCCGGGCGAAGGGGCCGACGGTGGCGCCCGAAGAGACATGGCAGCCTTCGAGATGGCAAAAGCCCAGCACCTCGGCCTCGCTTTCCACGGTCACGCCCGGCCCGAAGATCACATTCGGCCCGATGATCGCGTCGCGCCCGATATGGGTGTCGAGCGCGAACCACACGGTATCCGGCGCGGTCATGGTCACGCCGTCTTCCAGCGCGGCGGCCCGGCGGCGGGCCTGAAAGATCGCCTCGGCCCCGGCCAGCTCGGCCCGGGTGTTGACGCCGAGCGTTTCGGCCTCAATGCAGGTGACCACGGCGGCGCGATGGCCGACAGCGCGGGCCAGACCTGGAATATCGGTCAGGTAATATTCGCCCGAAGCATTGTCATTGCCGATCTGGCTGATGAGCTGGCGCAGAAGCGCCGCATCCGCAGCCATGACCCCGGAATTGCACAGGCGAATGCCGCGGGTCGCCTCATCGGCATCCTTGAATTCGACGATGCGTTCCAGATCGCCGGCCGCATCGGTGACCAGCCGGCCATAGCGGCCGGGATCGGCGGCATCAAAACCCAGCACCACGACATCGGCGTCATGGGTGGCAAGATTGGCAAGCGTGCCTTCGCTGATGAAGGGGGTGTCGCCGTAAAGGACGATCACCCGGCCTTCGAACCCGTCCAGCAGTGGCAGCGCCTGTGCAACCGCATGGCCGGTGCCGAGCTGTTCGGTCTGAAGCGCGATCTGCGCGCCCTCATCCAGTTTCGCGACCGCCCTGGTGACCAGATCGGCGCCGTGACCTGCGACAACGACGACGCGGGCCGGATCGAGGCTGCGCCCGGCCGCCAGCGCATGGCCGACCATCGGCACCGCGCCGACCTTGTGCAGCACTTTCGGCAGGTCCGATTTCATCCGGCTGCCCTGCCCGGCCGCGAGGATGACCACGGCGATTTCTGGTTTCTGCTGCTCTGCGGTCATCTTGCCCATATCAGTTGTTTGCCGTTTCTTGCGGCTGGGTTTACCCCTTGCCGGGGCTGAGCCGCAAGGACCCGCGGCTTCACGTGATTTGACGAAAGGTTACAGCAATGGCCGGAACGGTGGTTTTCGATCTCGACGGCACGCTTGCCGATACGGCGGGCGATCTGATCGGCGCGGCCAATGCCGTGCTGGCCCGGCGGGGCCTGGCGGGGCTCGATCCGGCGCGCGATGCGGCGATTGCCTTTCAGGGCGGACGGGCCATGCTGCGCGCCGGCTATGCGCGGGCCAGTGCCGGGATGCTGATCCCGCCCGGCGCCGAGGACGAGGACTTCCCGCGTCTGCTGAGCGCATATGACGCTGCGATTGCAGTCCATACCCGGCTTTATCCCGGGGTTGAGGTCGCGCTTCTGGCATTGGCGGCCGATGATCATATTCTCTCGGTCTGCACCAACAAGCCCGAGGCGCTTGCCGACAAGCTGCTGCGCGAGCTGGGCATTCGCGACGCTTTCGCCAGCCTGATTGGTGCCGATACGCTGCCGGTCCGCAAGCCCGACCCGGCCCCTTACCGCGAGGCGGTCCGGCTGGCGGGCGGCGAAGCCAGGCAGTCGTTCCTGCTGGGCGATACCGAAACCGATGTGAAGACGGCGCGGGCAGCGGGCGTGCGCTCTGCTCTGGTCTCCTTCGGGCCGGAAGGGCCGGGCATCGCCCGGCTGAAGCCCGATGCGATGCTGGACAGCTATGCGGATCTGCCCGCCTTGGCTGCGCGCTGGCTGGGCTAGTCGCTCAGCCCGCCCAGCTCCATCAGGACTGCCCATTCGCCGTCGGATATCGGCTGGACCGACAGGCGGGAATTATTGACCAGCACCATATCCTTTAGGCGCGGCTCTTCCTTGGCCTGATCCAGCGTGACCGGGGTCTTCAGGGGCTTCACCGCGCGGATATCGACGCATTCCCAACGCGGATCGTCCGTGGTCGAATCGGGGTGAGCCTCGGCGCAGATCTCGACAATGCCGACGCATTCCTTGCCGATATTGGAATGGTACAGAACGCCAAGATCGCCCTTCTTCATCGCCCGCATATTGTTGCGCGCCTGATAATTGCGCACCCCGTCCCATTCCTCGCCGGTCTCGCCCCTGGCGACCAGATCGTCCCAGCTGAAGACATCGGGTTCGGATTTGAACAACCAATATGCCATCAGCCGATCACCTTCTTCCACTCGCGGACCGTCGCGCTTTCGAAGAGCCCGGCCTTCGCATAGGGATCATTGGCGGCCCAGTCCTCGGCAGCGGTCAGATCGGGGGCATCGAGGATCAGCAGCGAGCCTGCCATCTGCCCGTCTTCCAGCAGCGGGCCGGCCATGGCGACGATCCCGGTTTCCTCGATATAGGCGAGATGGGCGGAGCGGTTTTCCATACGCAGCGCCAGCGAATCCGGCTTGTCCCGGCAGATTACGGCAAAAAGCGGCATCATTCCTCCTTCAGGGGGCGGCTCATCAGGGTTTCCATCGTCTCTGCCATGCTGGCCCGGCCTTCGGCAAGCGCGGCCACGGCATCGGCGATCGGCATGGCGATGCCGCGCCGGGCGGCAAGGGCGCTGACCGCGCGGGCGGTTGCGGCACCCTCGACCGTGACGCCGCTGTCGAATTCCTGCCCGGCACCGAGTGCGCGGCCATAGCGGAAATTGCGCGACAGATCAGAGGTCGAGGTCAGCACCAGATCGCCAAGCCCCGACAGTCCGGCCAGCGTTTCGGCCCGCGCCCCCAGAAAGACGGCGAGCCGGGTCATCTCGGCAAAGCCCCTTGTGATCAGCGCTGCCCGGGCGCTGTCGCCAAAGCCCGCGCCAATTGCCACGCCGGCGGCAATGGCGACCACATTCTTCAGCGCGCCGCCGAGCTCGGCCCCGCGCAGATCGTCGCTGCGGTAAAGCCGCAGCACGGGGGTCGAGAAATCATGCTGAAGCGCGGCGACGCCCTCGTCTTCCGAGGCCAGCGTCAGCGCCGTGGGCAGAGCGCGCGCGATATCGGCGGCAAAGCTCGGCCCGGTCAGGGCGGCGATGCGGGCGCCTGGACATGCATCACGGATCAGGGCCGAGGGCGTGGTGCCAGTGGTCAGATCGACCCCCTTGGCGGTATTGATCAGCCAGCGCCCGTTCAGTTGCGCGCCATGCTGCGCCAGAAACCCGCGCAAAGCCTGCGCCGGCACGGCAAGGATCACCCGATCCTGCCCGGCAAGCGCGGCATCCAGATCCGCGGTCAGGGTCACGGTTTCGGGGATGGCGATACCGGGCAGGCGCGGCACGCTGCGCCCGTCTGGCAGGCTGCGTCCCCACAGCGTCACCGGCTGCGTATCGGCAAGCGCCACGGCAAGCGCCGTGCCGAATGCGCCGGCACCAAGAATTGCGGTCATGATCGGCCTCCGCTCAGGTCAATGTCGTGCTTGTTGCAAAACCACAGGAACAGGGGCGCCTCCATCACCATGAAGGTGATCAGGGCGAAGGCGAACCAGTTCACATCGAAAAAGATCAGGCTGAACCCGATGCCCGATCCGTAATAGAGCGCCCCGACCGTGAGCAATTGCAAGAGGGTCAGGGCGATATCGCTGCGCAGCATTGCCGAAAGCGTCTTCTCGCGCAGGGAAGGGTAGATGCCCGGATAGGCAATGGCCAGCATGACCGCGTTGAGGCAGAGGACTGTGGCTTCGGGGCTCACGCCTTGGCCCCGCGCTTGCCGGCGCCGAGCATGGGCGCGGCATCCTGATCCAGCGGCCAGCGGGGCCGGCCGGCCAGATCCATTCCGTCGCGCCGGCCAAGCCGATAGGCCTCGATCCCGGCCCAGGCGATCATCGCGGCATTATCGGTACACAGCCGCAGCGGCGGGGCGATGAAGCGCGCCCCGGCCTTGGCGGCGACGCCTTCCAGCGCGGCCCGGATCTGGCCATTGGCCGCAACCCCGCCGGCCACGGCCAGGACCGGAACCGGATGGGCGGCCAGTGCCCGGCGGGTCTTTTCCGCCAGCACATCGGTGACCACCGCCTGAAAACCGGCGCAAAGATCGGCGCGGTCCTGAACGCTCAGCCCGCCTTGGGCGGCGACCAGATCGTCACGGATGCGCAGCACGGCGGTCTTGAGACCCGAAAAGGACATGTCGAACCCCGTCCGGTCCAGCAGCGGACGCGGCAGGGCGAAGCGTTTGGGATCGCCCGATTTCGCCTGCGTCTCGACCGAAGGGCCGCCGGGCTGGGGCAGGCCAAGCAGCTTGGCGATCTTGTCGAAAGCCTCGCCCGGGGCATCGTCGATGGTGCCGCCGAGCCGCGAAAACGCCTCGGGTCCATCGACGCGCAGGAACTGGCAATGCCCGCCAGAGACCAGCAGCATCAGGTAAGGATAGCCGATCCCGTCGGTCAGGCGCGGGGTCAGCGCGTGCCCGGCCAGATGGTTGACCCCGACCAGCGGCAGGCCCGATCCGGCAGCCAGCCCCTTGGCCAGCATGACCCCGGCCATGACCCCGCCGATCAGCCCCGGGCCGGCAGTCACCGCGATCCCGTCGAGGGCGGCAAGATCAAGCCCGGCTTCGGCCAAAGCCTCCTCGACGCAGAGATCCAGCTTCTCGGCATGGGCGCGGCATCCTGATCCAGCGGCCAGCGGGTCCGGCCGGCCAGAACCATTCCGTCGCGCCGGACAATCCGATAGGCCTCGATCCCGGCCCAGGCGATCATCGCGGCATTATCGGTACACAGCCGCAGCGGCGGGGCGATGAAGCGCGCCCCGGCC
>JBKEBH010000385.1:0-25407 GCA_047973065.1 Paracoccus sp. (in: a-proteobacteria) | reverse complement strand
AGCACTCGGCTGGGTCGTAAAGACCGCAGATTGCTCCGATGGCCTCAAAGAGCTCGGTGAAGGTTCTGGCCCCGATCCGCCTGAGGTGAGCTTTCAGTTTCGAGAAGGCTTGTTCGGTGGGGTTCAGGTCGGGCGAGTATGGCGGCAGGTAGAGGAACCAGCAGCCGTGGTCTCGCAAGGCTTGCGCGGCCTCCTTGTTCCGATGGGTCGCCAGATTGTCCAGGATGACAACCGTACCCGGTTTGATTTCTGGATCGAGCACTTCGCGGATGTAGGCGGCGAAGGTCGGAGCGTCCATGGCACCCTTGATGAGCCATGGCGCGATCAACGCGTCTGGGGTCAGGCCCGCGATCAGCGTTTGCCTAGCCCAGCTTCCAAAGGGGGCGTCCATGGTCAGGCGGTGACCGCGCCTGGCCCTGCCGCGCAGGCGGGTCAGGTTTGTCTTCACGGAGATTTCATCAATGAAGACAATGCGTTCAGGCATAGCCCCAACGGTCGGAAGCCGATGTTCGAACCAATCGGCGCGCTGGTGCCTTACCTTGGCACGGCGACGTTCGGTGGCAACCCGTGACTTTTTTCATACGTGAAGCCGAGCCGGGACAGCAGGTTCGCGATGGAGGAGTGGTGCACCCGAACGCCCTCCGCGTCAGCGAGCGCATCACGCAGCTCGAAGAGCGTGATGTCGGGGTCTTACGCAACCAGTTCCTCAAGGAAAGCCTGATGCGGTGCCAGCTTTCCCCGACCAGGCGGCGGGCCTTGCCGTGCGGGTTCAGCATGGCCGCTGGTCCGAACCTGCCGCGGCCCACCTCGCACCGGTAGCGGCGGAGACCTGCAGGCGGCGGGAGGCCTCCCGTCCGGTAAAACCTGCTTTGATCAAGCGCGCCAAGCGATCCCGCAGTTCCTTCGGCAGTGGTGCTGGCATCATGCGATCCTCCCAAACAGGGTGAACCACAAATCAGCCACCGAGGAAATCCTGCCGATTCAAACTTTCCTCAAAACGCTTTAAGAAGCCGCACGACTCATGAAAAGACGATGACAGCAAAAAGGCCGGGCATTGCGGCCCGGCCTTTTTGGTTCTTTTCGGACGTTCCGCGATCAGCTGGTCGGGCGGATCAGGATTTCCACGCGGCGGTTCTGGGCGCGGCCCTCTGCCGTGTCGTCCGAGGCGATCGGCTGGCTTTCGCCCCGACCGGCCATGACCAGGCGCGAGGCCGGTACGCCGGCTGCGCTCAGGATGCCGCCAATCGACTGCGCCCGACGCTGCGACAGATCCATGTTATGCGCATCCGAAGCGGTGGAATCGGTGTGGCCGATGATCTCGATCCGGCTGTTCGGGTATTGCTGCAGGTTCTGCGCCAGCCCGTAAAGATCGTTCTGTGCGGCGCCAGATACGGCGGCACTGTCCGATGCGAACAGTAGACCCGAGGGCATGATCACCTGCAGGTAGTTGCCGCGGTTGATGATCTGGACGCCCGGCGTGGTCATGACCTTGCGCAGGTCCTGCTCCTGTCTTTGCAGAACGTTACCGACAACGGCCCCGCCAAGCGCGCCGATCGCAGCACCTTTCAGGATGTCTTTACCCTGGTTGTTCTTGTCGTCATCGCGCCCGGCACCGTAAAGGCCGCCCACAACCGCACCGGTCAGCGCGCCAGCCCCGGTCTTGTTCACGGAGGTGGTCCCGTCGGGATTGGTGGTGCAGGCGCTCAGTGCGATCAGGCTGGCGGTGCCAAGGAAAAGGGAAACTCGCATCTTCATATGCTTGCCTTTCGGTCAAAAGATCTGGGTGCCTGTCTGGCAGGTCGTTATTGCAAACGTGGGTATCGTGGCATAAGTTCAGGCGCTTGCCTAGGGAGGGTCCGGTTGGCGGTAAAGATTTGCTGATGACGGCGTGATCCGATCGCCATTCCCTTCGGTGAGGCAGTGATCAGCGCTTGAACTGCCGGCACACTAGGGGCAAAGACGCCCCCATGGCCCGTTTGCCCAGCCCCTTGCCCTATGCCGATCAAGTCGCGATCTTTTCGCGCCTGCGCGATTCTGCGCCGGCGCCGGTGACCGAACTGGTGCATGACAACGCCTTCCAGCTTCTGGTCGCGGTGGCGCTTTCGGCTCAGGCAACCGATGCCGGGGTCAATCGGGCGACGCAGAACCTGTTCGCGCAGGTTCATACCCCGCAGCAGATGCTCGATCTTGGCGAGGAAGGTCTGACCGAACATATCAAGACCATCGGCCTCTTCCGCCAGAAGGCGAAGAACGTGATGAAACTCTCGCGCATTCTGATCGAGGATTACGGCGGCGAGGTGCCCTCCAGCCGGGCGGCGCTGACGAGCCTGCCGGGCGTTGGCCGCAAGACCGCCAATGTCGTGCTGAACTGTGTGTTTGGGGTGCCGGCCCAGGCGGTCGATACCCATATCTTCCGCGTCGGCAACCGCACCCGGATCGCGCCGGGCCGCGATGTCGATGAGGTCGAGCGCGCCATTGAAGACAACGTCCCCGCCCAGTTCCAGCAAAACGCCCATCACTGGCTGATCCTGCATGGGCGCTATGTCTGCCAGGCCCGGCGCCCGCGCTGCGGGATCTGCCCCATCAACGATCTCTGCCCCTATGAGGAGAAGACCGAATGACCGGATTTGAAGTCATCGGAATCGGCAATGCCATGATCGACGTGATCGCCTCGATCGAGGATGAAGACCTGACCTCGCTCGATGTCGAAAAGGGCATCATGCAGCTGGTGGACCGCGAGCGCTCGGAATATCTGCTGGCCCAGCAGGCCCGGCGCGGCAAGGCGCGGCTGGTGCCGGGCGGGTCGGTGGCCAACACCCTGGCCGGGATCGGCCGGATGGGGCTGAAGACCGCCTTCATCGGCAGGGTCGCCGATGATGAGCTCGGCCGGGCCTATGCCCGCGATACCGAGGCCGAGGGCACCCATTTCGTCAATCCGCCGGTGGCGGGGGGCAATCTGCCGACCTCGCGCTCGATCATCTTCGTGACGCCGGATGGCGAGCGTTCGATGAATACCTATCTCGGGATTTCGGCCAATCTCGGCCCCGACGATGTCGATGAGGCGGTGTTCGAGGGCAATAAATGGCTGTTCCTCGAAGGCTATCTTTTTGACAAGCCGGCGGGCAAGGCAGCCTTCCTGGCGGCGGCCAATGCCTGCCACAAAGCCGGCGGCCTGGCCGGGATCGCGCTATCCGATCCGTTCTGTGTCGATCGCCACCGGGATGATTTTCGCAAGCTGACCTCCGAGACACTCGATTATGTGATCGGCAATGTCCATGAATGGGAATCGCTCTATCAGACCAGTATCGACGAGGCTCTGCGCCTGGCCGCTGCCGATTGCCGCACGGTGATCTGCACCCGCTCCGGCGATCCGGCATTGTTGATCCGCGGCCAGAAGCGGGTTGAAGTGCCGGTGCACCATGTCACCCCGGTTGACGCCACCGGCGCCGGCGATCAGTTTGCCGCCGGGCTGATTTTCGGACTGGCTTCGGGCTGCGATCTGGAAACTGCCGGACGCATGGCGGTCATGGCCGCTGCCGAAGTCATCAGCCATGTCGGCGCCCGGCCCGAACGCGATCTGCGGATCGATTTCGAAAAGGCCGGTCTGATCTGAGAGGCGCGGCTCATATTGGCACTGCCGATGAATATTTGGGCCAAGATGAAAGCGGCTTTCACTTTGGTCCAAATATTCCGGGGTCCGGGGCAGCGCCCCGGTCCTTGCGTCAATCCTTGCGCGGCCCGCGTCCGAAATCGGGCGCAGCCGTGTCCTGTCCGGCCTCGATGATGCCGCGGCGGATGGCGCGGGTCCGGGTGAAATACTCCTGCAGCTGTTCGCCGTCGCCCATGCGAATGGCGCGTTGCAGCATGAACAGTTCCTCGGTGAAGCGGCCGAGAACATCCAGAACCGCTTCCTTGTTGGTCAGGAAGACATCGCGCCACATGACCGGATCAGAAGCCGCGATCCGGGTGAAATCGCGAAAACCGGCAGCGGAATATTTGATCACTTCGGATTCGGTGACGCGCTTGAGGTGATCGGCGACGCCGACCATGGTATAGGCGATCAGATGCGGAGTATGGCTGGTGACCGCCAGCACCAGATCGTGATGGGCCGGCTCCATATCCTCGACATTGGCGCCGAGCGCGCGGATGAAGCGGCGCAGGCGTGAAAGCTCGTCCGGGTCAGTCTCGGGCAAGGGGGTCAGCAGCCACCAGCGATTCTCGAACAGTTCGGTGAAGCCGGCATAGGGGCCGGAATGTTCGGTCCCGGCCAGAGGGTGGCCGGGGATGAAATGGACGCCCTCGGACAGGTGCGGCGCAACCTCGGCGATGACCTCCTGTTTGACCGAACCCACATCAGTGATCACCGCGCCCGGTTTCAGATGCGGTTTGATATCGGTCATGACTCTGCCCATGGCGCCGACCGGCACGCAAAGGATGATCAGATCGGCACCGCGCACGGCCGCAGCCGCGTTATCGACGATCTCGTCGCAAAGCATCAGATCGCGGGCGGCGGATCGGGTCTTGGCACTGCGCGAGGTGCCCCAGACCTTTCCGACAGTCCCGGACTGGCGGGCCGCCAGGGAAATAGAACCGGCAATCAGCCCCAGCCCGATCAGGGCGACCTTGTCATAAATGACACTCATGGGCTTCCCCTTTCGGCCATGAACTGACCAATGACATGTGCGACCCGCCGGCAGGAGGGTTCGTCGCCGATGGTGATGCGCAGGCAATCGGGAAGGCCATAGCCGGTGACCCGGCGCACGATCAGGCCTTCGGCCCGCAATGCGTCGTCGCAGGCATTGGCGGTGGTCTCGTCGCTGAAGCGCGCCAGGATGAAATTTGTCTCGGAACGATCTGAAGACACACCTTTTTCGGCCAAGGCGTCCGCCAGCCAGTCGCGCAGGCGGGCGTTTTCGCCCCGGCTGCGGGTGACATGCGCCTGATCGCGCATGGCGGCCTCGGCGGCGGCGAGCTGGACCACCGAGAGATTGAAGGGCTGACGCATCCGGTTCATCACGTCGATCAGCGCGCGCGGCGCATAGCCCCAGCCGATGCGCAGCCCGCCCAGCCCATAGGCTTTGGAGAAGGTCCGGGTCGCCAGCACATTCGGGAAGCGGTCGGTCAGGGCGAAATCCAGGCGGTATTCCTCGCGGGTGAATTCGGTATAGGCGCCATCATGGATCAGCAGCACATGGGCCGGCAGGCCTTCGGCTAGGCGCAGAAGTTCGGTCTCATCCAGCATGGTGCCGGTCGGGTTGCCGGGATTGGCCAGAAAGACGATCCGGGTCTTCGCCGTCACCGCCGCCAAAATCGCATCGACATCGACCCGGCGTTCCTTTTCCGGCACGATGACCGGGACGGCTCCGGCCATCCTGGTCAGGATCGGATACATCGAGAAGCCATGCTCGGTAATGATCGCCTCATCGCCGGGCCCGGCAAAACATTGTGCGGCGAATTGCAGCACCTCATCCGAGCCGACCCCGCAGATGATCCGGTCGGGATCGAGCCCATGCACCTCGGCAATCGCGGCGCGCAGGCTGGCGTGATCGGTATTGGGATAGCGGTGCAGCTGATGCGTGGCGCGCGCCGCCGCCTCGCGGGCCTTTTCCGAGGCGCCGTAAGGGTTTTCGTTCGAAGAAAGCTTTACCACATGGTCCTGTCCGGGCAGATGGGTGGTGCCGCTTTGATACAGCGCGATCTCCATGATGCCGGGCCGTGGCTGGACAGGGGACAGGTCGGACATGTTTTGAGACTCCTCTTCGCCCACGATCTCATAGCCGGGGGGAGGGCGCTTGGAAAGCAGCGCCGCAAGGGCAGGCGGCAGAAAGCTCATGCTGTGGTAAAGTCGCCAGTAATTGCTTCCGCCGAACCGGGTTTCTGCGGGCGCGGTCCTTGCCCCGGCGCGGCCTTTCCGGCCCGCTTGGGCGTTGCCCTGAGGTCATCCCCGCCTTAAGCTGTCGGCGAATGAACCGGCCGGTCCACCGGCTGCAGAAGGGGACGATCATGACCGAGACCATGGGCTTTGACACGCGCACCATCCATGCCGGATCCGCGCCCGATCCAGCGACCGGGGCTCGCCAGGTGCCGATCTATCAGACCACTGCCTATGTCTTCCGCGATGCCGAACATGCCGCCAAGCTGTTTGCGCTGGAGGAGGTCGGCTATATCTATTCGCGTCTGACCAACCCGACCGTGGCCGCGCTTCAGGCCCGGGTCGCCGATCTGGAAGGCGGCGCCGGGGCGGTTTGCTGTTCCTCGGGCCATGCCGCGCAGATCATGGCGCTGTTTCCGCTGATGGGGCCGGGGCTGAACATCGTCGCCTCCAGCCGGCTTTACGGCGGCACCATCACCCAGTTCAGCCAGACCATCAAACGTTTCGGCTGGGGCTGCAAATTCGTCGATCTCGACGATGCCGAAGCCGTGCGGGCGGCGATTGATGAGGATACGAGGGCGATTTTCTGCGAATCGATCTCGAACCCGGCCGGTTATGTGACCGATATCCCGGCGCTGGCGGCGATTGCCAATGAGGCCGGACTGCCGCTGATCGTCGATAACACGCTGGCCACGCCTTACCTCTGCCGCCCGATCGAGATGGGTGCGACTCTGGTTGTGCACAGCCTGACCAAATACATGACCGGCAATGGCACGGTGACCGGCGGCGTCGTGGTCGATAGCGGCAAATTCGACTGGTCGGCGAGCGGCAAGTTTCCGTCGCTGTCGGAACCCGAGCCGGCCTATCACGGGCTGAAATTCCACGAGGCGCTCGGCCCGATGGCCTTCACCTTCCACGGCATCGCCATCGGTCTGCGCGATCTTGGCATGACCATGAACCCGCAGGGCGCCCATTACACGCTGATGGGGATCGAGACCCTGGGCCTGCGGATGCCAAAACATGTAGAAAACGCCCAGAAGGTCGCGGAATGGCTGGAAAAAGATCTGCGCGTCGGATCGGTCAGCTATGCCGGGCTGGCGTCCTCGCCCTGGAATGCCACAGCGCAACGGGTCTATCCGAAAGGGGCGGGCGCGCTTTATACGTTCTCGGTCAAGGGTGGATATGAGGCAGCCAAGAAGCTGATCGACAATCTCAAGCTGTTCAGCCATGTCGCCAATCTCGGCGATGCGCGTTCGCTGGCGATTCACTCGGCCTCGACCACGCATAGCCAGCTGACCGACGCGCAGAAGATCGCAGCCGGGGCCGGCCCCGATGTCATCCGCATCTCGATCGGGATCGAGGATGCCGCCGATCTGATCGCCGATCTCGATCAGGCGCTGGCGGCGGCAGACGCATGAGATAGCGCATAAGATATGGCCCGGCCTGATGGCCGGGCCTTTCGCAAATCAGTTGGCGGGGGCGGCGTCGCCCCCGGTTTCGCCCGCTGCCGGAGGGGTGCCGGGCAGGGCGCAAGCCCCATCGCCGAGCGCGAAGCTGATCTCGATATCGGCGGTCAGGGAAATCTCGCCGCTCTCGATGGGGACGCTTTTGGCCGCGCCGGAATCCATGGCCCGCATCATCACTGGCTGGGGACCGCTCATGTCGGTCTGAGGATCGCCCATCCGCAAGATCGGGCCAAGCTCGACCCCGGCAGCCTCGGCCATGACGCCCGCGCGGTGGCGGGCGTCGGCCACGGCACGGCGCAGCGCCTCATCCTCGGCGGCCTGAGAATCCTCGCGCACAAAGCGGATACCCTGCATTTCATTGGCGCCGGCCGAGACGATGCCATCGAGCACCTGACCGGCCCCGGCGATATCGGTGATCCGCACGGTCAGCAGGTTCTGGGCCATGTAACCATTGATCTTTGGCGCGGCGTTTTCGGGATAGGTCATCATCGGGTTCAGGGTCAGCCCCGAAGTCTGGATATCGGTTTCGGAAACGCCGGAATCCTTCAGCAGGTTTACGACCGAAAGCTGCTGTGCGGTATTGTCGGCCATCGCCTTTGCGGCGGTATCGGCCTGGGTGGTTACCCCAAGCGAGATCAGCATCTGATCGGGGGCGACCTGCGATTCGCCGTGGCCAGTGACGGAGATCGCGCGAGGCGGCATGCAGGTTCCGGGGGGGGCCGGTTCGGCAAATGCCGGCATGCCAAGAAGGGCGGTGCAGCTTGCCGCTGCCAGAAGCGCTGCAAGGCGAGAAGCGGGGGTGAGGATCATGGCGGTTCCTGTTGGTTCTTGTCCAGACCGAACATCTATCGGCGGGGAATCGTTCAATCACAAGCGCGCGCGTTCTTCCCATGGCGGCTGGTTCGGGTTATTCAGATAAAAAACAACGCCGGCCGGATAAGGCGCAGCATTATGAACGAGCAGATGACAGCCGGGGTCCAGGCCTCGAATGGTGATTACGCATTGGCCTTCCAGCCGGACGGGGTGCAGCTTCTGCATCGCGATGGTGACGATTGGGCCGAACTGGGCAGGGTGGCTTTCGATGGCGATTTGCGTGGGGGGCTTGGCGATTTCGCGCGTCAGCTGCACCATGCCAATGCGCCCGGCCTGTCGCTGGTCATTCCCGATGATCAGATCCTTTACGCCGATCTGGTGCTGCCAGCGGCCGCGAATATGGCGGAATCGCTGCGGGCCGGGCTGGAGGGGCTGACCCCCTACGCAGTCGAGGATCTCGCCTTCGATTATGCGCCTGCCGATGCGCGGCCGGGCTCGGCGGTGACAATCGCCGCCGTGGCCCGCCAGACCCTGCAGGAGGCCGAGGATTTCGCGGTGCGTCACGGTTTTGCGCCCGATCGCTTCCTGGCGATGCCGGTCATGACGAAGTTTCCCTATGAGCCGGATTTCGGGGCGACCGGGCTGGCGATGGAATGGGAACTCGCTGCCGATCTGACCGGGGCCGACCCGGCCTCGCTTGCCGAGGGTCAGACCGCGCCTGATCTGCCGGCTGCTGATGCCGGTAATGTCTCCGCTCGTGCCATTCTCGCTGCGCCGGTTCTGACCCGGATCACACCGCATATCGTGAGCGCCCCGGTGGTTGCTGCGCCGCCTGTCGAGATGGCAGGAGCGCTCGTCAATCTCGGCTCGATCATTCTGCCGGGCGATGGCGCAGCCAGCGAGACCGCGCATGCGGCGGTGTTGCCGGATCCGGCCGTGGTAGCGGCGCCGGCAGTACCGGCGGGGGCATTGCGCACGAAGCCGATGTCGGAGCGGGCGCGCGCTTTCCATGAACGCGCGCTTGAGGCGCGCAGGAACCAGATCGAGGAAAGCTTGATCGCCCCGCCGGCACCGCTGCCCGCAGCCATGCCGCGCGGGGCCGCAGCTGCGGTTGCCGCCGCCGGCCGGCGCAGCGGGTTGACCGGCGCGCTGCCGATGGTCGGCATTTTGATCCTCGGGCTCGGTATCGCGGCGGTTTTGACCGCCCGCGAGCCCCGGATCGACGCGCCGCCGGCTGCTGAAATGGCGCCGCTTGCCGAGCCGACCATCGCTGCCGATCCCGGCCCGTCGCCCGCCGGGGGGGCAGGCCCGATTCCGGCTGCGCCCGGAACGGCCGCAGAAGCAGACCGGGTAACTGCCCCGCTTTCGACTGCTGCGCCCGCGGCCCTGCCGTCGGAAAATCCGCCGGAGACGGGCGTCTCGGCAGGGATGGCACCGGCCGAAGTCACGCCGGATGTAGCCGCAGCGCCAGGCCCAGCAACCTCAGGCCCGCCGCAGGCTGCAAATCTGCCTGAGCCGGTTGAACTGCCAGGCGCTCCGCCGCCAGCGGTTGCCGCCACTGCCGCAGAGGCGGCGGCCGAATCCTCGGCCGCTGCACCCGCCCCGAAGGCAAATGTCCCCCCCCGCAGCAGCCCGGCGCCAGCGGCAACCACCCATTCGGCCCGACCGAAGGCCCGCCCGACGAGCCCGGCGCAGGCCAATACCAGTGCAGCCAGAAGCTCGCCCCCCGCAGCTTCGACGACCAGCCGGCCGGCCTCGCGCCCGGCTGCGGCGACAAGCAGCCAGCGAACCGGGGCGGTCCCGGCCCCCGGCGCACCCGACAGCGCGACGCTGAAAAGTTCGGTCCGGCCGAAAACCGCGCCGGTGCGCAGCGCGCCGGCGGCGAGTTAGGCTGCGCCAGATCCGCGTCCGGCAGTGCCGCGCAATCCCCAGCCCTTCGAGCGGCGGGCCCTGCCTGAACCCTCCGGGTCAAGGCCGCCTCCGAAGCCGACCAGCTCCACCTCGGCTCAGGGCGCCGCGCTGCATCTGCAGCCGGCGCCTCATCATATGGCGCTGTTTTCGCTTGGTGGGCAGGGGGCCATGCTGGCCCGGCTTGATCGGCCCTGGCTGGCGGAACCTTCCATCGGGACCGGCAAGCCGGTCCGCTACGCCCAGGCTCGCCCGGCCAAGCGCCCAGGGCGCAGCGATGCGGTCAGCGATGCCGTTGCCGAAGCCATGGCCATCGATGCCGCGCGCCCGGCAGTGAAGGCGTCAAAACCCGCTTCTGCATCCCGCCCGGCCGCTGCGGCCAGCACGGCGGCAGCGGGCACGCGCAGCACGCGGCTGTCCGGGTCTGCCCGACCGGCCTCGCGTCCGGGCACTCGCCCTGCCAGCCCGTCGGCGGCCAGTCAGTCATCCAGCACGGCCGGTCTTGCGGAGGCCACCAATGCCGCCGTCGAGGAGGCCATGGCCTCCTCGGCCACCGCAGCGGTTTCAGCCGCCGGCACCAGCCTCGCTCTGGTCCGCTCGGTCCGCCCCGCGCCGCGCAGCAAGGCGAGCGCCACCGATGACGCGGTTAGCGCCGCGCTTGCCGATGGCGGCGGCAGCACGCGCGGCGAAGGGACCCTGGCCCCCGAGCCCGTCGAAAAAAGCGGGGTTTCCAAGGCCGCCGCCGAGGCCGCTGCCCTGGCCGAGCGCCGCCGGCTCGACGAGGAATTACAGCGTCAGGCCGAACAGCGCATGCGCAATCGCGCCGCCGCCGATGCCCGTGCCGCCGCGCAAGCCAAGGCGGCAGCCGAGGCCCGGGCCCGGGCTCAGGCCGAGGCCGAGGCGGCTGCGGCAGCGCGCCGCAATCAGACCTATCGCCCACCCGAGATAGATGACGAGCCCGAGGTTGCCGCCCAGCCCAAGGGCACGACCAGCCAGTCGGTCGCCGGTGCGGCTACCGCCAAGGGTTTTGACATGAACGCGACCCAGCTGATCGGCACGGTCGGGGCCGGCAAGGCCAGCCGCGGGTTGGTCCGGCTGAGCAATGGCCGGATCGTGACGGTCCGGCTGGGTGACAAGATCAATGGCGGTAATATCACTTCGATCGGCAATGGCGGGCTGAAATATGCTAAAGGAGGACGGGAGTACTCACTTCCGATCCTGAACGGGCGCTGATCCTAGATGGCTGACTTTCTTCTGATTGCAACGGTTTACCTGCTGGCCATGATCATTGCCGTTCCGGTATCGGCCCGGCTTGGGCTGGGATCGGTGCTGGGCTATCTGATCGCCGGCATCATCATCGGCCCGGTTCTGGGTCTGGCCGGAAACGAGATGCACGACCTTCAGCATTTCGCCGAATTCGGCGTGGTCATGATGATGTTCATCATCGGGCTGGAGCTGGAGCCGCGCACGCTTTGGGGGATGCGCAAGCGGCTGATCGGGCTGGGCGGGGCGCAGATCCTGGGGACCATGGCGCTGATCTTTCTGGCGGCGCTGGCGCTGAATCAGAGCTGGCAGATTGCGCTGGCTCTGGGGATGATCCTGGCGCTGAGCTCGACCGCGATCGTGCTGCAGACCCTGACCGAAAAGAACCTGATGCAGACCCGCGGCGGGCGCGACGCTTTCGCGGTGCTGCTGACCCAGGACATCGCGGTGATCCCGATGCTGGCGCTGATGCCGCTTCTGGCAAGTGCGCCGGTCAGTGCGGGCGATGCGGAATCGGTTGGCGGGGCCTTCATGGCGCAGCTGCCGGGCTGGGCGGCGGCTCTGGTGACGCTGGCCTCCATTCCGGTGGTGGTGGTGATCGGCAGCCATCTGATCCGACCGCTCTTCCGCTTTGTCCATTCCGCCCGCCTACGCGAGATGGACACGATCATGGCGCTGTTCATCGTGGTCGGCATTGCCTCGCTGATGAGCTTTGTCGGCCTTTCGCCGGCGCTCGGCACCTTTCTTGCCGGTGTCATGCTGGCCGGGTCCGAATTCCGGCACGAATTGGAAAGCCAGATCGAGCCCTTCAAGGGCCTGCTGCTCGGGCTGTTTTTCATCACGGTTGGCGCGGGCATGAATTTCGGGCTGCTGGCGGAAATGCCGGTCATCGTCATCGGTGTGACGGCGGTGCTGATTGCGATCAAGGCGGGCGTGCTGAACCTGATTGCGCGTTCGGTGAAGATGGCGGCACGCGACCGGGTTCTGTTCACGCTGTCGCTGGCGCAGGCCGGGGAATTCGGCTTTGTGCTGATCTCCTATGCCGTCACCCTGCATGTGCTGCCGGGACGGGTGGCGCAGGGTTTCCTTCTGGTGATTGCGCTGTCGATGCTGGTCACGCCGCTGCTGTTCATCGCCTCCGATCATATCGGCCGGCGCATGGCCGAAGCCGGGGCCGAGGCGCTGCGCCCCGATGAGATCGACGATCAGCAGCCGATCATCATCGCCGGGGTCGGGCGTTTCGGGCAGGTGGCCAACCGGCTGGTGACCTTTTCCGGGCTGAAGACCACGGTTCTCGATCACGATCTGAAGCTGATCCAGCTGATGCGGCGCTACGGCTTCAAGGGCTATTTCGGCGATCCGACCCGGCCCGAGATCCTGGCGGCGGCCGGGCTCGACAAGGCGCGGATTCTGGTGGCGGCGCTCGATAACCCAGAAAGCAATCTCAAGCTGGTGCAATATGCCCGCGAAAAGCGGCCCGATCTGACGATCATCGCCCGGGCCCGGGACCGGATTTCGGTCTATCAGCTGCACCGGGCCGGGGCCGATCACGTCATCCGCGAGATGTTTGATTCCAGCCTGCGTGCCGGGCGCTATGTGCTGGAACATGCAGGGTTTTCCGAATACGAGGCGCATGAAGCCGAAGCGATTTTCTACAAGATCGACCGGGGCAGTCTGCGTGAGCTGGCCGAACTGTGGGATCCCGAGGTCCCGACCGAGCAGAACGAGGCCTATATCGAACGCACCCGCCGCGTGAATCAGGAGATGGAGACCGCGCTTCTGGAACGTTTCTCGCATGGGCCCGCAGCCGGACCGATCATGCCAGATGAGGACGATCTGGAGCCCGAGCACGCGTTGAAGGGCTAACCCCGCCCGCGCGCGCCGCTGCGATCCGGCGCGGCTTGCGCATCGGCGCGCCATGCCGGATCGCGGGTTCTGATGACGTCCATTGAGTGTGGGGCCGTTCCGCCGGGCAGGCGGCGGGGATGGAACAGCCGCGGTCTCGACCCGATCATGAGCCATTGCCGCGAGGACATCATATTTTGTTCGAAGAGGCGATCCCTCTGGTCGGGAGCGGCGAGATTGGGGGAAGGGGGGCACACAAAAGCAAAGGGCCACCCGAAGGTGGCCCGATTGTTCAAGTCGATCCAAACCGATCAGGCGGCGCGGGCCAGCAGGACCTCATCAACCTTTTTATGGGCGCCGGCAGCATCCATGCCGATCACGGCGGCGACTTCGCGGGTCAGGCGATCCAGCGCGGCTTCATAAAGCTGACGCTCGGAATAGGACTGCTCGCGCTGATCGTCGTTGCGGTGCAGATCGCGGACCACTTCGGCAATTGCCAGAAGATCGCCCGAATTGATTTTCTGCTCATATTCCTGCGCCCGGCGCGACCACATGGCGCGCTTGACCCGGGCCTTGCCCTTCAGCGTGGCCAGTGCCTGATCGACCAGATCGGGGCTGGCCAGACCGCGCATGCCGATTTCGGTGGCGCGGGCAGTCGGGACACGCAGGGTCATCTTGTCCCGTTCGAATGAAATCACGAACATTTCCAGCGACATGCCGGCGACTTCCTGTTCCTCGATCGACACGATCTGGCCCACGCCATGGGCGGGGTAGACAACGAAGTCATCGGGCCGGAATTCGGATTTCTTGGCTTTCGTCATTCTTCATCCTTCCAGTATGATGCCACCATAACACGCTTTGGCGACACAAAGAGCCTCACGAAAGGAAAATTCCCTTCGCCAGACTTGTTGTTTCGATCTGTTTTCCTGCCGTTCCGGGCAGAACCCCTCCGCTATTGACGGAACCGATACTGCCGCATCGACCGTCTGTAACAGCAACATAACACAAAAAACGACTTGAAAAAAGGCGCCTTTCACCGGCGCCCTTCCAGGGGAATCTGTCGGTTATCTGATGCGGTCCGGCCCGGATTTCAAGGGATTGTCGGGGTGCGCATAGCAGGCAGCGGACCTGCCCGGGCCGACTTCAGGCCCGGGCGCCGGGATCAATCGCCCTTGCCGGGATTCGGGCTGAAATATTTCTCCAGCTTGCCGGTAACGCCATCCATGTCCTGATAGCCCGGCATCGGTTCCTTCTTGCGGGTGATTACCGGCCATTCTTCGGCATATTTGCGGTTGAATTCGACCCAGGGTTCCATATCCGGTTCGGTATCGGGGCGGATGGCATCGGCCGGGCATTCGGGCTCGCATACGCCGCAATCGATGCATTCATCGGGGTGGATGACCAGCGTGTTCTCACCCTCGTAGAAGCAATCCACGGGGCAGACCTCGACGCAGTCGGTATATTTGCACATGATGCAATTATCGGTGACGATATAGGTCATCGCACATCCCTTTCGGTATCCGGCCCTTCAACTAGACTGAGCGCCCCGGCCTTTCAAGGCTGTTTTCGGTGGGATCCACGTCACAAAAGGGTAGGGTGCTGCGTATGGCGGCCTCGCAGGCGCAGGCCAGGCTCTTGCGGTTTTTGCCCGCGACCGGGATCGGCGGGTGCAGGACGATCTCGACCAGACCCTGACGCGGCACTGACAGGACGGCCAGAATATGGGGCGCCAGATCCATATCGCCCCACCAGCCGTAAAAGCGCGGATCCTGACCTTCGGGGGCGTGATAGATCGCGCTCAGGGGCTGGATCGCCAGATCCTCGGGCAGATCCTGGGCGAGAAAGCCCTGAAACAGCGTTGGCTTGAAGGGCAGAACCCGCCGCCCGTCGCTGGACGTGCCTTCGGGAAAGAACAAAAGCCGGTGGCCGGCAGAGGTCCTTGCGGCGAATTCAGCGGTCTGTTCGGTGGCGAAGCGGGGATCGCGGGTGACGAAATGGGTGTCGGTGACCCGGGTCAGGATATTGATGCCGGGCCAGGTCGAGACCTCGGATTTGGCCACGAAAAAGACCGGCATCGCCGCGTTCATCGTCAGAATGTCGAGCCAGCTGGAATGATTGGCCACCACCGCGCCCGGCCCCCGCATCGGATCGCCAAAGCGTTTCCAGCGCAGCCCGATCGACCACAGCACCCCCCGGCAGACCCCCTGAACAAGCGGGCCGCTGAGCGGTCGGCGCGGCCCGGTGATCAGCCGCTCGATCAGGCGCAGCAGCACCAGGACGATGACGCCAAGCAACAGGATCAACAGCACCGGTATCCCGCGCCGGATCATGCGCAGCCAGCCCCGCCAGTCGGAGTACGGCAGGTTCGGTGGCAGGAGGTCGTCCCGGCTTTGGGGGGTCAATCCTTGGTCTGCCATCTTGAGGTATAAAAATCGCGGTGCCGCGCCGACATTGCCGCAGTGTCCATCAGTAACAATACATCGGTGGTGTTGAAGGCCCGGTCGATATAGGCGCCTTCGCCGACCATGCCGCCCAGACGCAGATAGGCCTTGATCAAAGCCGGCATGCCGATCATGGCGGCGCGCCGGTCGAGCCGATCCGCAGGGATCAGATCCATGTCTTGAAACCCAACGGGCCGGGCAACCGGGCGCAGGTCGGGCTCAGCCAGATGGTGATGGTAAAGCCAGGACAGGGGCTGGGCCAGATCCGCGCTGTCGGTGCCATGGAAGGAGGCGACGCCGAACAGGATCTCGATCCCCAGTTCCAGCACATATTCCGACAGAGCGTTCCACAGAAGGAACATGCCGGCACTGCCGCGATATTCGGGCAGAACGCAGGAACGGCCAAGCTCCAGCAGCGGCCGGCCCGAGGCCTTCAGCTTGCTCAGATCATATTCGCCATCGCAGTAAAACCGTCCGAATTCGGCAGCACGCGTGCCCGGCAGCAGCCGGTAGACACCGACGACATGGTCGAGCTTGGCGGGATCGCGGCGGGTATCGATCAGCACAAGGTGATCGACGACAGGGTCAAACTCGTCGCATTCCAGCCGGGCAGCGTGATCGAGCAATGGGCCATCTCCGCCCAATTCCTCGACAAAGACGCGATAGCGCAGGCGTTGCGCGGCTTTCAGGTCGATTTCATCCGTTGCAATGCGGATATCGAAAAAATTGCTGTCCGGATTCATCGTTTTGCCTGACTGCATTGTCTGGCACTGTCTAGGTAAGCTGAGAAAATATTGCAACAGCGCAACGTAATGGAGTGATTGCGCCTTCAACGTTGACACAGCTTAAGGTTGAATTACTTTACTGACAGGACCGTCTGCTTACTGTCCGTTTCAACTTCAACGAGTTCCAGCGCCACACGGTTTCCGTCGATGGTGCGTTTTCCCGCCTCGGTAAAGTTGACTGTAATCCGCTCGCCGATGCGGGACTGGACTTGTCCAAGCCCCCATTCAGGTGCGTCCGGGTGTAGTACGATCATTCCTGGTTCCAGAAATTCGTTCATATGGGGGCTCTCAGTCATGAATTATGCATCCGTTCATCATGCCGAACTACAAGAGAAGGTCAGCGGTTTTGCCGCACAGATCGTGGCTCTTGTGGGGTCTCGCCTGTGCCATGATCTGATCTCGCCTTTGGGCGCGATTGGCAATGGGGTAGAATTGCTGCGCATGACCGGGGGCTGGCCCGGGCTGGAAACCAGCCCGGAAATGGGACTGATCGAGGATGCGCTTCAGTCGGCGCAGGCGCGCATCAGCTGCTTTCGGATCGCTTTCGGTACCGCCGGAGAAACCCAGCGGATTTCCCGGACCGAGCTGACAGCGCTGATTTCCGATATGGAACGAGCCGGCCGGCTGAACGTGACGCTGCTGGCCGAGGGCGATCAGGCACGCGGCATCGTCAAGCTGCTGCTTCTGTCGCTGATGTGCCTCGAAACCGCGATGCCATGGGGGGCGCAGGTCACCATCGGGCAGCAGGATCGGGAATGGCGGCTGGCGGCGCGGGCCGACCGGGTTCGCACCGACAGTGCGCTGTGGTCCTGGCTCGATGACGGGGTCGTGGATGCCAGCGGTGTGGATGGGCAGGTGCCGATTGCCTCCGAGGTGCATTTTCCTCTGCTCGGGATGGCGGCTGCCGATATGGGCCGGCGCATCCGCTGGTCGCTCAGCGAAACCGGCGGCGAGATTGTTTTCTGATCCCGCCGCGCCAGCGGTGAAAGCGGCGATCAGGCGCGGGTTGCGCCGTCTCCGGTGACCAGATATTTGAAGCTGGTCAGTTGTTCGGCCCCGACCGGGCCGCGCGCATGCATCTTGCCGGTGGCGATGCCGATTTCCGCGCCCATGCCGAACTCGCCGCCATCGGCGAACTGGGTCGAGGCGTTGCGCATCAGGATCGCACTGTCGAGCTGGGTGAAGAAGCGGGCGGCGACCGCGTCATTCTCGGTCAGGATGGCTTCGGTATGGCCCGAACCATGGCGGCGGATATGGGCAATCGCCCCATCCACGCCGTCAACCAGCCGCACCGCGATGATGCTGTCCAGAAACTCGCGCCCGAAATCTTCCGCAGCCGCCGGGACCGTGCCGGCGATATCGGCCAGCTCACCCTCGGCCCGGACCTCGACGCCCTTGCCCAGCAGATCGCGGATCAACACGTCGCCATGCTGTGCGAAAAAGGCCCGGTCGATCAGTAGGCATTCGGCGGCGCCGCAGATCCCGGTGCGCCGGGTCTTGGCATTCACCACCACGCGGCGCGCCTTGTCCGGATCGGCATCGCCATCCGCATAGACATGGCAGATCCCGTCGAGATGGGCGAAGACCGGCACCCGCGCCTCGCGCTGCACCAGCCCGACCAGCCCCTTGCCGCCGCGCGGAATGATGACGTCGATCAGCCCCTGGGCGCGCAGCATCGCCGCCACGGCCTCCCGGTCGCGGGTCGGCACGATCTGGATCGCGGCCTCGGGCAGGTTGGCCGCGCGCAGCCCTTCGACCATGCAGGCGTGAAGCGCGGCCGAGGAATGGATCGAATCGCTGCCGCCGCGCAGGATCACCGCATTGCCGGATTTCAGCGCAAGCGCGCCGGCATCGGCGGTGACATTGGGCCGGCTTTCATAGATCACGCCCAGCACGCCCAGAGGCGTTGCCACCCGCTGAATATGCAGCCCGTTCGGCCGGTCCCATTCAGTCAGCACCCGGCCGACCGGATCGGGCTGTTCGGCAATCGCGCGCAAGCTGCCGGCGATATCGCGCAGCCGGTCCGGGGTCAGGGTCAGCCGGTCGATCATCGCCGGCGAGAGGCCCTTTTCCTCGACATAGACCAGATCCTCGGCATTGGCGGTGAGGATCGCGTCTTCATGGCGTTGCACCGCGTCTGCGGCAGAAATCAGCGCGGCATGCTTGCGCTCGGCACTGGCTGAGGCCAGCTCAGTTGCGGCGGCGCGGGCATTGGCCCCCATACGCGCAATCAACGCATCGGCTGTCTCGATGGCGGCGTCCATATCGTCTCCTTCCGGGTCATTGCCCGGCAGATGGGATCACTGCCTTGCGTCGGCAAGTGCGGCGACGCCGGGCAGGTCCTTGCCCTCCATCCATTCGAGGAATGCGCCGCCAGCAGTGGAAATGAAGGTGAAATCGCCGGCTACGCCGGCCTTGTTCAAAGCTGCGACCGTATCGCCGCCACCTGCAACCGAGACCAGCTTGCCCTCGCGGGTCAGCCGGGCCGCCTCCTGCGCCGCAGCATTGGTGGCGGCGTCGAATGGCGGGATCTCGAAAGCGCCGAGCGGGCCGTTCCAGATCAGCGTGCGGCAGGTCTCGAAGACTTCGGAGATTGCCTTCACGCTTTGCGGGCCGGCATCGAGGATCATCGCATCCGCCGGGCAGGCATCGGCGGCCACGGCTTCGGACGCCGCGCCGGCCTTGAATTCACGCGCCACCACGACATCGGTGGGCAGCAGGATATGGCAGCCGGTGGTTTCGGCCTTGGCCATGATAGCGCGGGCGGTGTCGGCCATGTCGCGCTCGGCCAGCGATTTGCCGACCTCGATCCCCTGGGCGACCAGGAAGGTATTGGCCATGCCGCCGCCGATGACCAGATGATCGACCTTCTCGATCAGGTTCGACAGCAGATCGAGCTTGGTCGAAACCTTGGCCCCGCCGACCACCGCGACGACCGGGCGCGTCGGATCGCCAAGCGCGGCATTGAGCGCGTCGAGCTCGGCCTCCATCAGCTTGCCGGCAACCGAAGGCAGCAGCCGGGCCAGACCTTCCGTCGAAGCATGGGCGCGATGCGCGGTTGAAAAGGCGTCATTGACATAGGTGTCGCCAAGTGCGGCCAGCGAGGCGGCGAAGGTCGGGTCGTTCTTTTCCTCGCCCTCATAGAAGCGGGTATTTTCCAGCAGGACGACATCGCCCGGCACCATGGCCGCAACCGCGCGTTTGGCCGGACCGCCGATGGCTTCCTCGGCAAAGGTTACCTTCTGGCCAAGCGCGTTTTCCAGCGCCGGCACAATCTGGCGCAGCGACATGGCGTCCACATGCTTGCCCTTGGGTCGGTCGAAATGGGCCAGCAGCACGACCTTGCCGCCGGCAGCCTGGATCGCCTTCACAGTCGGTACGATCTTGTCGATGCGGGTGGTGTCGGTCACCTGGCCGTCTTTCACCGGCACATTCAGGTCAACGCGGGTCAAAATGACTTTCCCGTTGAGGTCCAGGTCTTCAATACGGTTGAACTTCATGGTCGCCTCCGGTTCAATGTTGTGCCGGTTGTGGGGCATCCTCACGCAATCGTCAATGCGCGTGCGCGCGAAGTCACCCGCCTGTATGCAAAGCTGTGACAGCAGGTGCGTTGCAAGGCTGGGGCGGACAGGTTACCTCTGCGCTGGAAGAATGCAGCAAGAATGCAGAAGGAGGCCCCATGGCCGAGATCAAGGATCCCGAAAACACCGTCATCATCGAGCTGAAGGATGGCCCCGTGACCATCGAGCTGCTGCCAGATGTGGCCCCCAAACATGCCGAACGCATGAAGGAACTGGCCCGGGCCGGCGCCTATGACAATGTCGCCTTCCACCGGGTGATCGACGGTTTCATGGCCCAGACCGGCGATGTCGAACATGCCAATATGGAAAAGGACTACAATCCGCGCCGCGCCGGCACGGGTGGGTCGGACCTGCCGGATCTGCCGGCCGAGTTTTCCAAGCTGCCCCATGACCGGGGGACTCTGGGTGCTGCCCGCTCGCAGAACCCGGACAGCGCCAACAGCCAGTTCTTCATCAATTTCAAGGACAACCATTTCCTGAACGGTCAGTACACGGTCTATGGCCGGGTGATCGATGGGATGGAACATGTCGATAAGATCGTGAAGGGCGAGCCGCCGGCGAACCCGGACCGGATGATTTCCGTAAAGGTGGCTGCCGATGTTCAGTAAACTTCTTTTCCCCGCCCTGATTTTGGCCGCCGGCACGGCCGCTGCCGAAGGCCTGCCGGGGGTTTCTGACGGGCCGGGCCCCAATCTGGTGATCGAGATCGCCGATGCTTCCGGCACCTCCAAGGGTACGGTCATGCTGGATCTTTATGCTGACAAGGCCCCGAACCATGTCGCCCGACTGGTCGAGCTGGCCAAATCCGGTGCCTATGACGGCGTGTTCTTCCACCGCGTCATCGACGGCTTCATGGCCCAGACCGGCGATGTTGAATATGGCAAGCAGGGCGGCGACACCGCGCTTGCCGGCATGGGCGGCTCGGACCTGCCCGATCTGGCGGCCGAGTTCAGCGATGTCTCCTTCCAGCCCGGCACCATCGGCATGGCCCGCAGCCAGGACCCCAACAGCGCCAACAGCCAGTTCTTCATCGACCTGGCCCCGGCGACCTTCCTCGACGGGCAGTACACGGTCGTCGGCCAGCTGGTCGATGGCTGGGACGTGCTGAACGCCGTCAAGAAGGGCGATGCCGCCGCCAATGGTGCAGTGACCGACCCTGATTACATGGCCAAGGTGACGGTTCAGGAATAAGCTTCCTACCGGATCCTGATCCCAGATCCCGCGCCCCGGTGCGGGATTTTCTTCATTTGCGCGCCGCTCCTGGCCATGTCCCGCCCGGATGAGGTCATGAATGCGCGCGGCGGCACTCTCTTGCTGCGGGCCGGCGACAGGCGCTCTGCGATCCAGACTTCCAGGCGAGGCCCCGGGCGCGGCGATGGCCGAGACCTCTCAGACCAGGTTGCGACAATTGTCGATATGGCGTTGGATCAGCTTGCGCCGGCGCGGCCCGGTCGGGATGAGGCGGCCGGGCAAGCTCTGATGGTTGAGCCGGCTCAGCTCCGGGAACAGGCTGAAGATCTCCTGCCGGGCCTCAAGGCTGAGCGATTTCATCGCCTCGGGGCCGGTATAGAGGCTTTCGGTTTCCGCCCCGTTCGAGATGACGATCTCATGGCGTTCGAACAGAAGGTGGAAATAGGTGATCTCGTGCAGATCTTCGGCGATCTCGATGCCGGCAATGGCAGTCAGGTGCTTGGCGGCGATCAGGATTTCGGTCGCGTCGAACATGCGCTGTGCGATCTTCGAGCGGATCAGGACGCGGTGTTGGGGCGAGACCAGCAGATCGCGCTCGGGCACGCCGGCGGCCAGTGCTCCGGCGCGGATACGGATCGGGCGCAGTCGCGGGGTCTCGGCGAGCCTGGCTTGCGAAAGAGGCTGCGCGCCGGTCCAGCGGATCGGCTGGAGCCCATGATCGAGCGTCACCACCAGATCGCCCGGGCTCAGATCCTGAACCGCGACTGCCCCGCACGCGGTTTCGATCAGGGTGTCGGTGGTGAAGCAGGCGACATTGGTATTCTTGCAGTCGAGATCCCGGGCGGAAACCGGATTGCCGTCATTCAGGATGCGCAGCGATCCGTCAGAAAACCGGGTATTGTCGCTGTAATCGACCGCATTGCCGCGCATGTCGGTCAGGTTGGACTGGTTGAGGATCCCGTCATCCGCCTGATCCTGCCGTAATTCCCGGATGGAATCGTAATAGCCGCCAAGATCGAGCCGGTCGCGTCCGCGCAGCGCATGGCCGGCGCCGCCATGGCCGGAGGTCGCGGCGCTGAAATCGGTGATGACATCATGTCCCGATTCGTAGCGGAAGAGATCGTCGCCCGAACCGCCGCTGAGCGTGTCATCGCCGCCGCCGCCGCTCAGTGTGTCTTTCCCGGCATTTCCACTCAGCGCATTTGCCGCTTCGTTGCCGGTCAGCCTGTCATCGCCATCTCCGCCCCTGGCATTTTCGATCAGCGAATGGGTATCGCCCTGATAGAGCAGCGCATTGTAGATATTGCCCTTGGCATAGCCGATATGGGCTGTCCCGCCCCAACTGCCATCGGGCTTGAAGCCGATATTGGTGATGGCATGCAGCCCGGTGCCGCCGGCGTCGAGATCAACATATCCGCCGGCCCGCAGGTCGATGGCGAGGTCAGTGGAAAAATTCGAAAAATCATAAGTGTCATTACCGCCGCCATCCCAGACGGTGCGAAAGGTAACGGCGGCATCGGCTGCGCCTTGACCGATCCCGTTGACCGACATCTCGCCGTTGGCAGGATCGACCGTATAGATGCTGTCGCCGCTTTCGGTGTTCCAATCGGCGCCATACATCCGCTGCAGGGCAGCGATGTCGTTCATCATCAGGCTCTGGGGATAGCTGCCTGCAGCATTGATCAGCCCGGCGGGATGCTGATTCTGCCCGGGATAGCTGTTATAGGTCATCACCGAATATTCGACCCCGTTCTGATCTTCGGTCAGCGTGCCCGAGCCGCTCGGGTCGTGACCATGCTTGAGCCCCATCGTATGGCCGAGCTCATGAAGCAGGATGAAATACTGATAGCTACCGAGTGAGGGATCCTCGAAGGCGTCATCCTGAAAGATCAGATCGCCCGCGATTTCCGTGGCGGCCGGATAATAGCTGAAAGCGGTGAAGGTGCTGCCATCCATGCGCTCCGCTTCGAGAAAGCGGAGCGTCGCGTCGGCATCGTCTTCACCGGCATCGTCGCTCAGCTCCTCGAAGGTGATCGAGGTTACGCCCGAATATTGCGATAGTGCCTGGCGGGCGGCATCTTGCTGCGCCGCGCTGAACTGCCCGGAGAATTCATAGTTCTTAACGATATAGTGCAGATCGGCCGCGCTGTTGATGAAGCTGTAGGTGATGACCTGATCGGTCGAGATATCCCATTGGCGCCCTGAAAGCAGGGCATCGACATTCTGATCCTCGTCCGTCTCATCGCTATCGACGGGGATGATGGCATAGCTTCGTTCGCCGGACATATGAGATCCTCAATTAAAACCTTATGAAAACAAAAATTTGTCAAATCACCCTCTAAATTTCGCTGCCATGTAAATCCGGTATTGTTGAACAAAAATAGAAGCGCCGTCTCAAAATATGGCCGTCACGCATGCGCGCCTTGGTCCGGGGAGATCCCCATGGGCGGATAATTCAGATATAGAGGCCAAGTTTCAAGGCTGCCCAGCAGGGGAAAACCGGTGTTTATCCGGCCAGCCAGAGCCTGATCAGCAAAGAAACGCCGGTCAGCACCAGCACGCCTGCCGTCCAGATTGCGACCATCCATGCAAGGCGCAACCACAGGGGGCGCGGCTGCGCCCCCTGTGTCGATGGCGGCATGGGGGGAGGGGTCGCCATCAATGATATCCCTTGGCGTCGATCCGGGTCTTGCCGCGGAAGACCCAATAGGCCCAGCCGGTATAGGCAAGGATGATCGGGACGATGATCGCTGCGCCGACCAGCAGGAAGGAAAGGCTCGGGCGCGGCGCGGCCGCCTGCTGGATGGTCAGCGAGGGGGGCAGAAAATCGGGGAAGATACTGATCCCGAGACCGGCGAACCCCAGCAGGAAGATGGCTATTGCCATCATGAAGGGAACATGATCCGCCGAGCGGTCGATGCTGCGGATCAGCTTCAGCCCGGCAAGGACCATGCCAATCGGGATCAGAAAGGCGAAAATGACCTTGGGGAAGGACAGCCAGCGATCCAGATAGATATCCTGCACTGTCACCGAGGCGATGCAGACCACCGCCATCGCCGCGAGCACGAACCAGGCCAGGCCGGGTGCCGCCCGCTTGGCGCGCCCCTGCAAGCTGCCATCGGTGCGCCAGATCAGCCAGGCCGCGCCCAGCAGCACATAGCCCATGACCAGCGACAGCCCGGTCAGCAGCGTGAACGGGGTCAGCCAGTCGAAATACGCTCCGGCATAGGCGTTGTTCTCGACCTTGATGCCCTGAAGAATGGTGCCAAGGATCATGCCCTGCATCATGGTGGCCAGGAAGGATCCGATCATGAAGGCCCGCTCCCACAGCAGGATCCGGCGTGGATCGCGGGTGCGGAACTCGAAGGCGACGCCGTGCAGGATCAGCCCGAGCAGCATGGCGATGACCAGCGGATAGGCCGCGGGCAACAAGATCGCATAGGCATAGGGAAAGACCGCCAGCATGCCGCCGCCGCCCATAAATAACCAGCCAGGTCTCATTGCCATCCCAATAAGGGGAGATGGAATTCATCGCCTGATTACGTTCATCCGAGGCGGCGATGCGCGGATACAGCATGGCAACCCCCAGATCGAAGCCGTCCATCACCACATAGGCCAGAACAGCAAAGGCTATTATGGCAGCCCAGATCAATGCGAGATCCATATCAGGGCTCCTTCGTGACTGATTGCTGTTGACTTTCCACCTATTGGAGATAAGCTACGGGCTTCCAGCCGGTCCGCTTCAGCGAGACTCCGGATGAGACATCCCCCTGGTTTTGGCTCGCCCTTGGGTGACAGCCAAAACCAGGGGGATGTCTCATGGCCTATTCTACCGGATCACAGACCCGATTTTACCACCGTTATCACGTCGTTTGGGCAACAAAGTACCGCCACAAGGTTCTGCAAGGCGCGATGCGGGAGCGCATCCGCGAGATCATCCGCCAAGCCTGCGCCGAGATGGGTGTGCACATCGTGAAGGGCGTTCTGGCACGGGATCACGTCCATATGTTCATATCGGTGCCGCCGCAGATTGCGCTGTCGAAGGTGATGCAGCGGTTCAAGGGGCGGTCATCGCGCCGGGTGCAGATGGAGTTCCCGGAGTTGCGCAAGCGCTACCGGGGCTGCCGGTTCCGGGGCAGGGGCTACTTTTCAACCACCAACGGTGCCATCACCGAAGACATCGTACTTCAGCACCTCGAAAAGCACATCGCCGATCCTACCGGCGTCAGATGGGATGGTTGC
>JBKEBH010000368.1:0-1859 GCA_047973065.1 Paracoccus sp. (in: a-proteobacteria) | reverse complement strand
AGTACATGTTCTCGTACTGCTTGGGCACGAACTGGATCTCGCCGCTCTCGACCACGGCGATGGCTTTTTCCGCCAGCGGCTTGGTGGAGACGTACCACTGGTCGGTCAGCCACGGCTCGATGACGGTGCCGGAACGGTCGCCCTTCGGCACTTTCAGCGCGTGATCTTCGATCTTCTCCAGCAGGCCTGCGGCCTCGAAGGCGGCGACGATCTGCTTGCGCGCTTCGAAGCGGTCGAGGCCGGCGTATTGGGCCGGCAGGCTGCCGTCGAGGTCGTGGTTGACGCTGCCATCCAGGTTGAACACCTGGGCGGTGGCCAGTACGGCGGCATTCTTGTCGAAGATGTTGATCAACGGCAGGTTGTGGCGCTTGCCGACTTCGTAGTCGTTGAAGTCGTGCGCCGGGGTGATCTTCACGCAGCCGGTGCCGAACTCGGGGTCGCAGTAGTCGTCGGCGATGATCGGGATGCGCCGGCCCACCAGCGGCAACTCGACGAAGCTGCCGATCAGTGCCTTGTAGCGCTCGTCTTCCGGGTGCACGGCCACGGCGGAGTCGCCGAGCATGGTTTCCGGACGCGTGGTGGCGACGATCAGGTAGTCATTACCCTCGGCGGTCTTCTGGCCGTCGGCCAGCGGGTAGCGCAGGTTCCACAGCGAGCCCTTCTCGTCGTGGTTTTCCACTTCGAGGTCGGAGATGGCGGTGTGGAACTTGGTGTCCCAGTTGACCAGGCGTTTGCCGCGGTAGATCAGGCCGTCTTCATGCAGGCGCACGAAGGCTTCTTTAACGGCTTCGGACAGGCCTTCGTCCATGGTAAAGCGCTCGCGCGACCAGTCCACGGATGAGCCAAGGCGGCGAATCTGGCGGGTGATGGTGCCGCCGGACTGCTCCTTCCATTCCCAGACCTTGTTGAGGAACTTGTCGCGGCCCAGATCATGACGGCCGATGCCGTCGGCGGCCAGCTGGCGCTCTACCACCATCTGCGTGGCGATGCCGGCGTGGTCGGTGCCCGGCTGCCACAGGGTGTTGCGACCCTGCATGCGGCGGAAGCGGATCAACGCGTCCATGATGGCGTTGTTGAAGCCATGACCCATGTGCAGGCTGCCGGTGACGTTCGGCGGCGGGATCATGATGGTGTAGGGCTCGCCCGAACCTTGCGGGGCGAAGTAATTGTTCTGCTCCCAGGTCTGGTACCAGGAAGTTTCGATGGCGTGCGGCTGGTAGGTCTTGTCCATGAGTGCGGCGGGACCGTGTTGGCAACTGAGCGGGAAAGCCGGCAAGTATACCGGCTGCCAGACGCCTCGGGCCACCCGGCCGGCTGCGGACTAGGCTTTGCCGGGTTTGCTCAGGCGATCGAGGCGGGCTTCGAGACGGCGGCGCAGCTCGGCTTCGATCTGCGGCACGAAGTCGTCGATCACATCCTGCAAGATCAATTGGGCGGCGGCGCGTAGCTCGGCATCCAACTGGTCGCTGACGTTTTGCGCAGTGCTTTCCGGGGCGGATACCACGGCCGGGCGCACTGGATAGGGCAGCTGCACGTTGGTGGCGGACTCGACGGGCGCCGGCTCGATAATGTCGGAGAGCACCGGAATATCGAGCTCGTGATCGAGCGCCTCGGTGAGCAGTGGAGGCTCCAGCTGATCCTTTTCCAGCAGCTGACGGATGGATTCGAGATCATCCAGCAGGTGAGTGGGCTTGGGCGGTTTGGAGCTGTCCATGGTGCGGGCACGCGAGTTAGGGAAGGCCTGGGCGGCGGATTCTACGCCGGGTGACAGGCTATTTCGACCACCTCGGGCGTCAGAGTTCCACGCGCTGCGGATCGTGACCGAGTTGGCGGTACTGGCGGAAGTTCTCGCGGCATTG
>JBKEBH010000328.1:0-2002 GCA_047973065.1 Paracoccus sp. (in: a-proteobacteria) | reverse complement strand
TGCCGCGCCCTTGCCGGTTTCATCAATCTGGGCGAGCAGGGCGCTTGGCGCGACCGTCGTCCCTTCCGGGGCGATGATGGCGGCCAGAACGCCGGCCGCCGGGCTGGGCACCTCGACCGTGACCTTGTCGGTTTCCAGCTCGCACAGCATTTCGTCCATGGCGACCGCGTCGCCCGGCTTCTTGAACCAGGTGGCAACGGTGGCCTCGGTCACCGATTCACCCAAGGCGGGGACATGTACCTCGGTGGTCATTGCCTTACCCCTCGACGGTCAGCGCGTCATTCACCAGCGCTTCCTGTTCGGCCTTGTGGCGCGAAGCCAGCCCGGTTGCGACCGAGGCCGCCGTCGCGCGGCCGGCATAGCGCGCCCGCTTGGCCTTGTGCTCCAGCCGGTCGAGAACCCATTCCAGGTTCGGCTCGATGAAGTTCCAGGCACCCTGGTTCTTGGGCTCCTCCTGACACCAGACCAGATCGGCATTCCTGAACCGGCCCAGCTCCTTCAACAGCGCCTGCTGCGGGAAGGGGTAGAACTGCTCAAGCCGCATCAGATAGACATCGTTCAAGCCGCGCTCATCGCGTTCCTTCAGCAGGTCGTAATAGACTTTGCCCGAACACAGCACGACGCGGCGGATCTTGTCATCCGCAACCAGCTTGGCGGGCGAACGACCGCGTTCGGCATCGTCATGCAGTACGCGGTGGAAGGTCGAGCCGGTCTGGAACTCATCCGCTGTCGAGACCGCCATCGGGTGACGCAGCAGCGATTTCGGGGTCATGATGACCAGCGGCTTGCGGAAGCCGCGATGGATCTGACGGCGCAGGATGTGGAAATAGTTCGCCGGGGTCGTGCAGTTGGCGACGATCCAGTTATCCTCGGCGCACATCTGCAAGAAGCGCTCAAGCCGGGCAGAGCTGTGCTCGGGGCCCTGACCTTCGAAGCCATGCGGCAGCAGCATGATCAGACCCGACATGCGCAGCCATTTCTTTTCCCCCGAGGAGATGAACTGGTCGAACATGATCTGGGCGCCATTGGCGAAATCGCCGAACTGAGCTTCCCAGAGCATCAGCGTGTTCGGTTCGGCCAGCGAATAGCCGTATTCGAACCCGAGCACCGCATATTCCGAAAGCATGGAATCATGCACCTCATAGCGGGCCTGACCTTCGCGGATATTGTTCAGCGGATAGTAGCGCTGTTCGGTCATCTGGTCGATGAAGGCCGAATGGCGCTGGCTGAACGTGCCGCGGGTCGAATCCTGGCCGGTCAGGCGCACGCCATGGCCTTCGACCAGAAGCGAGCCGAATGCCAGCGCTTCGCCGGTCGCCCAGTCGAAGCCCTTGCCGGTCGCGAACATCTCGCGCTTGGCTTCCAGCAGGCGGCCGACGGTCTTGTGCAGTTCGATGCCCTCGCCGGGCGTGGTCAGGGCGCGGCCGACCTCGGCCATGGTCTCGGGCGGAATGCCGGTCGCGCCGGGCGTATATTCGGCCCCCTCGCGGCTGAGACCGGTCCATTTGCCGTCCAGCCAGTCGGCCTTGTTCGGCTTGAAGTTCTTGCCGATGTCGAATTCTTCATTCAGGTGCGCCTGGAAGGCGGCCTTCATGTCCTCGATCTCGCCCTCGGGGATCAGACCGTCGGCGACCAACCGCTCGGTGTAAAGCTGAAGCGTGGTCTTCTGCGTCTTGATCTTCTTGTACATCAGCGGGTTGGTGAACATCGGCTCATCGCCTTCGTTGTGACCGAAGCGGCGATAGCAGAAAATGTCGATAACCACGTCCTTGTGGAATTTCTGGCGGAACTCGATCGCAACCTTGGCGGCATGAACCACGGCTTCCGGATCGTCGCCATTGACGTGGAAGATGGGGGCTTCCACCATCAGCGCGATATCGGTCGGATAGGGCGAGGTGCGCGAGAAATGCGGTGCGGTGGTGAAGCCGATCTGGTTGTTCACCACGATATGGATGGTCCCGCCGGTGCGGTGGCCGCGAATGCCGGAAAGCTGCAGGCATTC
>JBKEBH010000242.1:0-3438 GCA_047973065.1 Paracoccus sp. (in: a-proteobacteria) | reverse complement strand
AAAAATGGATTTAAATATCGGGCCCCATAAGTCACTATCGAACCAACAAATTTTAGGTATTATGGAGCCTTTAAACGATGTTTATCATTTAATTAATGATAATAATTGTGAAAGTTCCATTTTAAACCGTAACGGTGTGGGCACGATTGTGCATGGTGAAGACGGCGGGTTTATTACATGGGGTAACTTATCGGCGATGCCTGTGGGTGATGAATGGCAATTTTGGAATGTACGCCGCAATGCCGACCGCCTATACCGCACCATTGAGCGGTTGGTCGCCAAAATCATTGACCAAAGCAGCCAAGTGAAGGTTATTCGCAACCTTAATTTTATCTGTAATGAATATCTCAAACAAGAAGCCAATTTGGAGTATCTGATTGGTGGCCCTAATTACAATAAAATCACCTTCAGTAAAGAGCTGAATAACAGCACCAAAGCCATGAACGGCGAATATTGGTGGGATTTAACAGCGGAATTTCCCACCCCTATGCAAGGCATTAACGTGCAGGCACACCGTGCGCCCGATGCTTTTAATGAATTTTTTAACCAAGTAGGAGCAGCCTAATGACTGAACGTGGATATATCGGCTGGGATATCAGCAAATTTAACTTAGATGTGGATAATATCGATTACGGCGGCATGGTTAAAAGCTTTACCCCGCCCAAAATTGAATATGTTACCGAAGATATTAAGCCCGGTGGCGGTAATGGTACTTTTGTTGTGCAAGTGGGCGGCTTAGAAAAATTAGAGATTAAAGCCGTTTTGATAGATGCCAACCCCAATTTGGCGAGCCTTGTTACCAGTGGTAAAATTGATGGCCAGCAAATTACATTTTCTGCCATTGCCCGTAATCAAAAAACAGGTGAGCGGGTGAGTCTACAATATATTATGGCGGGGCGTTGGAATAGTTATGACCTTGGCGATGTGGAAAATGGCGAAACCACCGAGGTTGAGCTGAACGGTGCCGTTACCGTAATGACTATTCAATTTTCCGGCAAAAACATCCGTGAGATTGACATTATTAACCTGATTGATGCGATTAATGATAGCAATCAGCTCGATGGCGAATATGAGATGTTATATGGGTAGTAAAAAATCCCCTCTTTTTTAGAGGGGTGCCACGCCAGTGGCGGGGTGTGTTTTATATTTCAATTTATTTTTAGGAGCAAAATATGACTAAAAAAAAGAACTTGGGCGAGAGTGCGGAGCAATCCGCGGATGCGGCTGAAGCGCCAGAAAGCAGAAAACCTGCAATACAAACCTACACAATCCCTTTAAACCGCCCTGTGCAGCTCAAACATGAAGGCGGTGATACGATAAATGAATTACAAGTGATAGAGCCGTACGGCTATATGATGCGGGGTTTTGGTTTAGGCGATATTGTAAACGCCAATGATGAAGCTTTTGCAAAATTATTCCCTAAAATCACCAAAAATGTGCCGGTGGATTATCAGCTGATTAAAGAAATTGATATTGATATTTTTGCCGATTTGCAAGCGGGTTTAATGAATATGTTATCGGATATTATCGGTACAGGTGAGCTTGTTAAAGAGCATAATGGTGCGCTTATTCTTACTTTACCCCATGCTTTAGAAGTCGATGGTCAAACCATTACAGAACTTCATTTCCCACGACGTGTGCAAACATCGGTGGTGCGTGGCCATGGCATGCAAGCTTTGAGGGTAAGAGATATTGAATGTTTGTGTGATGCTGCTGCCCGTACTTGTACCAATGCGGATTTATCAGCCAATGATTATAAAAATATGAAGCTCGGTAATTTATTAGGCTTGGGGGATATTGTGGCTTATTGGCTTAATGAAAAAGAAACGGATGCGGATTTTTTGTAGAGGCTGAAGAAGTTTACTTTCCACAAGATTTAACGGCGGCCGTAAGGGAAATTTGTTTGGTATATCCGCAGAATTTTTATCATTTATGGTTGCTGCCTTTAGATGAATTTTTAGACCATTGGCGCGATGCAAGGCGGCATTTGAAAGCCCGTAAAGATTCTATCCGCCAAGCCGAACGTAACGCCAAGAAAAAGTAACACACCCCGATTTGCTCACGCAAATCACCCCTCTCAAGAGGGGATAATATGTTGTTAATGATTAGCCTAGAGAGTGCTTTAATTTGATGATGGTTCAGAATAGAGCATAGGACAATCAAGGATTTTCCCTTTAGGTTCAAACGGAACGTTTGCGGGGTTTGGGGTAGCACCCCATACATATAAATAAGGAGCAAAGCGACTGATGTCCGATTTTAACGTTGGCATGACTTTAAACGCAAAGGATGGGCTTAGCCCTACCTTAAAGCGTGCCGGCAAAGCTGTTGCTGATACCGGGCAAAAAATCAATCGCTTTGCGCAAATGGCGGGGACGGCGGGGCAGAGGACTGCCAATTTCGGCCGCCGTATTTTAGGCATTATCCCTGGTTTTCGCCGTTATGGCCAAGGGGCACGCCAAGCCAGCCGCGATTTAGAGCAATTTACCCGTAGCCAAAATAAAGCCACCCAAGCCGCAGGCCGCTTTAAAAAGATAGCCATGGGTGCTTTTGCCGGTGCTGCCCTTGCCATGGGCGGGCAGCAAGTTATGGGTGGTGTTGGCGGTGTTATGGGCACGGCTATGGAATATGGTGCGGCCATCGATAAAGTGGCCGCCGTGGCCAATATCCGTAAAGGCTCGGCCGATTATAATATGCTCGATACCCAAGCCAAAGAGCTGGGTGCCAATACATGGGCAAGCTCCAGCCAAGTGGCAAGCGGACAGCAATTTTTAGCCATGGCAGGTTTTAACCCTAAAGCGATTAAAGAGGCTATGCCCTCCATGCTTGACCTTGCTAAAGGTGGCGATCTTGATTTAGGGGCAACGGCTGATATTACCTCTAACGTATTAAGTGGTTACGGTATGGAAGCCAAAGAAACAGGGCGTTTGGCCGATGTGATGGCTGCCACCATTACAACATCCAACACCAATTTATCCATGTTGGGTGATACCATGAAATATGTTGCCCCTATAGCCTCTAAGATGAATGGCACCATAGAAGAAGGTGCGGCTATGGCAGGCATGCTGGGCAATGTGGGTATTCAGGGTTCTATGGCGGGTACAGCCATGCGGGCCATGTATAGCCGTATGGCAAGCCCACCCAAAATGGCACAAGATGCTATGGATAGCATTGGTTTAAGCATTAAAGATGCTAATGGTCAATTAAAATCTATGCCGACTTTACTTAAAGAGATTGCCGAAAAAACAAGCCATTTAGATAAAGACCAGCAAATGGATATTTTTAAGCGCATGGCAGGGGAAGAAGCCATGGCAGGCATGGCAGAGCTTGTAAAACAAGCAGGCACGGGTGCTTTAGATGAATATATTAAAAAATTAGAAGCATCCATGGGGCGTGCGCAAGATTTAAGCCGCCAAATGAGCGATAACTTAAAAGGCGATT
>JBKEBH010000023.1:0-1894 GCA_047973065.1 Paracoccus sp. (in: a-proteobacteria) | reverse complement strand
GATACGGCCCACAAGCACCTGCACATGATTATCAACCGCGTGCATCCGCAGGATGGCCGCATGGCTCCCCTGTCCAACTCCAAGCGGGTTTTGGACAGGTGGGCGCATGAATACGAGAAATCGCGCGGGCAGATCGTGACCGAGAGGCGGGCCGAAAAATTTCAGAGGCAAGCCGCATCCCGTGAAAAATACAGTGCCGCAGAGCGCATGGCCTATGTCCAGAGGCGCCGCGCTGAACAGTCAGACAAGGTGAGGCGGGAAGGGGCACCTAACCCATGGGCCGCTTTGAAAAGTCGTCAAGATGGGGTGCGTGTCCGCCATGCCGAAGAATGGCGCGGCCTGAATGCTCGGCAGAAAGCCGAGAGCAGGGAAGGATTCGACCAATACCGAAAGCGACAGGCTGAAGCACGCGGTCGTCATGCGGATACATGGAAGGCCGATGCCCATCGTCGCAAAGCGGAATGGCGCGCATTTTTCAGCCAGACCCGTCAGGCTGCGCAGGAGCGTAAGCGCATGGAAAAATCTCCTGCCGGAATTGTTGCTCTGGCGCTTGTCGCTGCCCGAGAGGAGCGCGCCCAAGGCGCAAATCACAGTCTTGCACGGCTCGCCCTGGCTAATCTCATCAGCCGCAACCGCCGCGAAGGTAATTTTGCGGCGGCTGTCGAGCGCGATAAGGCTGCCCTTTCGGCTCGCCAATCCTTTGGGCGGGATAAGGAGTTCAAGCACCTTTCCGAAAGGCGTGCGCAAGAGGTGGAGAGGCAGCGCGGGCAGTTTAAGGACGAACGGGACCGCCTGACGGCCCGCCAGAAGTCTGAACGAGACGAGATACGGCAGGAATGGGCTGATCTAAGGGCACGCACCGAGCGGCCTAAAATGGGTCAGTCTGATCGCATGCGTGTCCAGCAGAAAGGAACCATTATGCAAGACAATACCCCACGGCCAGAGGGTCGAACAGACGGCGAGCCGTTCGGCATAGACTGGGATAAGGTCAGGAAGGATCAGCGCCAGAACGCGCAGTTTGTTGCTGAACGCGAGCAGCAGAAAGACCGGGTTCGGAAGGTTTCCAGAACTATGGCGCAGGGTGAAAAGGCGCGGAGCGACGAGGCGTCAGAACAACGGAAAAACGACGCGCGGGCAGCCTTGGCCAAAATGCGTGCCGAGCGGGACAGGTCGCCTGAAGACCGCAATCGGGGTAAAAAGGACCGTGGTCGGGATGATTGGGAACGCTAACGGATTAGCGCCCAAAGAATAATTCACGCCATCCCAACAGCAAGCTATGCTGCGGCCAACGCCGATGTTGAAACCAAAGCCCACCAAACATTAGAGCCATCAACCCCAACCAAATCAAAAATACGTAGTCCGGCCAAACCAGCATTGCGATGAGGGCTGCAATGAGGATTGCCATGATGATGAGCAGGGTGAATTTCACAAGGTTCATGGTCACTCCTTCATTCCGTTTCAGGCCACAGAGAGCGTTAAGTTGTCGAGTGTGCGGAAATTGGCGGCAACATCCTGCGTAAAGTCAAGTATCAGGGCATTGGCTATAGATGCATACCCCTCCTTGCGTGTAAGCAAAATGTTGACACATGTAAGCTAATAGGCTACATATACCCATGATAAAGACCTTCGCGAACAAGCATCTGAAAGCCCTCTGGGAAACAGGAAAGTCAAAGATCGACGCGCGGATGCACAGCCGCATCCTGCGGCGTCTAGACGTCCTCGATGCCGCAGCCGCGCCCGAGGACATGAACCTTCCCGGCTTCGACTTTCACAGCCTGCGAGGTCACAACCCAACCCGCTACACGGTTCATGTGAATGGCCCGTGGTGCATCACCTTCGAGTTCCGCGACGGCGACGCCTATGTGCTGGACTACGAGCAATATCACTAGGAGGA
>JBKEBH010000128.1:0-19941 GCA_047973065.1 Paracoccus sp. (in: a-proteobacteria) | reverse complement strand
GACCGCTTTGTCCGCGGCCGAGTTCAACCCCGACACCCATATGGCCGAACTGACCGTGCGTTTCATCGGCGAAATGATCGTGGTGACCCGCGACGGCGAGGGAAATGTCATCGACGGCGATCCCAGGACACCGCGCAAGCAGCGTGACGGCTGGACCTTTGAGCGCGAAGTCGGCTCGTCCGATCCGAACTGGCGACTGGTCGCCACCGGCGCATAAATGGGCCGGCGGCGGGGTCTGACGCCCGAGGACCGCGAATTGTGGTCCCGGGTGGCACGCAGCGCGACCCCTCTGCATCCCATTGAGCACAAGCCGCTCGATCCTGAAGCCCTGCCCCTGCCCCCAAAGCCGGCCCATCCGCGCCCGGCGCAGGACCTGATGCTGTCGGCCGATCTGCGCATCGGCAGCCATCCCGCGAAGCGATCCCATAGCCATGATCTCGTCCCGAGTCCGGCCGAGGTACTGCGGGCGCAGGCTCTGCGCATGGATCACAAGACCCATCGGCGGATGACCGGCGGCAAGCTGCGTCCCGAAGCCCGGCTGGACCTGCATGGCATGACCCTGGCCGAGGCCGGGCCGGAGCTGATGCATTTCATCCTGTCCTGCCATGCGCGCGGGCTGCGGCTGGTGCTGGTGATTACCGGCAAGGGCAGCCGGGCCTCGGACGAATCCCCCCTGCCGACCCGGGTTGGCGCGCTGCGCCATCAGGTGCCGCATTGGCTGAACCGTCCGCCGCTGGTGCAGGTGGTTCAGCAGGTTGCGCCCGCCCATCTGCGCCATGGCGGCAACGGGGCCTATTACGTCTATCTGCGGCGCGGATAGCTATTCCTAGGCGGTCTGCGGCAATCCGTCGGCGATGTCATAATAATCGCCCTTGAAGGCGGTGAAGATGTGATTGCCCAGATGCATCCCGGTCGGGGCGTCGATGCAGCCCATGGCGATATCGCAATGATCGAGCCCGTCCGCCTGCCAGAACAGTGACGAGCCGCATTGGACGCAGAACCCGCGCGCGGCGAAGGTCGAGGCGCGATACCAGCGCAGGCTTTCTTCGCCGGTCAGGGTCAGGTCATAGCCATCGACTGCGGCCCAGACATGACCGGACCAGCGGCGGCACTGTTCGCAATGGCAGGCGGTTGGGGCCTCATCGCCCGATCGCGCCTGAAAGCGGACGGCACCGCAAAGGCAGCCGCCGGTGATGGTTGCGGGATGGGTCATATCGTTCTCCGGTCGGTCACATGGTCACATTCAGCGCGCCGCCATCGAGCAGCAGGTTCTGGCCGACGATGAATTTCGCCTGCTCGCTGCACAGGAATGCGCAGGCGGCGCCGAAATCCGCGGCCTCGCCATAGCTGCCGGTCGGGATGCTCGCCTGACGGCGGGCGCGGGCCTCTTCGATGGTGATCCCGCCGGCTTTGGCGGCGCCCTTGTCCAGACTGTCGGCGCGGTCGGTGGCATGCAGGCCGGGCAAGAGGTTGTTCACATTCACCCCGTGTTTCGCGACATCGCGCGACATGCCGGCGACAAAGCCGGTCAGTCCGCTGCGCGCGGTGTTCGACAGCCCCAGCACCGCAATCGGCGCGCGTACGGCGGCCGAGGTGATATTGACCACCCTGCCCCAGCGGCGCTGGATCATGCCCGGAACCAGCGCCTGTATCAGCGCGACGGCAGTCAGCAGATTGGCATCCAGCGCCTTGATGAAATCCCCGCGCGTCCAGTCCTGCCAGTGACCGGGGGGCGGTCCGCCGGCATTGTTGACCAGAATATCCACCTGCCCGCCGGCGGCGTCCAGAACCTCGGCCCGGCCGGATTCGCTGGTGATATCGGCGGTGACTGCCGTGACGCTGACCCCGTAGCGGGCGACGATATCCTGCGCGGTCCGGTTCAGCGCTTCCTGCCCGCGCGCATTGATGACCAGATCGACCCCTTCCGCGGCCAGCGCTTCGGCGCAGCCCCGGCCCAGCCCCTTTGATGCCGCGCAAACCAGCGCCCGCCGTCCCCTGATGCCAAGATCCATCGCCCTCTCCTTTGCTTCTGAGTGCAGGGAAGCGCGGCGGGCCCGGCTTGTCCAGAACATCCTGCAAGAGATCGCTGATGCCCGGGTGGCACAGTTGCGGAATGCTGCCATCGGGTGCAGCATGGGCGGGCAGGACAAGCTGTTTTGAAAGGATTTCTCCATGCCCGATCTTCTGGTAATTGCATTTGACGATGAGGGCTCGGCCTTCACCCTGCGCGACGAGCTGGTGAAGATGCAGAGCGAGTATCTGATCAAGCTTGAAGATGCCGTGGTGGTGACCCGCCCCAAGGCGGATGATGTGAAACTTCACCAATCGACCAGCCTGACCGCCGCCGGGGCGCTGGGCGGCACTTTCTGGGGCATGCTGGTCGGGCTGCTGTTTCTGAACCCGCTGGCCGGGGCGCTGGTCGGGGCCGGATCGGGGGCGCTGGCCGGCTATCTCAGCGATTACGGCATCGACGACAATTTCATGAAGGAGGTCGGCGAAAAAGTCGCGGTCGGCGGCTCGGCGCTTTTCCTGCTGATCCGCGAAATGACCGCCGACAAGGTGCTGGAACGGATCGCTGGCATGCATGAGGATGGGCGGATCGTTCAGACCTCGCTGTCGAAAGCGGATGAGGAGCGTCTGCGTGAGGCGCTGAGCAATAATGGTGCCATTCCCGCGCCCGGCAGAGCTGACGGGGCATCTTGACCAGCGCATGGCTGCGTGACACGACGCGGCCATGCCTCGCAGGACGCCAACAGAACCAAAGGATGAGTTTCCCGACATGCCGCCGCTGAAGGTACGGCGCTTTCCTGTGATGCGCTGGGCGGGCGGTTGGCTGTGGTGGCTGGGCCTGCGCGCATGTCTTGCGGCGCTCGTCCTGGTTCTGATCTTCGCGATCTTCAATCCGCCGACCACGATGACCATTGTCCAGAATGCCCGTGAATATCTGATCGCCGAGCGCGAATGGACCCCGATCGATGAGATTTCTCCGATCATGCTGCGCTCGGTTGTCGCGGCCGAGGACGCCAATTTCTGCAATCACTGGGGCTTCGACATGGCCGAAATCCGCCGGGTGATTGCCTCGGGCGGGCAGGGCGGTGCTTCGACGATTTCGCAGCAAACGGTGAAGAATGTCTATCTCTGGCAGGGGCGCAGCTGGACCCGCAAGGCGCTGGAAGCGGGGATGACGCCCATGGTCGAGGCGGTCTGGACCAAGCGCCGGATCCTGGAGGTCTATCTGAACGTCGTCGAATTCGGGCCCGGCATTTTCGGCATTCACGCAGCGGCCCGGCATTATTTCGGCACCACCCCGGACAAGCTGGGCAAGGTTCAGGCGGCGCGGCTGGCGGCGGTGCTGCCTTCGCCGAAGACCCGCAGTGTCAATCTGGCCTCGCGTCGCTCGCGCGCCATAGCCGATGGGGCGGCAACCATCGCAGCCGACGGGCGCGACGCCTGTTTCAAGGTCGATTGAGGCCGGGTTTTGCCAAGGCTTTCTGACAGCTGGTCGGGCGCGGCTCTATTTGGTGGTCATCTGTCTGAAATCTGTCATCATATTGACTTGCAGGCCCGCTAGAGGCTGAAATCGCGCAACACAAAAGGGAGCCCCAACCATGACCAGTTTCAATCGCCGCGGATTGCTCAAGACGGCAGGTGCCGCCGCCGGCATGTCGCTTCTGGCCTCGCCGTTCCTGTCGCGCCGGGCCGTGGCGCAGGGTTCGGGCACGGTGAACATCTTCGCCTGGGCTGGCTATCTGAATGACGAAATCCTTGGCGCGTTCGAAAAAGCCACCGGGATCAAGCCGAATTACACCCCTTACGGCACCAATGACGAGCTGCTGAACCAGCTGCGCGCTAATAACGGCAAGGGTTTCGACCTGATCTGGCCGACCGTGGACCGGGTGCCGAATTATGTCGAATTCGGGTTGATCCAGCCGCTGGACGAATCGAAGATCGAAATCGCCAAGGTTCTGCCGAGCGCCTGGAACAATTCGACCAATCTCGGCGCGGTCGTCGATGGCAAGCGCTATCAGGTGCCGACCGATTGGGGCACCGAGGCCGTGGCCTTCGACCGCGATCAGATGCCGCTGGAATACGGCACTGCCTCTTATGGCGATATCTGGGGCGAGGCCGCAGCCGGCAAGGCAACCGTGCGCGCCCATTCGGCGCTTGTCGGCCTGGGCCTGTGGCTGGAAACCGAAGGCAAGCTGCCGCGCCCGCTGGCGGATGCCTTCACCTCGCCCGAAGCCCAGATCGAGATTTTCGATGTGATCGTCGCTGAGGCTATCGCCCGCAAGGGCAATATCATCCAGTTCTGGAACAATGAAAACGAAGCTCAGGGCGCCTTCCGCATCAATGGCGCCGCCATCGGCCAGACCTGGGATTCGACGGCCGCCGCGCTGTCGAAGGAAGGCCTGCCGGTCGGCTTCATCGCGCCCAAGGAAGGCGCGCTGGCCTGGATGGAAGGTCTGGCAGTGCCGGCCGGGGCGGAAAACCTCGATGAGGCCTATGCCTTCATCAACTGGTTCCTGACCCCTGAAGCCGGGGCGATGTACACCAATGCCACCTCGATCAACTCGACCGCCGTCGGCTCGGCCGATCTTCTGTCGGATGACGCGAAAGCCTTCTTCGCCGCCGCCTATCCGGGCGATGCGCTTGAGAAGCTCTGGTGGTGGCCGATCCAGGAAAACTGGTACATCACCAAGCGCAACGAATATCAGGACCGCTTCCTGTCGGCCTGATCCCGCCTTTTGGCAGGGGCGAGCACTCGTCCCTGCCCGCTTAACCAGTCGGAGATCCGATGTCACATTCAGTCGAGCTGGCCGATATCGGCATGAGCTTTGGCGCCACCCGCGCCGTCAGCGACGTGTCCCTCAAGGTCGAGGCTGGCGAATTCTTTTCGATCCTCGGACCTTCCGGCTGCGGCAAGACCACGATCCTGCGCATGATCGCCGGGTTTTGGGAACCGACCGAGGGCAGGGTGCTGATCGGCGGCGAGGATATGCGCGAGCTTGGTCCGAACCAGCGCCCGACCGCGATGATCTTTCAGTCGCTGGCGCTGTTCCCGCTGATGCCGGTCTGGGAAAACATCGCCTATGGGCTGCGCGCCCGGGGTATGGCCAGGGCCGAGCGCCGGGCCAGGGCGGATGATCTGCTGAAACTGATCGCGCTTGACGGCTATGGCGAGCGGATGCCGGGCGAACTCTCGGGCGGTCAGCGCCAGCGCGTCGCCATTGCCCGGGCGCTGGCGGTAGAGCCCGGGGTGCTTTTGCTGGACGAGCCGCTTTCGGCGCTGGATCTGAAGCTGCGCCAGCATATGCGCGCCGAATTGAGGGCGATCCAGCAGCGCACCGGCGTGACGTTCATCTATATCACCCATGACCAGTCCGAGGCGCTTGCAATGTCCGACCGCGTTGCGGTGATGAGCGCCGGCATCCTGCAACAGGTCGCAACCCCGCGCGCGCTTTACGACAACCCCGCCACGCCGTTTGTGGCCCGCTTCGTCGGCGAAACCAATGCGATTTCCGGCACGGTTCTGAGGATCGAGGGCGAGCGGGTTACGCTGGACACCGCGCTTGGCCGCCTTCAGGGCCGCGCTGGCGATCCGGCTCTGGCGCCCGATCAGGCAGCGACGCTTTATATCCGGCCCGAAGCGCTGATGCCCGGAACGGCCCTAGACGGGAACGGCCTGCGGGCCCGGGTCGAGCGGATTGATTTCGAAGGGGCCTTCGGTCTGATCCATGGCCGCTTCGACAATGGTGCCGATCTGGTCGCGGCTGTACCCAGCACGCGTCTGGCGGAGGCCCCTGCCCTCGGCGCGGATGCCGATTTCGCCTTCGATCCCGCCTTTGCCGTGGTTCTGGCCGATGACTGAGCTATACAGACGCTTCGGCGGCGGGCTCGCCACATTCCTGACCCTGCTGGTGGTGATCTGGCTGGTGGCCATGGTCATCGCGCCGATCCTGATGACGCTGGATTACGCGCTGCGCCCCAATCTGCCGCCAGCCGAGCTCGGCGGCCCGCTCGATCACTATTCGCTGGATAATTTCACCTATCTCGCACAGGAAGATGTGCATCGGCGGATCTTCTTCAAGACGATCTGGGCTTCGGGGCTGGTCACCTTGGTGACGCTGATTGTCTGCTATCCGATTGCCTTCTGGATGGCGCAGCGGGCGACCCGTGCCCAGCTGTCGCTGGCGCTGATGCTGCTGATCATCCCGTTTTTCGTGAATGAGGTGCTGCGCACGCTCGGCTGGTACATCATCCTGGCCTATCGCGGCCCGCTGAACGCGGTGCTGCTCTGGCTGGGGGCGATTGATAAGCCGATCCGCTGGCAGGGCGATCTCGGCGTGCTGGCCGGCATGGTCTATGCCTATATCCTGTTCATGCTGCTGCCGATCTACAACGCCATCGAAAGCCTGGAAAAAGCCCAGCTCGAAGCCTCGCGCGATCTCGGAGCCTCGGTGATCATGACCCATCGCCAGGTGGTCATCCCCCATGCCAAGGCCGGGATTGCCACCGGCTGCGTCTTCACCTTCATGCTGGCGGCAGGTTCCTATGTCGCGCCGGCCCTGCTCGGATCGCCCGGCAGCCGCTGGTTCACCGAAATCATCTATAACTGGTTCTTCGAGGGCGGAGACTGGAATCGCGGCGCCGCCTATGCGCTGGTGCTTCTGGCGCTGTGCCTTCTGGTCGTGCTGCTGTCGTTGCGGCTGTTCCGGGTCAATCTGGCGGATGTCGCGAAATGAGCACAGCAGATCGTATCTTCCGGGCCTTCTTCGTCTTCTATCTGGCGGCCTTTGCCTTCTACCTGTTCGCGCCGCTGATCATCATGAGCGCGGCCGCCTTCAATGAAAGCCGCTTTCCGACGGTGATCCCCTGGCAGGGCACCACGCTGGAATGGTTCAAGGCGATGTGGAACGACCGCGCCATGTGGGAGGCGTTCTGGACCTCGATCCTGGTCGCAGCCTGCGTGGTGGCAATCGCGGTGCCGGTCGGCACGGCAGCGGCGCTGGTGCTGACCTCGCTGCATGCCCGGGCCCGCAGCTTCGCCTATGCGCTGATGGTCTCACCGCTCTTGACACCGGGGGTGGTGATCGGGATCGCGACGCTGATCCTGTGGCGCCAGGTCGGGGTCGGCGGCGGTATGGTGCTGATCGTGGCGGCGCAATCGACCTTCATCATCTGCTATGTGATGCTGATGGTGGTCTCGCGCCTGCAACGGTTCGACCGCACGCAGGAAGAAGCCGCGCTCAGCCTCGGTGCCTCGCGCTTCATGGTGTTTCGCACCGTGCTGCTGCCCTTCCTGCGCCCGGCGCTGCTGGCATCGGCCGGGCTGGCGGTCCTGCAATCCTTTGAAAACTACAATACCACGCTGTTTGTGCGCGGGTTCGAAACACCTCTGACCGTCTTCATCGCCAGCAAGGTCCGCACCGGGCTGACCCCGGCGGTCAATGCCTTGGCGCTGGTGATGATCGCGGCCACCATCATCGGGGCGATTTCCTATGAAATCGCCCGCCGCCGCAAGGCCGCACAGGGCACGGATTAAGGGTTAACCCTGCTCGGCAGCGGCGGCGATCTCGGTGCGTGACCTGCGCCCGCGCTCGGTCGCAGATTTCAGGTGCCCGCTGGCGGCCTTGATATCCTCTCCCCGCGGAGTGCGGATCGGGCTGGCATATCCGGCCTTGTTGATGATGTCGGCGAATTTCTCGATCCGCTCCCAGCTTGAGCGCTTATAGGGCGCGCCGGGCCATTCGTTGAACGGGATCAGGTTGATCTTGGCCGGAATGCCGCGGATCAGCCTGACCAGCCGGCGGGCATCCTCATTGCTGTCATTGATCCCGTCGAGCATGACATATTCACAGGTGATCCGCTCCGAATTCGACAGGCGCGGATAGTCGCGCAGCGCATCCAGAAGCGTCGCGATATTCCACTTCTTGTTGATCGGCACCAGCCTGTCGCGCACCTCATCGGTGGTGGCGTGGAAGCTGATTGCCAGAAGACAGCCGATCTCCTCGGCTGTCTTGGCGATCTCCGGCACCACGCCCGAGGTGGACAGCGTGATGCGCCGGCGCGACAGCGACAGACCCTCGCCGTCCATCACCACCCGCATCGCATCGCGCACCGCGTCGAAATTATACAAAGGCTCGCCCATGCCCATCAGCACGACATTCGAAACCAGCCGGGTCTCGTCCTTCGGCGCGCCGGGCTCGGGCCATTCGCCCAGATCGTCGCGCACCACTATCACCTGGCCGACGATCTCGCCAGCGGTCAGATTGCGCACCAGCTTCTGAGTGCCGGTATGGCAGAAGGAACAGGTCAGCGTGCAGCCGACCTGACTGGAAATGCACAGGGTTCCGCGATTTTCCTCGGGGATATAGACCGCCTCGACCTCATGCCCACCGGCGATGCGCAGCAGGTATTTGCGGGTGCCGTCTTCGGAAACCTGCCGGGTCACCACTTCGGGAATGGCGATCTCGAAGGCTTCGGCCAGCCGCGCCCGGTAATCCTTGGCAAGATTGGTCATCAGGGCGAAATCGCGCACCCCCCAATGATAGACCCATTGCCAGACCTGCCCGATCCGCATCCTGGCCTGACGATCGGGCGTGCCGGCGGCAATCAGCGCCTCGCGCAGCTGATCGCGGGTCAGGCCGACAATATTGATCCGCCCGGTCTCGGGCAGCTTGCGCGGAATGGTCAGCACGTCTTGCGTGATCGGAGCGGTCATATCAGAAAATTCCCTGGGAAGCCTGCGAATGTAATGAAAAAGCGCCCCCCGATCAAGGCGGGCGCTTTCTTCTTCACATAAATATCCCGCGGGGGTCCGGGGGCGCGCAGCCCCCGGCGCGGCATTGCCGGCCTATTGGCACTTCGCCTTCGCGCTATTGGTTGCGGCGGTGATGCCCGACAGGCTGAAGGTATCGACGGTCTTGGTGCCGCGACTGGACATGCCGCTCAGCTTGACCTCCGCGCCGGCGCGCATGGCGGCGATCAGCTTCGCATCCTCCGAGGAAGACCCGGTCCAGGCATTCTCACCCTCGGTGAAGAGATCGAATTTCTGCCCGCCGACATCGGCCGACACGGTCGAGCCCGGTTTGAACGGATAGCCGCCGGCGAAACTGACCTCGCCGGCCGAGCCAGGACGGTAGGCGACGTAAAGCCGGATATCACCGCGCTGCACCTCGACAGGCTTGCCATCCTTGGTGTTCACGGTCGATTTGGGCGGCGAGACCGCCCAGCATTCCTTGGGGCTGCTGCCGGCGAAGACGGTCCAGTCTCCCTCGGTTGCAACCACATTGGTGGATTCCTGTGCCAGCACGGGGCTTGCGAGCCCCGCCGCCACAGCAATGATCGCGGCCGCGCCGCGCAGCTTGTTCATGGTCATGTTCTGCCTCCTGCCGATAGCTTTCTTAACGATGCCTGTGGCCTTTGATGCGGTTCCTCGTCAAGATAGCGTCAAACGAGGGCGCGAAAAAACCCCAATTGGCAGGAAATCGCGCATTTGTCAGGATTAGATGAGCGTGAGGAACCATGCCGGCGGCTGAACTGATTGAATTGTGGCGCGGAGAGCTGCGTGAAGGGGTCCATCGCGGTCACGCGGTGATCCATGACGGGCGCGATATCGTGGCTGTCTGGGGCGATCCCGGCGCGATCATCTTCCCGCGCTCCTCCTGCAAGATGGTTCAGGCGCTGCCGCTTCTCGAATCAGGTGCGGCGGCGGCGGCGGGTCTGGGGCCGCGGCAGCTGGCCCTGGCCTGCGCGTCGCATAATGGTGCGCCCGTTCACGTCGAAAAGGTCGGGGCCTGGCTGGACGGGCTGGGTCTGGGCGAAAGCGATCTGCGCTGCGGCTGTCATAAGCCCTGGGACAAGGGCGAAGCGAAGCGGCTGACCTGCTCGGATCATGCGCCCGATCAGCTGCACAACAATTGCTCCGGCAAACATGCCGGCTTTCTGACCTGGACCCGGCATGCAAAGGCCGGCCCGGAATATGTCGAGCTGGACCACCCGCTTCAGTGCGCCATTCGCCAGACCACAGCCGAGGTCGCCGGCGAGGACATTGCCGGGGTCGGCATCGACGGCTGCTCGGCGCCGAATTTTGCCGGCTCGATCACCGGGCTGGCCCGCTCCATGGCTGCTTTTGCCCAGCCCGGGCCGGATGCGCGCGGCCGGGCGATGGAAAGCCTGGTTCAGGCGATGACGGCTTATCCCGAGCTGGTCGCCGGAGAGGGCCGGGCCTGCACCGATCTGATGCGCGCCATGGGCGGCCGGGTCGCGGTCAAGACCGGGGCCGAGGCGGTGTTCATTGCCATCATCCCGGAAAAGCAGCTCGGCGTCGCGGTGAAGATCGAGGATGGCGGCACCCGCGCATCCGAAGCGGCGATCACGGCGCTGCTGATCCATCTCGGGGTGCTGGACAAAGACCACCCGGTCGTTGGCCGCCTGCTGTGCGATCCGATGAAGAACTGGCGCGGGCTGGAAGTCGGTCGGTTGCGGCTGTCTCCGGGGTTCCCGGTCTGACGGCGGATCGCGCTTCCGTGCCAGGCTGCCCCGGAATGGCGGAGGGCGAGGATTGGGTCGGTCTGCTCATCGCCATGCCGAGCGTTTCGGATGCAGCGCGAGATCGTGAGACGCTACTCCGGTTCGGGGCGCATATCCATGTCGGCGATGCCTGGTTCTGGCGATGGAGCGGCCGGAATATCTCGATGACCGGACCCGGGCCATCTTCAAGCGGCTGGTCGGGCGTTGCGGCGGTCAGGCTTGATATCCGGGCAGCAAAAAACCCGCCATTTCTGGCGGGTCCAGGTTGCTGACCCATTTCCGGGTCGCATCCGTTGCAATCAGCCCTGACGGGCTTTGAAGCGACGGTTGGTCTTGTTGATAACGTAGATCCGGCCCTTGCGGCGCACCACCTGGCAGTCCCGGTGGCGGCTCTTGAGCGAGCGGAGCGAGTTGCGAACCTTCATGGTCTTCTCCTCAACGCGGCGCCCAGCCAAGCGCCTGTGGAACTGAAATACCCCCGGTCAAAAGCCCGGGGGCGCGAAAAATGGTGGGCGGTACTGGGATCGAACCAGTGGCCACTACGATGTCAACGTAGTGCTCTACCGCTGAGCTAACCGCCCGTTCCCCTGGCGATTCGGTCCGTTGCCGGTCCAGATTCGCTTCGGTTCGCGGGTCTATATAGGCAGTCTTCAGGGGTTTCAAGACGGTTGGCGACAGAAAAGCGCCGGATTATAAACAGGCTCGAGCCGGACAAAGATCCGGGCCTGCCCGAGGGGGGGAAAGGACCGGGCCATGCTGACCAGCGATGCCTTCAGCCACGAGCTTCACCGGCCCTCTGACTGGGCCAGCGGCGTTATCGTCTGCTCACCCCATTCCGGCCGCGATTTTCCCGAGTGGTTTCTGGCCGAAACCTGTCTCGATCTGTTGACGCTGCGCTCCTCGGAGGATGCGTTCATGGATCGGATGATTACGCCGGCGCTGGCGGCCGGGGCGGTGACGCTGCATGCCCGGCTGCCGCGCAGTATCGTTGATCTGAACCGCAGCGCCGCCGAAATCGACCCCGAGGCAGTACGCGGCGCCCCGCGCCGACCGGTGACGCCGCGTGCTTCGATCGGGCTCGGGGTGATTCCCCGCGTGGTGTCGGGGGGGCTGTCGATTCGCCCGGCGCCGATCGCCATGGCTGAGGCCCGGCGCCGCATCGACCTTTACTGGCGGCCCTATCATGGCGCGCTGCGCGCGCTGATCGCCGAAGCCCAACAGAGATTCGGCTGGGCGATTGTCATCGACATGCATTCGATGCCCCGCGAGGCGATCCGCGGCCTGACCCCGCCCCTGCCCGAGGTGGTGATCGGTGATCGCCGCGGTACCAGCTGCGGCGGCGCCCTGCGCGAGGCTTTCTGCAGGCTGTTTCGCGATGCCGGTTTCCGGCTGCGGCTGAACCAGCCCTTTTCCGGGGCCTATATCGCCAGTGCCTATGGCCGGCCGATGCAGGGCGTTCATGTGCTTCAGGTCGAGATCGACCGGGCGCTTTATCTTGACGCCGCGCGAATGCAGCCGTCCGAGGGCTACGACGCCTTCGCCGCCCGGCTGGCCGGGGTGATGCGGCAGGCGGCGCGGCTGCGCCCCGATGCCACTGGCAGCGGCCGGATTGCGGCGGAATGACCGGGGATCTGGCAGTGCCGCTGTCCTCATGGCGCGAGGGGGACGATTTTTCTGCTGCCAAGCTGGTCCTGACCTGCGAGGGCGATCTGCTGGTCTGTCTGCGCGACGATTTCGACCATATCCCCTTTCCGGGCCATTGGGACCTGCCCGGCGGCGGGCGCGAGGGGATGGAGACCGCCCCGCAATGCGCCCTGCGCGAGCTATATGAGGAATTCGGCCTGCGGCTCGATCCGGCGCGGCTGGAAAGCCATCTGGCGTTTCCCAATCCGGCTGGTCGCGGCATGGTGTCCATCTTCCATACCGGCATTTTGCACCGCGATGAGATCGCCGCGATCCGTTTCGGCGATGAGGGGCAGTGCTGGCGGATGATGCCGGTTCAGGATTATCTCGCCCATCCAAAGGCGGTGCCGCATTTCCGCAACCGGATTGCCCATTGTCTGGGTTTGCCGCTGCCCGATTGAATGCTCGGAAGCCATGCCGATTATGTCGGTGCATATTCCGCCCAATAGGCGACGGAGATTTTGGGCAAAACGGGCAATTTGCGCCATAGGCAGGAACAAAATTTCATCATAAGGATGTTGGCGAGGGAGGATGCTCCGCCACAGGCGGCACCTGCCTTCATGTAAAACGATATACCGGGGAGGTATCATGAACCGTTTTGTATCTGCCGGCCTTGCGGCCGTGATTTCGCTTGGGCTGGGCACAGCCGTTTTCGCGCAGGATATCACCATCAAGTTCAGCCATGTCGTCGCCCCTGACACCCCCAAGGGCAAGGGCGCCGAGAAGTTCAAGGAACTGGCCGAGCAATATACCGATGGCAAGGTGAAGATCGAAATCTACCCGAACAGCCAGCTCTACAAAGACAAGGAAGAACTGGAAGCGCTGCAGCTTGGGGCGGTCCAGATGCTGGCCCCGTCACTGGCCAAGTTCGGCCCGCTCGGCATTCAGGATTTCGAAGCCTTTGATCTGCCCTATATCTTCGATGGCTATGACCAGCTGCGCAAGGTGACCGATGGCGAGGTCGGCAAGGCGATGCTGGCCAAGCTGGATGAGAAGGGCATCAGGGGCCTGGCCTATTGGGATAACGGCTTCAAGATCATGTCGGCGAATTCGCCGCTGCATGTGCCGGACGATTTTCTGGGCCTGAAGATGCGCATCCAGTCCTCGAAAGTGCTGGAAGCCGAAATGAACGCGCTGGACGCGGTGCCGCAGGTCATGGCCTTCTCGGAAGTTTACCAGGGTCTGCAAACCGGCGTCGTTGACGGGACCGAGAATCCGCCTTCGAATATGTACACCCAGAAGATGAACGAAGTGCAAAAACACGCGACCATCTCGAATCATGGTTATCTCGGCTATGCGGTGATCGTAAACAAGGAGTTCTGGGACGGTCTGCCGGAAGACGTGCGCGGCCAGCTTGACAAGGCCATGGCCGAAGCGACCGAATATGCCAATGGCATCGCCAAGGAAGAAAACGACATGGCGCTTCAGGCGATGATCGATTCCGGCACCACCGAATTCCACGAAATGACCGACGAGGAAAGAGCCGCCTGGAAAGAGGCGCTGATGCCGGTCCGCGAGGAAATGTCGGACCGTATTGGTGCCGACCTGATTGCCCAGATCGAAGCCGCCACCGGCGCCAGCGAGTAAGATCCCGTTCGGGCCGGGCGCGATTGCCTGGCCCGAGCCAATCATAAAAATGTAACAATCATAAATAGGGGGAGGGGCGAATGCGGTTTCTGGACCGTTTCGAAGAAACGCTTATCATCGTCCTGATGGCGGCTGCGACGATCCTGATCTTTGTGGCCGTGACCCAGCGCTATGCGCTGGACATGACGGGAACGCTCATCCGGTCCAGCCGGGGCTGGGATATGGAATGGGTGAATGACGGTGCGCGGTGGCTGTATGGTGTACTGCGCATGGTCAATCTGGTCTGGGCGCAGGAGCTCTGCATCTACCTGTTCGTCTGGATGGCCAAGTTCGGCGCGGCTTACGGCGTGCGCATCGGCATCCATGTCGGCGTCGATATCGTGTCAAGCCGGCTTGAGGGGCGCGCCCAGGTGATCATGAACACCATCGCCATGTCCGGGGGCATCATCTTCACCGCGATTGTCGCCTGGTTCGGCGCCGATTTCGTCTGGCATGTCTATCAGAACGGGCAGGTTTCGCCCGATCTCGAAATCAAGATGTGGATCGTCTACCTTGCGGTGCCGCTCGGCTCGGCCCTGATGTGCTTCCGCTTCTGCCAGGCGCTTTACACCTATCTGACCACCGGCGTCATCGTTCACCATGACTTCGACACGGTCGAGGGCATCGAGGAAGAGGCGGAAATCGCCGCGGAGGGCAAATCATGACCGCCCTTATCATCTTCGCGATCCTGACCCTGCTGCTGGTCACCGGAATGCCGGTGTCGATTGCGCTCGGTCTGACCACCTTCACCTTCCTCTTCACCTTCACCGACATCCCGATGGACAGCATCGCGCTGAAGCTGTTCACCGGAATCGAGAAGTTCGAGATCATGGCGATCCCGTTCTTCATCCTGGCCGGCAATTTCCTGACCCATGGCGGGGTGGCGCGGCGGATGATCCGCTTTGCGACCTCGATGGTCGGGCATTGGTACGGCGGCATGGGCATGGCGGCGGTCATCGCCTGCGCGCTGTTTGCGGCGATTTCGGGCTCCTCGCCGGCAACGGTGATGGCGGTCGGCTCGATCCTGATCCCGGCCATGGTCAAGCAGGGCTATCCGGCGCAGTTCGGCGTCGGCTCGATTGCCACCGCCGGCGGCCTCGGCATCCTGATCCCGCCTTCGATCGTCATGGTCATGTATTCGGTGGCAACCACCGGCATGGTGGTGACCGGCCCGGATGGCGAAACGGTGCTGTCGGCCTCCATCGGGGCGCTGTTCATGGCCGGGGTGATCCCGGGCCTGACCCTGGCCACCATGCTGGGGGCCACCACCTATTGGCGGGCGCGCAGCAATAACTATCCGCGCATGCCGAAAGCCAGCTGGGCTGAGCGCTGGTCGGCCTTGCGGGGCTCGATCTGGGGCCTTCTGCTGATCGTCATCATCATGGGCGGTATCTATGGCGGCTTCTTCACGCCGACCGAGGCCGCTGCTGTCAGCGCCGTATATGCCTTTGTGATCGCGGTCTGGGTCTACAAGGACATCACCCTTCGCGACGTGCCCAAGGTGCTGCTGCAATCGGCGGCGATGTCGGCGATGCTGCTGTATATCATCACCAATGCGGTGATGTTCGCCTTCATCCTGACCTCGGAACAGATCCCGCAATCGCTGTCCGCCTGGATCGTCGATCTCGGCTTTGGCAAGATCGGGTTCCTGCTGATCGTCAATGTCATGCTGCTGATGATCGGCATGGTGATGGAGCCTTCGGCCATCGTGCTGATCATGGCACCGATCCTGTACCCGGTCGCGGTCAAGCTGGGCGTCGATCCGGTGCATTTCGGCATCATGATGGTGGTCAATATGGAGATCGGGCTCTGTACGCCGCCAGTTGGGTTGAACCTTTATGTCGGCTCGGCGATTTCGCGGCTGGGTCTGACCGAGGTCAGCAAGGCGGCCCTGCCTTGGCTGCTGACCGCGCTGACCTTCCTGATGCTGGTGACCTATATTCCCGAGCTTTCGCTCTGGCTGCCGCGCATGCTGGGCATGTAAGGCCCGGATCGGAACGGATTGCAGGGCCGCCTTCCGGGGCGGCCCTGTTGCGTTTGGGGTTACAGCCCGAGCAGGCGGCACAGCGCCGGATAATCCTGCGCGTGCAGATCGCAAAACGACATCTGCGGCTCCATTGCCTCGGGGCCGATGGCGACGGTGTAAAGCCCCGCAGCCTTGGCCGAGCATGCGCCGGAAGGCGCGTCCTCGAAGGCAATCAGATCGCCTGGTGCAAGGCCCATCCGCTCGGCAGTGACCAGATAGGGCAGCGGGTCGGGTTTGCGCCTTGGCAGCGGGTCGGCCGAAACCACCAGCCCGACCGCATCGCCGATGCCGAGCTGCGCCAGAGCCGCCCGGATCAGATGTTCGCGCGAAGAGGAGCAGATCGCGATCGGCAGGCCGAGCCCGCGCAGCGCGCGCAGGAAATCCGTTGCGCCGGGGATCGGCTGGCGCAGCCGGTCCAGCCACTCCTCGCCGAGGGCGAAGATCTCGTCCTCGATGGCGCGGGCCGCGGCGGGGGCGAAGACATCGGCGACCAGACGGTCCATGCTGCACCCGACGCTGGCAGCGATCTGGGCGTCCGAGATTGGCCGCCCACGCCGCGCGGCGACAATGCGCTTGGCCTTTTCCCAGGCCGGCTCGCTGTCGATCAAGGTGCCGTCGAGATCGAAGACCGCGCCGCGAAATCTGCCTGGAATTTCGGCAATTCCCTCGTTCATGTTCATGTTTTCTGCGCTGACCTGAGGTGGCGTCAGTGAAGGTCGGACCGCAGGGCGCTGTCAAGACGGGGTCGTTCGGACTGTTCTGCTTCTGGTATCGCTGGCGAGCATGGCTCTTTGCCGGGGATTGTGCTCAATTCGGGATATGGCCGGCGCTTGTATGTTGTTTTTGCCGGTGGGGTATCACTGGCCCTCAGGCCTGCGACCGGGACGAAACACCGGGTAGCGGCGACGTGGTGACAGACTGCCCCGGGATGTATTTGATATTATGAATTTGATTTATTTATTTGTTTTCAATGAATTGATCCCTGCGGGGCGGGTTTCCGACAGGAGGGGCAGAGGGTTCGAAAGGACTCTTTCGCTCGCTCGTCCCGTATCAGTCAGGAATTTGCAATATGACGGATACTTCTACCGGATTGACGAATCAGGGCATGGAAGAAACGGGCTACCCCGTCGATCTGGATGCGATCCCCTCGTTTCTTTTGAGCCATGTCGTCCATCTTTACCACCAAACGCTGCAATCGCGGCTGCGATCTGCCGGGCTTTCCCCTCTGAAGATGCGCATTATCATCGCGTTGAAATTCCGCGAGCGGCTGACGGTCGGCGAGCTGTGCAATTTTGCCATTGCCGAACAGCCGACCATGAGCCGGGCGCTTGACAGTCTGGAACGTCAGGGTCTGGTGCGGCGCCGTCAGAGCGAGGCCGACAGCCGGCTGCGGGTGATTTCCCTGACCGACAGCGGCAACCGCCAGTTCGAGCGTATCTATCCCGAGGTGCAGCGTCTGAACAGGGCAATGACCGACGGGCTGTCTCCACTGGCGAAGGCGGAGTTTTCCGCCCAGCTGAAGATGGCGATGGCCAATCTGCACCGCTGTTGACCCGGTGAAGGGTCAGCGCTGCCTCGCGGGGGCTCAGCGGGCCAGTTCAGCCTGAATGGCCTGCGCCGCTGCGCGCGGATCCGCAGCCTGCCAGATCGGCCGGCCGACCACGATGTGATCGGCGCCGGCGGCAATCGCGGCGGCAGGGGTTTCCACCCGCTTCTGATCGCCAGGAGCCGCACCGGCCGGGCGCACGCCCGGGGTCACGATCAGCCGGCCCGCCGCTTCCGGCAGGGCCCGGATGGCCGCGGCCTCGCGCGGCGAGGCGATGACGCCATCGGCGCCGGCCTCAAGCGTGCGGGCGGCGCGTTCCACGGTCAGATCATGCAGATCGCCCGGCACGATCATCGCCGCATCCAGATCGGCCCGGTTGAGCGAGGTCAGCACCGTCACCCCGAGGATCCTGGTCTTCGACCCGGCCGCGCCTTCCCTGGCGGCGCGCACGACATGGGGATCGCCATGGACGGTCAGGAAGTCCAGATCGAAGGCGGCCAGCCCGCGCACCGCGGCTTCGACGGTGGCGCCGATATCGAACAGCTTCATGTCCAGAAAGATACGCTTGCCATGTTCGTCCTTCAATTCGCGTGCCAGCGCCAGCCCGCCGCCGGTCAGCATCCCGAGCCCGATCTTGTAGAAGGAGGCGGCGTTGCCGATCTTTTCCACCAGCTGCATTCCGGCCATGGCATGGCCAACGTCAAGCGCCACGATCAGACGATCATCCATCACATTTCCCCCTCATTTGCTGAGCTGCGCCGTCTTGGCATAAGCGGGCGCCGATTGAAATACCGGCCTCGGCGTGCCAACATCCTGGCCCGGATCGGTCTATCTGGTGGAGTAAGCGGTCATGCCTTTTGTCATCATCCTCGCGCTTGCGGCGCTGGCCATCTGGTATCTGTGGAGGCAGGGCGGGTTGCGCGGGCGCAAATGTCGCTGGGCGTTGATCGATGACCGGCGCGCGCTGAAGGAGTTTCGCTGCGAAAGCTGCGGGGTCACTGCCTATAGCCAGTCGGGGCACGGCCCGCGTGAGTGCAAGCGCAACCTGCGCAGCTCGCTTTAGCCCTCGGATTCGCAGCGGATCTGTTTGTCAGCAACTTGAGACTTCGGCGGTTTTGCGCCAGTTTGCCGCCGTAATCAGTCTTGGAGATGTAAATATGGATCCCGCACTTACCGAGGCCTTCGCTCAGATGATCGGTCAGAATCTGACCGTCATCGTGGCGGCCATTGTCATTCTGCTTGCCGTGCTCATGGCGGTGCGCATTGTGCCGCAATCCGAAAAATACGTGGTCGAGCGTTTCGGCCGGCTGCGGGCTGTGCTTGGGCCGGGGATCAACTTCATCGTGCCTTTCATCGACCGGGTGCGCCACAAGATCTCGATCCTGGAGCGCCAGCTGCCGACCAGCAGTCAGGATGCCATCACCGCCGATAACGTGCTGGTGCAGGTCGAGACCTCGGTCTTTTACCGTATTCTCGAACCGGACAAGACCGTTTACCGGATCCGCGATGTCGATGGCGCGATCGCCACCACTGTCGCCGGGATCGTGCGTTCGGAAATCGGCATGATGGAGCTGGATCAGGTCCAGTCGAACCGCTCGCAGCTGATCGAGCGGGTCAAGGCTTCGGTGGCCAATGTCGTCGATGACTGGGGGATCGAAGTCACCCGGGCCGAGATCCTCGACGTCAATCTGGATGACGCGACCCGGGCGGCGATGCTGCAGCAGCTCAATGCCGAACGGGCGCGCCGGGCGCTGGTGACCGAGGCCGAGGGCAAGCGCCGCGCGGTTGAGCTGGCCGCCGACGGTCAGCTTTATGCCGCCGAACAGGACGCCAAGGCGAAGCGGGTGCTGGCCGAGGCCGAGGCCTTCGCCAATACCGCCATCGCCGAAGCGATTGCCAAGGGCGGGATCGAGGCGGCGCAATATCAGGTTGCGATGAGACAGGTCGATGCGCTGACCACCATCGGGCAGGGCGAGGGTCAGCAGACCGTGATCCTGCCCGCGAGTGTGGTCGAGGCCATGGGCGATGCCTTCCGTATGCTCGGGGGGCTGAAGAAATGATCTGGCTGAACGGCTGGACCTGGCTCGTCATCGGCTTCGTGCTGGCCGCGTTGGAACTGGTCGCGCCCGGATATATCTTTCTGGGCACGGCGATTGCCTGCGCTCTGGCCGGTCTGGCGCTGCTGAGCGGGCTGTTTGCGCCCGGCCTGCCGGCTCTTCTGCTGATCATTGCGGTGCTGTCCGGGGTGATCTGGTATCTGCTGCGCCGTCTGGTCGGTGTGCGCCATGGGCAGGTTCGGATCTGGGACCGCGATATCAACGACGACTAGTTGTTCAGTCCCGGCATCTGTTGGATCGGGTTCAGGATGGATCGCTCTGGCTCTGAAGTCCAGATTTTGCAGATGTACTCGTACGGCGTGAGGCCGCTGAGCACCTTGAGCCGGCGTGCGAAGTTGTAGGCCGCCATGAAGTCACTGAGATGGCTGCGAAGCTGATCGTGACTTTCGTAGTGGAAGCGTTTGACGTTC
>JBKEBH010000005.1:0-3255 GCA_047973065.1 Paracoccus sp. (in: a-proteobacteria) | reverse complement strand
AAAATTGGTCATTCGTTACCAAAGGCGTTTTGTTCCACTGTGAGCGTATATCCAAACTATAGATTAAAGATTGATCATTTACTGTAAATGGATAACTTAAACCAAGATCGGCGGTAAACAGTTTCATTAAATGTGTACCTTCACCAAATTCTTCTTCTGGTGCATCTAATGCATTAAATGCACCTGTACCACGTTTATAATTTATATTGGCACTTATAACGGCTGCACCTAAATATTCGGTATGTTCAAACCCAGCTTGCCAACCAGCTGTACGACGGCGTTGCACTTCTATTTCTGTATCATCAATATAGTTTTTAGATGCTCTTGTCCAGCCACCAGCATGAACCGTCGTTTTACGATGAGCATCGCGATACAATAATCGAGATAAAGTAGCGTTGGTTGTCTCACTTTCCCCACTATAGTTATAGACTTGAGAATCGCCTGCCACTGCCTGTTGGTATTCGTTGTTACCTGTATCTATGGAAAATAACCAATTTTTATAAGGGGCTGAATAATAGATAGTATAGCCTTCTGTACCACCTCTTACATGATGACCATCCATATCGGTATGTGCTGTTTGATCAGCCAAATCATGGCTATAACTGATATAAAGTAAATCACTTAAATGTAATGGGTGATCTATAGATAATGTCGCACTTCCCTGAAAACGCCCTGTACTTTTACTACCCGAGTTATCTGCCGAAAGGCTCATGCGAAATGGATATGTTTTTTGTTGCCACTTAATCACAACGTCACTTTCATTGGGCAGGTCTGCAGGCACAATCTGTATATCTGCTTCAACTGTTGGCAGGCGTTTTAAATTTTCTAGACCTTGTTCAATCTTTCTGAGATTTAAAATATCTCCAGCGCTTAATGGCATAATATTATTAGAGTCTTTTATACGCTCTACATGAGTTTGTTCTGCATTATTTTCATCAAATTTAATAGAACGAATACGACCAGGAATAACAGTTAATGCTAATTTTCCAGACTTTAAATCCTGCGGAGCAGCTAAAATACGTGTTGTGGTATATCCAGCATCAATAATTTTATTTTGGGTAACCGTCATAATACGATTAACTGATTCTGCACCTAAACACATACCTTGCTTAAATTTAAGCTCTTTTAATGCCCGATATAATGCTAATCGAAACTGCGCAGCATCCTCACCTGTCAAAATAATTTGCTGTATATCAAAACAAGGTGATTCATTTTCCAAAGAAGATAAAGGTTTAATCTCCTTTTGATCCTGAGTCGATTGCTCTTGCAAATTTACATGTACGTCACTAGGTATATTTTGTTTTTCTAATGCTTCATCCCTTTGCTCTTGACGAATAAAAATATTCTTAGAAATTTCGGCATAAGTTAGGTTACAAAATAATATGCTCAGAATAGTGATAGATAGTTGCAGTTTTTTGTTGTCCAAAATCATATTTTTTACAAAATTTAATATATAGTTAACATAATTCTAACGATTTTTATTTAGTCTTGCAAAGTTAAAAGAAAATAGCTTTTATTTAGCCATAAAAGTCTCTGATTTTATTGAATGCGATAATAGTCTCATAAACATCACGACAAAAATTTTTTTACAAGATACACGGCTTTGTTGCACAAAGATTTAAAAGTTAAAGTTCTCCCGAGCAACTCAAATTCAAGATATAACTTGGGTACAAGGTCGTCCTAATTCTGTAAATTTGTTCAGGGCAGCTATACGGGCATGTACCTCATTCACCTGACTTTGAAAGCTCCTTGCACTAAACTTGTCACCCAATAATTATCACTGACATTGTTTGTGGTGAGCTGAGCTGTACGTACTTGCAGGGTTTGGGCATCGATACCAATGTGCAGCTTTCGCCATTGATGATGATATTTAGGTTGATGTTTTTTACGCTTTCTTTCACCTTCACCCAGAAATTTTAAACCAGTACTGTCTACAAGCAAGTGAAGTCCATCACAGCTTTTTTGATAGCTAATATCAATATGCTGTTGTTTTCTACAGAGGGTCGGATAGTCTGGCGCTGTCCAATCTAGTCCAGAAAATTTAATCAGACTTTGCACAAAGCCTGTGACCATACGCAAAGACAATCGAAATAAAGACTAGTTGATCATCAAACAACATTGAATAGCTGTATCTGAATAAGTTTGATTTCGACCATGTTTGCCTTTTGATTGAGCATACTATTGGGTATTGGGATCAAACCAGATTGAGAGATTTTCTCGATTGATCAGAGCTTGATTGCAAGTAGACCAGTTGCTCGTACAGTATATTTTTAGGTTTTGGTTTATTCATCTGTTATATTACTGAATACGCCTTTATGAACAGATTTGTGCAACAAAGCCTATAAAGTTAAACATTTTGCAGCAAAAGTTCGAGTCTTGGATGTTGTTGAATTAAAAAAATTTAATCCTGCCAAACGACATGTACCTCTACTTAGTCTAATTCATAGAATCCATGCCCATATAAAGCTCCAGATGAGTATGTTTAGTTTACCAAGTGAAAGCCTCAGTTTTTATCAGTAAAAATCAGTATATGAATCTAAATAATCAATTATTTAGTTAATGAACTATGAAAGCGTATGTGATTTTCAATAAAACTAGAGATAAAATAATAGCTATGATCATAGTCCTCTCTCATATTCACCGTGATTGGGTACGCTTTATCACGACAAGCATTGATTAAAAGCTCAGGTTTTAAGTATTCTTGCAAAAAAGAATCTTCTGTCCCTTGATCAACTAAAATAGGTGTTTTCACAGTACTTGATTTGATTAACTCAACAGCATCATAGTTAGACCATAAAGTCTGATCCTCTCCAAGATAAGCCGTAAACGCTTTTTCCCCCCAAGGAACCTGAGAGGGTGCAACAATGGGTGAGAATGCAGAAATACTCTTATAAATATCAGGATTTCTTAGACCAATCACTAATGCCCCATGTCCACCAGCACTATGTCCCATAATACTTTGTACCTTATTAGTGGGGAAATTATTATCAATTAATGCTCTTAACTCATCTAAAATATAATCATACATTCTATAATTTTCTGACCAAGGCTCTTGAGTTGCATTCACATAAAAGCCAGCACCCTGTCCTAAGTCATAAGACTCATCATCGGGTATCCCTTTGCCTCGTGGACTAGTATCAGGAGCAACGATGATGACTTTATGTTCTGCGGCATATTTCTGTGCACTGGCTTTAGTTATAAAGTTTTGTTCATTGCAGGTTAGACCAGAAAGCCAATAGATTACAGTGAGTTTTT
>JBKEBH010000110.1:0-1530 GCA_047973065.1 Paracoccus sp. (in: a-proteobacteria) | reverse complement strand
TATCGCGCTGCGACAGCGCGACCAGGATGCAGCCGAGCGTCTGGAATACATGACTCGGCCGTGGCTCGCCCCGCGGGAATGGCGAGAAGAGGAGGCCAGGGAGAACGTCAGCGACGCGCGCGACCAAGTCCTCCTCGCCGAAGAGGACCTGATGTTCGCTCAGGGCGTACTAGTGTTCGCTCAGGGCGTACTAGACGGAGCCGAGGACGCTTTGGTGCGCTCCGCTGATCCGGTGCCGCCCCCGCAACTCCCCGGCCAGCTCGCCATGGTCTGATACGCGCAGAACGGCCCACCCAAAGGCAGACCGTCCCACACCTGTAGCTGGTTGTGTGACCACCGTAGCCGACTCAGGAGCCGACCAGCGTGACCAAACCCCTCCAACGCATTCTCCACCACCACCCGATCGTCAAGCGGCACGCCCGCGACTTCGCTGACCGAGCCGAGCAGATCGATGTCGCTCGGGCCGTCATCCGCGGCGAACTCGTCCTCCTCGGCCGCTCAACCACACCAGCGGACGACCGAGCCGCGCTGATACCGACCGACACCGTGACACCGTCGATCGACTCCGCCGACCCGACCGGCAACTCAGTCGGCCTCGGGCGACGCTGGCAGCAGTTGACCGACGACCTCGAAGCCCTCCAGGACCTCGAAGTCGAATGGCTCGACACCACCGGCCACCTCCTCGCGATCGCCGGGCGATACACCGCCGCCGCCAACAGCACCGAGCCGCGGTGCGAACGATGCGACCTCGCCGTCGAAGCGATCGACCGAACCCGGCAAGGATTCCGCGGCACCCACCGCATCGGGGGCGAATGGGTCCGCAACGTCATCAACCCCGAAGACCCCGGCCGCCCAGCACTGTGTGGCGCGTGTCGCAAGAGCACCGAACGCGGAAGCGAGGGTCGTCGGCATCTGAAAGCTGTCCCGTAGGGCGGGACAAGGCGATGCTTGACTTTCCCGGCGACGCAAACTACAGTGTTGTTACTTGGGCTTGGTCTGCCTCCAGGGCGGGCCAAGTCTGATCCGTGCAAGCCGGGGGTACCCACGGTGCCGCATCAGCGGTATGGCCCGGCGCAGCGAGACGGTCGCACCGCCCCGTTGCCCGCTGCGGCCCACACGGAGCCATCGAGGGGATTGTCGGCCGGGCTGATCACCCGACCGCCCTCGACCCCAAGGTCTCCGTCACCCGCTGTTGGTCGGGTTCATGCACTACCCGCCGCCCGGCGCGGGGAAGTGGACGGATCGAAGCGCCACCCAGCGCAGCCGGGCAGATCGAATGAGAGTGATGACCATCCCGGCCCCCGCCGTATGCACCGAACCGGTATGCGCCCGGATCGTCAACACCGGCCTCTGCGACGAGCATCAGGCCGCCCGCAAGCGCACCCAGGCCCGCCGCCGCCGCCGCCAGGGTGACACATCCATGACTCACTACACCACCCCGGCGTGGCGACGAACCAGAGGGCGCCAACTAAAAAATCAACCCGCCTGCGCTAAATGCGGTGACCGAGCGACCGTCGTCGACCACATCAT
>JBKEBH010000106.1:0-3854 GCA_047973065.1 Paracoccus sp. (in: a-proteobacteria) | reverse complement strand
GTATTGCTGCTCTGACAGCGTGCGTGGTCGTGGCGCTGCCGTGACGAACTTGTCCCATAGGGCATCCTTCCATTCCAAAGAAAGGATCGCACCATCAAACCGTGGGATCAAACAACTAGCTAATCCCACAAATAGCCGGCTCAAACCTTTTGACACTACTGATCAGAGGTTTTGACACATGACACCGATAGGGTTCCGTTATATCTGCAACGGCCGCACCCCAACCTCGCCTTCCCCGCGCGACTTGATTGCCGCCACGGCCGCGATGCTCCCCGCTGCCGTGGTGAAATAGGGGATCTTGTCATAGAGCGCGACGGCGCGGATCTCGCGGCTGTCGGTGATGGCCTGGGCGCCCTCGGTGGTGTTCAGGACCATGGTGACCTCGCCGTTTTTCAGGCGATCCACGATATTCGGGCGGCCCTCATAGACCTTGTTGACGCGGGCGGCCTCGACGCCGTTGGCGGCCAGGAAGGCGGCGGTGCCGCTGGTGGCGATCAGACCAAAACCCATGGCGGTCAGATCGCGGGCGGCCTCGGCCATCTCAAAGGTTTTGTCGGCCTCCTTGACTGAAAGGAAGACCAGCCCGTCATGGGGCAGGTTGGTGCCGGCACCGAGCTGGGCTTTCAGGAAGGCGCGCGGGAAGTTGCGGTCCCAGCCCATGACCTCGCCGGTCGAGCGCATTTCCGGCCCCAGCAGCGTATCGACGCCGGGGAAGCGGGCGAAGGGCAGCACGGCTTCCTTGACCGAGAACCAGGGCGTGATCGGATCTGCGAGGGTCAGCGGATCGGCGAAAGGGAGCGGGTCATCCGGGCCGGCACCGGCAGGATAGGGCTCGCGCTCGGGGAAGTTCGCCATCGGCTCGCCGGCCATCAGGCGGGCAGCGATGCTGGCAATGGCGCTGTCGGTGGCCTTGGCGACGAAGGGCACGGTGCGCGAGGCGCGCGGGTTGACCTCAAGCACATAGATATCGCCGTCCTTCAGGGCGAATTGCACGTTCATCAGCCCGACCACGCCAAGCTTGAGGGCCATGGCCTCGGTCTGGCGCTTGAGCTCCGCGATGGTGGCCGCGTCCAGGGTGTGGGGCGGCAGCGAGCAAGCCGAATCGCCGGAATGGACGCCCGCTTCCTCGATATGTTCCATGATGCCGGCGACATGGACGGTCTTGCCGTCGGAGAGCGCATCGACATCGACCTCGATCGCGCCGGAAAGATAGCTGTCGAGCAGCACCGGGCTGTCGCCGGAGTCCTGCACGGCTTTGGTGATGTAGCGGTTGAGATGGTCCATGTCGCGCACGATTTCCATCGCGCGCCCGCCAAGGACGTAGGACGGGCGGATGACCAGCGGGAAGCCGACGCGGGCGGCGATCTGACGGGCTTCCTCGTCGCTATGGGCGATGCCGTTGACGGGCTGCCTGAGGTTCAGATCGTGCAGCAATTGCTGGAAGCGCTCGCGGTCTTCGGCAAGGTCGATGGCGTCGGGCGATGTGCCGAGGATCGGGATGCCCTCGGCTTCCAGCGCATGGGCGAGTTTCAGCGGCGTCTGGCCGCCGAACTGGACGATGACGCCGTGGAGCGTGCCGTTTTCCTGCTCGACCGCCAGGATTTCCAGCACATGTTCAAGCGTCAGCGGTTCGAAATAGAGCCGGTCCGAAGTGTCATAATCGGTCGAGACGGTTTCCGGGTTGCAGTTGACCATGATGGTCTCATAGCCGGCATCGGTCAGCGCGAAACAGGCGTGGCAGCAGCAATAATCGAACTCGATCCCCTGTCCGATCCGGTTCGGGCCGCCGCCAAGGATGACGACTTTCTTGCGGTCCGAGGGCCGGGCTTCGTTTTCGACCTCGCCCATCGCCGGGACTTCATAGGTCGAATACATATAGGGGGTCTGGGCTTCGAACTCGGCGGCGCAGGTGTCGATGCGCTTGAAGACCGGGTGCAGGCCGGCGGCGCGGCGGGTCTTGCGAACGGCGGCCTCGGACTGGCCGGACAGCGCAGCAAGGCGGGCGTCCGAAAAGCCCATCATCTTGAGCCGGGCAAGGCCGTCGGTGCCGGACAGGCCATTGGCGCGGACCTGGCTTTCGGCATCGATGATCTCACGCATGCGGGCAAGGAACCACGGATCAAACGCTGTGACCGCGTGGATTTCATCATCGCTCAAGCCAAAGCGCATGGCCTGGGCAATGACGCGGATCCGGTCGGGGGTCTGAACCGCCATGGCCCGGACGATGGCCGGCTTGCCTTCTTCGGTCGCGCCGGGGATTTCGATATCGTCGAGCCCGGTCAGTCCGTTTTCCATCGAGGCCAGGGCCTTTTGCAGCGATTCATGGAAGGTCCGGCCGATTGCCATGACCTCGCCCACCGATTTCATCGCCGTGGTCAGCTCGGGCTTCGATCCGGGGAATTTCTCAAAGGCAAAGCGCGGGATCTTGGTGACGACATAGTCGATCGAAGGCTCAAACGAGGCCGGGGTCACCTTGGTGATGTCGTTATCCAGCTCATCCAGCGTATAGCCCACGGCCAGTTTCGCCGCGATCTTGGCAATCGGGAAGCCGGTGGCCTTGGAAGCCAGCGCCGAAGAGCGGCTGACGCGCGGGTTCATCTCGATCACCACCATGCGGCCATCGGCCGGGTTGATCGCCCATTGCACGTTTGAGCCGCCGGTTTCGACGCCGATTTCGCGCAGCACGGCAATCGAGCCGTTGCGCATACGCTGATATTCACGGTCAGTCAGGGTCAGCGCCGGCGCGACAGTGATCGAATCGCCGGTATGCACACCCATCGGATCGACGTTTTCGATGGAGCAGACGATGATGGCATTATCTGCACGGTCGCGCACAACCTCCATCTCGTACTCCTTCCAGCCGAGCAGGCTTTCGTCGATCAGCACCTGCGCCATCGGCGAGGCATCGAGGCCCGAACGCACGATGGCTTCATAATCGTCGCGGTTATAGGCGACACCGCCGCCGGTCCCGCCCAGCGTGAAGGCGGGGCGGATGATCGCCGGCAGGCCGATCTCATCCAGCTCGGCCACGGCCTGAGCGACGCCGGCATTGATATCATAGCGGCCCTTGGCATCTTTCGGTGCCGAAATGATGGTCGCCTTGGGGTTTTCCAGCCCGATCCGGTCCATCGCTTCGCGGAAGAGCTTGCGGTCCTCGGCCATCTCGATGGCAGCGCGCTGCGCGCCGATCAGCTCGACCCCGTATCTGTTCAGAACCCCGGCATCGGCGAGCGCCAAGGCGGTGTTCAGCGCGGTCTGCCCGCCCATGGTCGGCAAGAGGGCGTCGGGACGCTCGGCCGCGATGATCTTTTCGACGATCTCGGGGGTGATCGGCTCGATATAGGTGGCATCGGCCATTTCCGGGTCGGTCATGATCGTCGCCGGGTTCGAGTTGACCAGGATGACCCGGTAACCTTCCTCGCGCAGGGCCTTGCAGGCCTGAGCGCCGGAATAATCGAATTCGCAGGCTTGTCCGATGACGATGGGACCGGCACCGATGATGAGGATGGACTGGATGTCGGTTCTCTTCGGCATGGCGGGCCCCCGGGCTATGTCTGTCGGCAAATCGTCCGGGGTTATAGTTGAGGGGCGCCGGGACGCAAGGGGCGCCGTGCCACAAGGTCGTTGCGACGCAAGGTTGTATGGATCAAATGGAACCGTCCTGGTCAAAGCTGTCGGTTCAAGATGCCAGATAGATTGCCTCGCCTTTAACTTGAGACATATAATGGGCGTTGTTGGGCGTTGTTGCATACGTCCTTTCCGGGCAGGATTCACACGGCGAATCCATGGGTTTAATGGTCTGTCATGACCCGACCTGACCCTGCCCGCTATCGCACGACGAACTGGAAGTCTTA
>JBKEBH010000104.1:0-4286 GCA_047973065.1 Paracoccus sp. (in: a-proteobacteria) | reverse complement strand
GTATTGCTGCTCTGACAGCGTGCGTGGTCGTGGCGCTGCCGTGACGAACTTGTCCCATAGGGCATCCTTCCATTCCAAAGAAAGGATCGCACCATCAAACCGTGGGATCAAACAACTAGCTGCACCAAACCCCGATCCGCCGTTGTCTGCCGCTTCAGCGCGGCAATGTACGGGTGTCGAACTTGCGGGATGCCGCTGCATCCTTTGATCCAGACAGCGAAGACGCTCAAGGCCGAAGGCTATTTGATCGGCATGATCGACATACGATCAAGCCGCTTGATGTCGATGCCGTGCTTGACGCGGCATCGCATTCGCGCATCATCTTGCCCGTCGAGGAACATGATATCATCGGCGGTAGCTGCGAGAAATCAGGAGGCATCTCGATGACCGAGACGGGCAATGTTGACATCCGGTCGGACCTGACCCTGGGGACACTCTCGCGGTGTTTCGAAAAGATGCACGCGCTGACCCGGACCGGGATTGCGCCGACGCTTGAGGAACGCCGCGACCGGCTCGACCGGCTGCGTCAGATGCTGACCGAAAACGAAAGCGCCTTCCTGGAGGCGATTTCGGCCGATTTCTGTCATCGCTCGCCCCATGAAAGTCGGCTTCTCGATATCGTCCTGACCTTTAACGCCCTGCGCAATTCCCGCCGCAACCTGCGCCGCTGGATGCACGATGAGCGGCGCCATGTCGATCTGGCCTTTCAGCCGGCCAAAGCCTGGGTGCGCCATGAACCGCTTGGGGTGATCGGGATCATCTCGCCCTGGAATTATCCGCTGTTTCTGGCGCTCGGGCCCCTGGTGGATGCCTTCGCCGCCGGCAACCGGGCGATGATCAAACCGTCGGAACTGACCCCGCGTACCTCGCAGCTTCTGGCGCAGAAGATCGCCGAGAAATTCGACGAAGCCGAAGTCACCGTTATTGCCGGCGGTGCCGATGTCGCACAGGCCTTTTCCAGCCTGCCTTTCGACCATCTGATCTTCACCGGCTCGACCGCTGTCGGGCGCAAGGTGATGGCGGCTGCGGCCCCGAACCTGACCCCGGTTACGCTGGAGCTGGGCGGCAAATCCCCGGTGATCCTTTGTGATGACTATCCGCTGGCGGCGGCGGCGCGCAGCGTTTCCTTCGGCAAATTTCTCAATGCCGGGCAGACCTGTATCTCGCCCGATTATGCGCTGGTACCAAAGGCCAGGGCCGAAGCCTTCGCCGAAGCGGTGATCGGCTCGGCCCGAACGAACTATCCCGGCCTTGCGAGGAATCCCGATTACAGCTCGATCATCACCCCGCGCCACCGCGCCCGGCTGATGGATGCCATCGAGGAGGCCCGGGCCGGCGGCGCCCGCGTCCTGAGCCTGCCCGATGATGGCACCGAGGAGTTTCGCAAGATCCCGCCCACCGTCATCGTCGATGCGCCGGCCGATTGCCTGCTGATGCGCGAGGAAATCTTCGGTCCGATCCTGCCCGTCATCGGCTACGAGACATTGGATGAGGTGGCTGCCTATATCAACGTCCGCGACCGTCCGCTGGCGCTTTATGCCTTCAGCAAGGACCACAAGCAGCTCGAAGGCATCTTGGACCGCTCGATCTCGGGCGGGGTGACGCTGAATGGCACCATGCTGCATGCGGCACAGGACAGCATGGCCTTTGGCGGCGTCGGCGCAAGCGGCATGGGAGGTTATCACGGCCATGACGGTTTTCTGCGCTTCAGCCATACCCGTTCGGTCTACAAGGCCGGCTTCATCAGCGTATTTGAAAAGCTCGGACCGCCCTGGGGCAGTATCGCAAAACGCACGGCGAAGTTCCTGTCCAGGCGGCGCTAGGGGGGCTGCACAGCGCCTCCGGGCCACGGTTCCCTCCAGTTCTGTGAGGCAAACCGGATCGGGCACTCGCTTGCCAGATTCGATCATCCTTGGAGTTCCGAGAATCAGAAAAACAGTCTGACGGATTGTTGTCCCGAAGGAAGGCCAGGTTGAGCGGATGGGCCGCGCGATCAAGGGCGCCACCTTCAAGCGCTTGCGGCACGCCAGCCATAACCGGCTCCGCACCCGTCTCGCCGGATTCATGGCAGCCTTTAACCGTGCCGGCAGGCCCGAAGCCCTCAATCGCCTCACGTCACGAGAATACGTAGCGCCCGCAAGCGGAGGTCAGGCCGGGCGCGTCCCTGAACGCATCCCCTGATCGAAAGACTTAATCCGGCGCCATGTCCGGTTCAGTTCAGATTCATATATTCGCCTTGACGGAATCGCTTCTCGCGAGTCGAGTGGCCAAATTCTTAATATTTATTTTCAGGAGACCATTTATGACCGAATCCATTTCCATGACATTTCGAGCGACCATGCTCATGTCACTGATTGCGGCGGCTGCGCCGGTGCGGGCGCAGGAAGCGGCAATCTATTCCCCGATGGACCGCATTCATCCGGTCTGGGCGGAAAACGGCATGGTTGCTGCGCAGGAACAGGTCGCCGCCGAAATCGGGCGTGACATCCTTGCCCAGGGCGGCAATGCGGTTGATGCCGGCGTTGCCGTGGCCTTTGCCCTGGCGGTGACCCTGCCGCGTGCCGGCAATATAGGCGGGGGCGGTTTCATGATGGTTCATGATGCCAAGACCGGCCAGACCCATGCCATTGATTACCGTGAGATGGCGCCGGCCGGGGCCAGCCGCGACATGTTCCTTGACGCCGAAGGCAATGCCGACAGCGACAAGTCGCTTTATTCTGGTGCAGCATCCGGGGTGCCGGGCACTGTCGCCGGCATGAAACTGGCGCTCGACGAATATGGTTCGATGGAATGGGCCGATGTCATCGCGCCCGCGATTAAACTGGCCGAGGAAGGCATCACCGTCACCCCCGATCTCGCCGACAGTCTGGGCGATGCGAAGGAACAGCTGACCCGCTATCCCGCCACCGCCAACATCTTCTACAAGGAGGACGGCGCACTTTATCAGCCCGGCGATACGCTGGTGCAGGCCGATCTCGCCAAGACCCTGAAGACCATCGCCGCAGAAGGGCCGGACGGCTTCTACAAGGGGCCGGTCGCCGAGGCGATTGCCAGCTCGGTCACCGCTGCCGGCGGCAATATGACCGCCGCCGATATGGCCGCCTATAAGGTCATGGAACGCAAGCCGGTGCACGGCACCTATCGCGGCTACGAGATCGTCTCGATGCCGCCGCCCTCCTCGGGCGGGGTGCACCTGATCGAGATCCTCAACACGCTGGAAGGCTATCCGATCGGTGCGCTCGGTCAGAACTCGGCCGAGACCATCCACCTGATGGCCGAGGCGATGAAGCTGGCCTATGCCGACCGCTCGGAATATCTCGGCGATCCCGATTTCGTCGATGTTCCGGTCAGCCAGCTGACCAGCAAGGAATATGCCGGCGATCTGCGGGTCAAGATCAAGTCCGACGTTGCCACGCCCTCGGCGCTGATCAAGCCGACCGCCGATCTGACCCCCTACGAATCGGATCAGACCACCCATTTTTCGATCATGGACAAGGACGGCAATGCGGTTTCGAACACCTATACGCTGAACCTTTCCTATGGTTCGGGACTGGTCGCGGACGGTACGGGTATCCTGATGAACAATGAGATGGACGACTTCTCCTCCAAGCCCGGTGTGCCCAATGCCTATGGCCTGATCGGGGGCGACGCCAATGCCATCGAGGCCGGCAAGCGCCCGCTTTCGTCGATGACCCCGACCATTGTCATGAAGGATGGCAAGGTCTGGCTGGTGACCGGCTCGCCGGGCGGGGCGCGCATCATCACCACCGTGCTGCAGATCATCATGAACTCGATCGACCATGGCATGAACATCGCCGAAGCCTCGACCGCGCCGCGCGTCCATCACCAATGGCTGCCCGAGGAGTTGCGCATCGAAGAGGGCATCAGCCCTGACACCCAGAAGGCGCTGATTGCCAAGGGCCATATCCTCGCCCTCAAGGAGGTGATGGGCTCGACCCAGTCGGTGATGAAGGACCCCGCTACCGGCTATCTGCTGGGTGCGTCCGATCCGCGTCAGGCCGCATCGGGAACGGTCGGATATTGATCCGCAGGTGAAATTTGAAAGGGCCGGGGGAGAGCTCGGTCCTTTCATCATTCTTGATGCCGGTGCTGTCGATCAGCAAGTGGAGCGGGCCCTGCGACCCGCCCTAGTTGTTCAGTCCCGGCATCTGTTGGATCGGGTTCAGGATGGATCGCTCTGGCTCTGAAGTCCAGATTTTGCAGATGTACTCGTACGGCGTGAGGCCGCCGAGGGTCTTGAGCCTGCGCGCGAAGTTGTAGGCGGC
>JBKEBH010000010.1:0-1816 GCA_047973065.1 Paracoccus sp. (in: a-proteobacteria) | reverse complement strand
GCTCGACCAGCCAGCCGGTCAGCCAGGCCATGCCGACAAAGCCCCACAGGAAGCCCGAGGTCGGCCCCACCAGCCATGCGGCACCTGCATGGCCGCTGGCAAAGACCGGCAGACCCACGGCCCCCTCGGCCAGATAGGCCAGCACCGTCGCCGCCCCCAGGCGCGAGCCATAGGTCAGCCCGACCAGCCCGATGGCCAGCGTCTGCAGCGTCATCGGCACCGGGAACATCGGCACGCTGACCTGCGCCGACAGCGCGATCAGCGCCGATCCGGCCAGCACCATAAGAACATTCGTCAGCGCCGAACGACTGGGCAGCGCGGCTTGGGTCAAGGTCATGGAAGGCCCCTTCTATTCAGGAAATTCAGTCGCGCGCATGATGCCCTTTTTCCGGCGCGGAAGTCAATGTGACGTACCCCTCCGCGCCGGCAAGCTTGGGGCTTGCGCCCGCCCGGCGCCGATGCGACATCACCGCCATGACCGAGCATCAGAAAATCGCGCTGATTACCGGCGCTTCGCGCGGCCTTGGCGCCGCCCTGGCCGAAACCCTTGCCGCGCGCGGCTGGCATATCCTTGCCGTCGCCCGCACCGTCGGCGCGCTTGAGGAACTGGACGACCGCATCCGCCGGGCCGGCGGCGCGGCCACGCTGGCGCCGATGGATGTCGGCACCCCCGAGGCGATGGGCCAGTTGGCGCAGGCGGCGCTTGGCCGCTGGGGCGGGCTGGACCTTTGGGCGCATACCGCGATCCATGCCGCGCCGCTGGCGCCGGCCGGTCATATCGACGCCAAGGATTTCCAGAAATCGGTCGATCTGAACATCGTGGCCACGCGCGGCCTGATCGGGCTGTTCGAGCCGCTGCTTCTGGCGCGGTCCGGCACCGCGCTGTTCTTCGACGATCCCCGCGCCGGACAGAAGTTCTTCGGCAGCTACGGCGCAACCAAGGCCGGGCAGATCGCGCTGGCGCAAAGCTGGCAGGCCGAGACGGCCCGCAGCGGCCCGCGCGTGATCATCGCCCAGCCGGCACCGATGCCGACCGCCATACGCGCCCGCTTCTTTCCCGGCGAGGACCGCGCCCCTCTTGCCCCCTGCCGGGCCGAGGCGGCCCGGATTCTGGACAAGATCATCGGCTGATCACCAGCCTCGCCCGGTCCAGCCCGTGCAGGCCCGGCATACGCACCGCACAGCCGGGTTCCGGGCTTTTCCGCCTATCCGGCCAGATCCAGAATCCGCCCCACATCCAGATGCGTCTCAAGGTGTTCGGCCAACCGGTCCAGCACCTGATCGACCCCGGCCCCATATTCCAGCGCCGAGCTTGCCCCAAGCTGCGCCAGCCAGGCCGCGCGAAAGGCGTCGCCGGCGAAAAGCCCGTGCAGATAGGTGCCCGCGACACGGCCATCCGGGCTGGTCGCACCATCGGGTTGCGGAATGTGGGCAAAGGGCCGGGCGCAATCCGCCCCGACCGTCCGACCCATATGAATTTCATATCCCTCAATGGCCTGTCCAAGCGCGTGCCCCTCGATCCGGGTCAGCGTCTTGTCGGGCGCCATATGCGTCTCTACCTCCAGCAGACCCAGCCCGGCATCGCTGCCGGGTGCGCCGTCGTGGCCTTCGGGATCGTGGATCATGCGACCCAGCATCTGATAGCCACCGCAAATCCCCAATACTCGCCCGCCGCGCCGCAGATGCGCCGTCAGGTCGATATCCCAGCCCTGCGCGCGCAGAAATGCCAGATCGCCGCGTGTCGATTTGCTGCCCGGCAGGATGACCAGACCGGCATCCCCCGGCAGCGCCTGCCCCGGAGGCACCATGCTCAGCC